>JBQCHN010000443.1:0-4621 GCA_051954615.1 Mesorhizobium sp. | reverse complement strand
ATGACGACAGAAGGGCGGCTCCGGCCGCCCTTTTCATGTCTCCGAAAGCATCCGCGCCAGGTTGCGCACCGTATTCCAGTTGCGCGAGGTGCCGACGCCGAGGCGCTTGTGGTTCATGGCCGCCAGCAGCCGCGAGTTGGGCCTTTCGCGCGAGAAGACGACCCATGGATCGCCGTTGACGATGGCGAATTTCTCGTCGGCCGCCACAGCCTGCCGCAGCCGCTCCTCGGTATCCGCCGGAACCGGGTCGCGCATGACGCGCACGGCGACCTGGTCCGGCGTGGCGTCCGCATCTTCGGGAAAAGGATTGGCCGCCGCCAGCGCCAGCCAGCCGGCGGCGTCGCGCACGACGATGTCGACATGTCTGCCGAAAGTTTTCGGAAAGGCCGCCTCCAGACGGCTTTCCAGGTCCGCGAGCGCCGTCTCCGGCGCGTCGAAGACAAGATTGCCGCTGGAGACGAGCGTGCGGACATTCTCGTAGCCGAGACCTTCGGCCATGGCGCGAAGATCGGCCATCACCACCCGCTTCTGCGGCGTCAGGACGATGCTGTAGAGAAGCGCGACATAGGTCCGGCTCATGCGGCTCGCTGCCGGCCTACACCAGCCGGCTCTGCTCCACCGCCGCCGCGATGAACGACGCGAACAGCGGGTGCGGCTCCAGCGGCCGGCTCTTCAGCTCGGGATGGTACTGCACGCCGATGAACCACGGATGGTCGGCATATTCGACCGTCTCGGGCAGCACGCCGTCCGGCGACATGCCGGCGAACACCAGCCCGCATTCCTCCAGCCGCTGCTTGTAGTCGATGTTGACCTCGTAGCGATGGCGATGACGCTCGGAAATCTGCGCGTCGCCATAGATGTCGGCGATCCTGGAGCCGGGCGAAAGCCGCGCCTCGTAGGCGCCTAGCCGCATCGTGCCGCCCAGGTCGCCGGCGGCCTTGCGCTTCTCCAGCATGTTGCCCTTCAGCCATTCGGTCATCAGGCCGACGACAGGCTCCTTGGCCGGGCCGAACTCGGTCGAGGACGCGTTCTCGATGCCGGCCAGCGAGCGCGCCGCCTCGATGCAGGCCATCTGCATGCCGAAGCAGATGCCGAAATACGGCACCTTGCGCTCGCGCGCGAACTTGGCCGCGAGAATCTTGCCCTCCGAGCCGCGCTCGCCGAAGCCGCCGGGCACGAGGATGCCATGGACCTTCTCGAGATAGGGTGCAGGGTCCTCCTTCTCGAAGACCTCGCTTTCGATCCAGTCGAGCTTGACCTTGACGTGGTTGGCCAGGCCGCCGTGCGACAGTGCCTCGATCAGCGACTTGTAGGCGTCCTTGAGGCCCGTGTACTTGCCGACGACGGCGATGGTGACCTCGCCTTCGGGATTATGGATGCGCTGCGACACGCCCTGCCACGGCTCCAGGCGCGGCTTCGGCGCCGGATCGATGCCGAAGGCGGCCAGCACTTCGCCGTCGAGGCCTTCTTTGTGATAGGCCATCGGCACGTCGTAGATGTGGCCGACGTCGAGCGCCTGGATGACGGCCGATTCGCGCACGTTGCAGAACAGGGAAAGCTTGCGCCGCTCCTCCTTCGGGATCGGCCGGTCGGCGCGAACGAGCAGGATGTCGGGCGCAATGCCGATGCCGCGCAGTTCCTTGACCGAATGCTGCGTCGGCTTGGTCTTCAGCTCGCCGGCGGTCGGAATGTAGGGCATCAGGGTCAGATGCACGTAGACGGCGTTGTTGCGCGGCAGGTCGTTGCCGAGCTGGCGGATCGCCTCGAGGAACGGCATCGCCTCGATGTCGCCGGCAGTGCCGCCGATCTCGCACAGCACGAAATCGTAATCGTCGTTGCCGTCGAGGACGAAATTCTTGATCTCGTCGGTGACGTGCGGGATCACCTGCACGGTCGCGCCGAGATAATCGCCGCGCCGTTCCTTCTCGATGATGTTCTTGTAGATGCGGCCGGTGGTGATGTTGTCCTGGCTGTTGGCCGAGCGGCCGGTGAAGCGCTCGTAATGGCCGAGATCGAGATCCGTCTCGGCGCCGTCGTCGGTGACGAACACCTCGCCGTGCTGATAGGGCGACATGGTGCCCGGATCGACATTGAGATAGGGGTCGAGCTTCTTCAGGCGACAACGATAGCCGCGCGCCTGCAACAGGGCTCCGAGAGCCGCCGAGGCAATGCCTTTTCCAAGGGAAGAAACCACGCCGCCGGTGATGAAAACATATCGCGCCATGGGAGTCGGTGCTTAACGCGGCCGGAACGATTCCGCCAGTGGAAAAACCGCCGCTTGAGGTTTTTCCCGGCACTGTCGAATGAGCAAAACAAAAGGGCCGGCTGTTCACCGGCCCTTGTCGCAGTTTTTTCGCTGCTTAGAGGATGACCACCTTGGTGCCCATCTTCACGCGACGGTAGAGATCCATGACGTGCTCGTTGATCATGCGGAAGCAGCCGTTCGAGGCGCTGGTGCCGATGGTCTGCGGCGCGACGGTGCCGTGGATGCGCAGATGCGTGTCCGTCTTGCCCTGGTAGAGGTAGATGGCGCGCGCGCCAAGCGGGTTCTCTCCGCCGCCGGGCATGCCGTCCTTGTACCGGCCGTAATGGCTGGGCTCGCGCTCCTGCATTTCCTTGGTCGGAATCCAGCGCGGCCATTCCTGCTTGTCGCCGACGGTCGTGGTGCCCTTGAACTGCAGGCCTTCCTTGCCGACGGCAATGGCGTAGCGGCGCGCCTTGAAGGCCGATTCCACAAGGTAGAGCCGCCGCTCGGTGGTGTTGATGACGATGGTGCCCGGCTCATAGCCCGAAAAATCCACCTCCTGCGGCACGAATTCCGGCTTCACCTTGAAAGGCTTCTTGGCCTGCTTCTTGGCCAGCGCCGCGTCCAGCGCGCGGGTTTCCGGCAGGTAGGAGATCGACGAGGCCGTCGAGCCGCCGAACAGGCCGGCAAACAGGCCGCCCGAAGAGCGGGGCGCCGTTGCCGGCGATTCGGAACGAAGCTCGCCGTTGTTGCCGGTCAGTGCGACGTTCATCGCCTCCGCCGGCAGGGCCTCTTCCGCCTCCTGGATGGGCTCGGCCGGCCGCGCCGGCTCGGCCTTGGCCGTCTTCTTCTCGACCTTCACGGCCTTTTCGGCCGCCTTCTGGCTCTTGCTGGCGAGAAACGCCTCGCGTCGGGCGTCGGCTCTCGCTTTGGCCGCCTCGCGCATGGCCAGTTTCCGGGCTTCGAGTGCCTTGACCTTCGCTTCGGCCCGCTCGGCCTTGATCTGCTTTTCCAGCTCCTCGATGCGGGCGAGGTCCGCGTCGGTCGGCTTCTTCTTCTTTTTCAGCTGTTTCAGTTCCGCGGTCGGGCTTTTCGCCGCGACCTGCACGACGTCGGTCTGCGATGCGGCCTGAGGAGCCGTGGAGGACGGCATGGCCGCGTAAGCGGGCGCGCCGAGAAAGAGGGCGGCCGCGAAGCCGGCAAGGATGAAGCTGCGAAGCTGCATGGCGAAAATCCGATCAGATATGCGTGTTGCCCACGGCATAGCCCCGCCTCCCCCGCGAGGGAGCCGATCTGCCGCAGGCAAGCTATAGTCGAATCAGCGGATGGCGCTCAAGCGCACCGGTCCGCCATACCCGTTCGAATCTTTGTGATGACGCGGCATTTGCCGCGACTGTGTTCAAACGACAACAGATTTCGTCAGGCTGATATAAACCGTTATCGGAACGGTTACTGGTTGGGAACCTGCGGCGCGGCCGGCTTCATGGCGCCGCCGTCCGTAGCCGGGGCCTCGGTCGCCGGAGCTGCGGGAGCCTGCGGGGCCATCGTGGGCGCGTTCGCCTGCGGCTCGGTGGCCGGAGCCGGCGCGGTGGCGGCGGAACCGCCGTCGGTCGGCGGCGTCGCCTGGTTGGCGGGCGCGGCCGGAGCCGTCGAGCCGGGCAGCTGGTCGAGAACGCCCTTGCCGCCACCGCTCTGGCCCGAGCCGTCCTGGCTGGAGGCCGGCAACCGGTCGAGGATGTCGATCGGCTTTTCGCCGTAACGGGCGACGATGGACAGGATCAGCGAGGTGGCGAAGAAGATCGTCGCCAGGATCGCCGTCGCGCGCGTCAGCGCGTTGGCGGCGCCGCGCGCCGTCATGAAACCGGAACCGCCGCCGATGCCGAGCCCGCCGCCTTCGGAGCGTTGCAGCAACACCACGCCGACAAGCGCGAGCACGACCATGAGATGGACGACGATCAGTACGGTTTCCATTATCTATCCCGGTAAGGCGTCCGGCCTGCGCAAACGCGACCGCTCGATTGGAGGCGGCTCAATACAATGCTTTCGTGGCATTTCCAAGCCCGTGCCCCGAATATGGGGGCCTCAAGCGGCTTTGCAACCGCACGGGCCGCTGCGCGGGCTCAGACGGACTGGTAGGATTCCGCGATGCCGAGGAAATCTGCGGCCTTGAGGCTGGCCCCGCCGACCAGCGCGCCGTCGACATTGGCGACCGACAGCAGTTCGCGCGCATTCGACGGCTTCACCGAGCCGCCATAGAGGATGCGGATCTTCGCCGCAGCCGGCCCCAATTTCTCCACCAGCCGCGCCCGGATGTGCGCATGCGCTTCGGCCACATCGGCGGCGGTCGGCGTCAGTCCCGTGCCGATCGCCCAGACC
>JBQCHN010000442.1:0-9022 GCA_051954615.1 Mesorhizobium sp. | reverse complement strand
CGGTCCCGTCGGCACGCGCAGCGGATTCGATGGCAAGGGAGACGCTGTTGCGCGGGAAATGGCGAAGGCGCTCGGCCTCGCCGACACACCTTGCTGGCATTCCGAGCGCGACCGGATCGCCCGCTTCGCCGCGTGGCTGTCGCTGACCTCGGGCCTGCTCGGCAAGCTCGGGCAGGATGTCGCGCTGATGGCGCAGAACGAGGTCGGCGAGGCTGAGATTTCCGGGGCGGGTGGCTCGTCTTCTATGCCGCACAAGGCCAATCCCGTGCCGGCGGAGCTTCTGGTGGCGCTCGCCCGCTTCAATGCCGGCCTGCTCGGCGCGCTCAATCAGGCGCTGGTGTACGAGAACGAGCGCTCGGGTGCGGCATGGACGCTGGAATGGCTGGTGCTGCCGCAGATGGCGGTAGCGACGGCGGCCGGGTTGACGACCGCGCGCGGACTGGTGAAGGCGCTGCGCATCCGGCCGTCGCGCGCCGTGGACCGATACGACTGAGGCGGCAGGCCGAGGGGGAGGGGAATAAAATACGCACGCAAGTCGTCATCGTCGGTGCCGGTCCCGCCGGCCTGCTGCTTGGTCGCCTGCTCGAAAACCACGGCGTCGAAACGGTCATCCTCGAACGCCGCAGCGCCGACTACGTCCTCAGCCGTATCCGTGCCGGCGTGCTGGAGCAGAACACGGTCGAGCTATTGGAGCGTGCCGGCGCTTCCCGCCGGCAGCATGAGGAAGGGCTGGTGCATGACGGCGTCGAGCTGAGCTTCGACGGCGAACGCCATCGCATTGATTTCCGCGCCCTCGTCGGCCGCACCGTCACCGTCTACGGCCAGACGGAGGTGACGCACGACCTGATGGACGCGCGCGTGGCATCCGGTGCGGCAACCGTCTACGAGGCCGAGAACGTATCGCTGCACGGTTTCGATGGTGCTTCGCCAAAGGTTCGCTACGTCAAGGACGGCATCGGCTATG
Source organism: Mesorhizobium sp. (assembly GCA_051954615.1). GTDB lineage: Bacteria > Pseudomonadota > Alphaproteobacteria > Rhizobiales > Rhizobiaceae > Mesorhizobium. The sequence continues at coordinate 8,058 of JBQCHN010000442.1, read as the reverse complement.
AGATCGCTTGCGACTTCATCGCCGGCTGCGACGGCTTCCATGGCGTGTCGCGCGCCAGCGTGTCGGCTGGTGCGCTGCAAACCTTCGAGCGCGTCTATCCGTTCGGTTGGCTCGGCCTGATGGTGGAGAAGCCGCCCGTTTCCGACGAACTGATCTATGCCAACCACGAGCGCGGCTTCGCGCTTTGCTCCATGCGCTCGCGCCATCGCAGCCGCTATTATGTGCAGGTTCCGCTAGACGAGCGGGTGGAAGACTGGTCCGACGACCGGTTCTGGGACGAGTTGCGCCGCCGCCTCGACGCCGAAACCGTCGGGAAGCTTTCCACCGGCCCGTCGATGGAAAAATCGATCGCGCCGCTGCGCTCCTTCGTTGCCGAACCGATGCGCTTCGGCCGGCTGTTCCTCGCCGGCGACGCTGCCCATATCGTTCCGCCCACCGGCGCCAAGGGTCTCAATCTGGCCGCGGGTGACGTCGGCCTGCTGGCCGATGCGCTGGTCGAGTTCTATGCGGAGCGTTCGGCGGCCGGCATCGACGCCTATTCGGCGCACGCGCTGGCGCGGGTGTGGGCGGCCGAGCGCTTCTCCTGGTGGATGACCTCGCTGCTGCACCGGCTGCCCGACATGGACGGCTTTACCCGCCGCATCCAGCGCGCCGAGTTCGATCAGTTGCGGTCGTCCGAGGCGGCCGCGCGCGCTATGGCGCAGAGCTACACGGGGGCGTTCGGCGATTAGAGAATTTTGCAGCCAGACGGAATCGTCTGGCGTTGCATAAATGCGGCCAGAACAACCATCTAAGCGCTGATCGGTCTGGCTGCCCAGTCGTCAAGACGGGTATCCCGCAGATCCCGGATCGAGGCCGCGCCCTCGCGGTCGAGCGCGCGGCTCAGGCCCGAAACGATCCGGCCCGGCAGCGCCGGCCCGCCATAGATCAGGCCGGTGTAGAACTGCACGAGGTCGGCGCCGGCGCGGATCTTCTCCAGTGCCGTCTCGGCTGAATCGACGCCCCCGACGCCGATGAGGATGCGGTCCGGCCCGAGCAGCCTGCGCATCCTGGCCACCATGGCGGTCGAGCGCTCGAACAATGGCCGGCCGGAGAGGCCGCCGGTCTCTGTGGTATGTGGCGATTTCAGCGGCGGCCGGGCGATGGTGGTGTTGGAGACGATGACCCCCTCGATGGCCTTTTCGGTCACTTCGGCGGCGATGTCTTCGAGATCGTTCTCGGTGAGGTCGGGCGCGATCTTGAGAAAAATGGGCGGCTGTGCGGCGGCCTTGCCGCGCGCGGCCACGACGCGGGAAAGAAGCTCGGCAAGCTGCTCGCGTCCCTGCATGGTGCGCAGGCCCGGCGTGTTCGGCGAGGAGATGTTGACGGTGAGGTAGGAGGCCAGCGCTGCGAAGCGGGCGACACCGGCCTCGTAGTCGGCGACGCGGTCGGCGCTGTCCTTGTTGGCGCCGATGTTGACGCCGACGATGCCGTTGCGCCGCTTGCGCGCGATCAGCCGCCGTTCCGCCGCCGTATGGCCTTCGTTGTTGAAGCCCAGCCGGTTGATGACGGCACCGTCCTCGGTCAGCCGGAAGATGCGCGGTTTCGGATTGCCCGGTTGCGGAAGCGGGGTGATCGTGCCGACCTCGGCGAAACCGAAGCCCAGCGAAAGCAGCGCGTCCGGCACCTCGGCGTTCTTGTCGTAACCGGCTGCCATGCCGAGCGGATTGGGAAAGTTCAGCCCACAGGCCGAGACCGCGAGTCGGCTGTCGGGCACCGGTCGAACGGCGACCGGCAGGCCTGAGCGCAATGCTGCGATCGACAGGCCATGCGCGCGCTCCGGATCGAGGCAGAACAGCAGGCGCCGGCCGATCGCGTCGAAGGCGCTCATTCGTCCTCCAGCGACGGGAAGATGTGCGACCCGCCGGCGTCGAGCGGCAGCGGCTTTACCCACGACACCGTGTCGAGGGCAAGGGGGCCGTAGAGATGCGGGAACAGCGCGCCGCCGCGCGACGGTTCGTAGCGCAGCGCCGGGCCGAGCCTGTCTCCGTCGATGGCGGCCAGCAGCAGGCCGGATTGCCCGGCGAAATGGCGCGCCGCCGTTTCGCGCACCTGGCCGGCGGTGGAGAAATGGATGAAACCGTCGGCAAGGTCTACAGGCGCGCCGTCGAACCGGCCTTTCGCTTCGGCCTCGCGCCACAGCGCCTGAGGGACTATCTTGTAGATGATCGCGGACATTGCCGCCCTATAATGCCAATGTCCGGCGCGGAAAAGGGCAGGGCGGCGTTGTCCCCATTTCGGGCGCAAAGCCCTGTCATGAAACTCGCTGAAACGGGTATCGGACGAAGGAGGAAGAGATGCGTTTTGCCAGCCTTGCTGCCTGCCTTGCCCTGATGCCGCTTGTCGCGGTTCCCGCCCACGCCAACGATGCCGAGCGCTACAAACTGGAGAAATCCGCCAACGGCTACGTGCGCATGGACACCCAGACCGGCGCCATGTCGATCTGCGAGGAGAAGGAAGGCCAGCTCGTCTGCCGCGTCGCCGCCGATGAGCGCAGCGCCTTCCAGGACGAGATCGACCGGCTCCAGGACAAGGTGAAGGGTCTCGACGAGCGTGTATCGAAACTGGAGAATTCTCTGTCGCAGAAGCTGGAATCGAGCCTGCCCAGCGAAGAAGACTTCAACAAGACGATGAGCTATATGGAGCGTTTCCTGCGTTCCTTCATGGGGATCGTCAAGGATATGGAAAAGGAAGAGCCAGCTCCGCAGAAAACGTGAAACGGAGCTTGTTGAAAGCGGCAATTCCAGTCTTTGCCGCTTGAAAACGCCGGCCGGGGCCTCATAATCCGATCGCTGATCCCAGGACATAACAAGAATGGGGATTGGGAGGGACCATGCCCGGCGGCCACCGCTTCGTCATCGCCGACGACCATCCCCTGTTCCGCGGTGCCTTGCGCGAGGCGATCGCCGGCACCGGCGCCGTTGCTGCCATCCATGAGGCCGGCGACTTCGAAAGCGCCAAGGCACTGCTTCTCGCCAATGGCGACATAGACCTTGTGCTGCTCGATCTCGCCATGCCGGGAGCGAGCGGCCTGTCCGGCCTCATCTCGCTGCGCGGCATCCATCCGACGGTGCCGATGGTGGTGGTCTCGGCGCACGACGATCCGGCGACGATCCGGCGCGCGCTCGACCTCGGCGCCTCCGGCTTCATCTCCAAGTCCGCCAGCATGGAAGAGATCCGCTCCGCCATCCAGGCGGTACTATCGGGCGACATAGCCGCTCCCGTCGGCATCGACCTCGGCGTCGAGCGTGATCCCGAGGTTTCCGACCTCATCAAGCGGTTGCAGACGCTCACGCCGCAGCAGACCCGCGTGCTCGGCATGCTGGCCGAGGGCCTGCTCAACAAGCAGATCGCCTACGAACTCGGCGTTTCCGAAGCGACGATCAAGGCGCATGTCTCGGCCATATTGCAGAAGCTCGACGTCGACAGCCGCACTCAGGCGGTGATCCGGCTGTCCAGGATCGGCGGCGACCCGCTGCAGGCGGCAGGCTGATCCGAAGCCTATTCCGCCGCCGATGCGAGAGGGCGAACGCGCGCCATCATCGTACGCAGCACCGCCGGCTTGAGCGGCTTGTTGACCACCGGCACGTCCAGTTCCGCCGCGGCGGCACGCACCTCGCCCGTCCGGTCCGCGGTGATCAGTACGGCCGGAACCTGCTCGCCGTGCAGCGCGCGGATCGCCGCGATGGCGTCGAGCCCGGTCTCGCCGTCGAGATGATAGTCGGCCAGCACGATGTCCGGGCGCTTCAGGCCGGCGCCGATCTCGCGCGACCCTGAAAGCGTCGTCACGCTGCATCCCCAGCCCTCCAGCAAGAGCCGCATGCCTTCCAGGATACGCGCATCGTTGTCGATGCAGGCGACCTCCAGTCCGGCGAGCGAGTTGGCGGGGCGCGACCGGGACGTTGCCTTCGCTTCGTCGTCCGTGACTTGTGCCGTCACCGGCATCAGCACGGAAAAGCGGGTGCCTCTGCCTGGCTGCGAGAAGATGCGGATTTCCAGCCTCAGTACGCGCGCGATGCGGTCGACGATGGACAGGCCCAGGCCCAGGCCACTCGCTTCGCGCGCGCCCTCGTCCAGGCGGGTGAACTCGCGAAAGACTGTGCCGAGCTTGTCGCCGGCTATGCCGATGCCGGTGTCGATCACCTGCACTTCGGCAAGGGACCCGCGCCGCCGCACCCCGACAAGGATGCGGCCGCTTCGCGTGTACTTGATCGCGTTGGAGACGAGGTTCTGGATCAGTCGCCTGAGGAGGTTGCGGTCAGTGGCGACGCTGAGCGAAGACGACACGATGACGAGTTCGAGCTTCTTGCCCGCCGCCATCGGGCGGAAATCCGTGCCGATCTGCTTCAACAGCCCGTCCAGCCGGAACGTCGTCTCTTCCGGCTTCAGCGCGCCGGCGTCGAGTCGGGAAATGTCGAGGACGGCGCCCAGGATCGTCTCCACCGATTCCAGCGAGGATTCGATGTTGGCCGCGGCCTGGCCGGCCGGCCCCTTGCCGGTCTTCTCGATCAACGAGGCACAATAGAGCCGGGCCGCGTTGAGTGGTTGCAGGATGTCGTGGCCGGCGGCGGCGAGGAAGCGCGTCTTGCCGAGATTGGCTTCCTCCGCCAGCATCTGCGCCTGCGCCAGTTCCTCGTTCACGCTGGTCAGTTCGGCGGTGCGGCGGGCGACCCGCTGCTCGAGCGATTCGTTGACGCGTTTCAATGCCTCCTCTGCCGCCACGCGCGGCGAGATATCGGCATAGGTGGCGACGATGCCGCCGTCCGGCATCGGATTCGATTGCAGCTCCAGAGTGCGGCCGCTGGTCGTCAGCGTCATCTGCCAGGGGCCATCGAAGGCGGTGAAACGGTTGAGGATGCCGACATGCTGGTCGCTGGCGATGTCGCCGCGTGCCGCCAGATGGCGCAAGACATGGTCGAGCGAGACGCCGACCTGTCCCATCTCGTCGGGCAGCTCGAACAGCGCCCGGTACTGCCGGTTCCAGCAGGTCAGCCGGAAATCCTTGTCGAAGACGGTGATGCCTTGCTCCATCTGGTCGAGCGCGATCTGCAGAAGGTCACGATTGTGCTGTAGCGCTTCCGTTGCGTCGTCGAGCAGCCGCAGCGTGTCCTTGGTCTCGCGGTCGTTGCGCCTGATGAGCAGCGACAGCACCAGCCGCGCCGTCGACGAACCCACCGCGCTCGCCAGCAGCTGTTCGGAAAAGCGCATCACGTCCATGCTCGCCGGCTCGTTGCCGTGCAGCGCGATGCCGCAGTCGCTGGCGAAGCTCTGGAAAGAGCGCTCGGTACGCTCGACGCCGAGATAGCGCGAGATCGTGTCCTTGAGGTCGTTGACCGTGGTGGCGGTGCGGAAGCGCCTGAGCGAAGGCATCGGGTTTGCCTCGCGCGGCACGAAGATGGCGGCCTGTATGCGCTCCAGCGGCGACGCGGCGCGCGATAGCGAACCCAGCAGGTAGAAAAGGATGTTGATCGACAGGCTCCACAGCACGCCGTGGTTCAGCGGTTCGGCAAGCGTCCCGAAAAGCGCCTGCGGTTTCAGCGCGACCCAGCCGAACAGGCCGTTTGCGACGATGGCGTTGTCGGGCGCGGCGAGCGAGGGGAATAGTAGCGTATAGCCCCACATCAGGAAGCCGGCCGTCATGCCGAGGGCCGCTCCGCGCGCATTGGCACCGCGCCAGATCAGCCCGCCGATCAGAGCCGGCGCGAACTGGGCGATGGCGGCGAACGACATCAGGCCGATGGAGGAGAGCCGGACGCTGTCGGTGCTGGCGCGGTAGTAGAGGAAGGCGATGAACAGCATCGCGAAGATCGAGGCGCGCCTGACGTTGAGGATCAGCGTCGACCAGTCGCCGCTTTCCGAAGCCGCCGTCTTGATGACGCGGCGCACGAACAGCGGAATGACGAGGTCGTTGGAAATCATGATCGCAAGCGCAACGCTTTCGACGATGACCATGGCTGTGGCGGCGGACAAACCGCCGACGAAGGCGATGATGGCAAGCGCGTCATGGCCGGAAAGCAGCGGCAGCGACAGGACGTAGAGATCGCTGCTTGTGCCGGCGCCGACTTGCGCCAGCCCGGTCAGCGCGATTGGCAGCACGAAGAGGTTGATGGCGACGAGATAGAGCGGGAAGACCCAGGTGGCGGTGCGCAATTCCGCTTCCGAACGGTTTTCCACGATGGCGACATAGAACTGACGAGGCAGCATCAGCATGGCAAAGCCGGAAAGCCCGCCGAGCACCAGCCATGTGGCGAGCGATGTGCCGGTGCCCATCGCGCGGCGCGCCTGCGGGTCCGCCACCAGCGTTCCGATCATGTCGCCCGGTCCGCCGAAGACGGCGAACGTCACCATCAGGCCGATGGCGACGAAGGCCGCCAGCTTCACCACCGATTCGACGGCGACCGCCAGCACCAGTCCGTCCTGGTGTTCTGTGGCGTCGGCATGACGCGTGCCGAACAGCACGGCGAACAGGGCGAGCAGCATGGCGACAATCAGCGATATGTCGCTTACGAGGGGGTCGAAGGACGGCGGGGAGCCGGTGTAGTGCTCGACCATCAGGCTGACCGAGCCGGAAATCGCCTTCAGCTGGAGGGCGATGTAGGGAACAGCGCCGATGGTGGCGATCAGCGTTGCGATGGCTGCCACGGTCGAGCTCTTGCCGTAGCGCGCGGCGAGGAAATCGGCGACCGAGGTGATCTTTTCGGCCTTGGCGAGCCTGACGATGCGCTTCAGCAGCGGAAAGCCGAAGAGGAAGACCGCTGCCGGGCCGATATAGATGCCGAGATATTCGAGCCCGCGTTCGGAGGCGAGGCCGACCGAGCCGAAGAAGGTCCACGACGTGCAGTAGATGGCGAGGCTGAGCGCATAGATGAAGGGGCGCGCCTTGCCCGGTCCATGCACGGCCGAGCGGCGGTCGCCGAGGCTCGCCACGCCGAACAGCAGCGTGACGTAGAGCAGTGCGATGAAGACGATGAACCAGCCTTGCACGCCGCGAGAACCTCCCTTGTCCTGCAGGCAATCACAGCCGGGCGGGCGAGTCTATCGCGACCTTGGGCGTGGCGGCGCGCCGGCGCGGAGGCGTAAATATTAGCGTAGGATAATCAAAACCGTCACGACCTTTTGCCGATGGTGCGGCATCCGCTTTTTGCTATTGTGCAGCGGCGTTGCTGCCGGATGCATACGAATGGGGCGGCAGCAGACGAAAGCAAGGGGATACGGAGGACCGCATGCTCAAAGAGTTTCAGGAATTCATTTCCAAAGGCAATGTGATGGATCTCGCCGTCGGCGTGATCATCGGCGCGGCATTCGGGAAGATCGTCGATTCGCTGGTCAACGACATCATCATGCCGATTGTCGGCGCCATCTTCGGTGGCCTCGACTTCAACGACTATTTCTTCGGATTAAGCTCGACCGTCACTGCCACCACGCTGGCGGAAGCCAGGAAGCAGGGTGCCGTCTTCGCCTATGGCAGCTTCATCACCGTGGTTCTCAACTTCCTCATCCTCGCCTGGATCATCTTCATCATGGTCAAGGCGGTGAACAACATGCGCCGCCGTCTCGAACGCGAAAAGCCGGCGCCTGCAGCCGCACCGCCGCCGGCCGACGTTGCATTGCTCACCGAGATTCGCGATTTGCTGGCCAAGCGCGCCTGATCGGCGGCACCTCGCGATCCGAACAGAAAACCCCGGTCCGCTACGGCCGGGGTTTTTGTTGTCGCGTTGGTGAAGCGCCGCCTGATTGTGGGCAAAGCCGGCGTGTCAGCCGCCGGACGTCGGCACCAAAAGCGGAATGATGCGCTCGCTCTCGGCGACGGCAGGGCGGCCGGCGGCGGCGTAGGGAATGCCCAGTGCGTCCCAGGTCTCGACCAGAGCGGCCTGAAGCTCGGCGATCAGCGCGTCGGTGTGGAAGGGGCTTGGCGTTATGCGCAGCCGCTCCGTGCCGCGCGGCACCGTCGGATAGTTGATCGGCTGGATATAGATGCCGTGCACGCCGAGGAGGCGGTCGCTGGCCATCTTGCACAGT
>JBQCHN010000441.1:0-4946 GCA_051954615.1 Mesorhizobium sp. | reverse complement strand
GCAAGCTGGTTCGGAGCCTGACACCATGGACACGCTCGCCCAACTCGCCCACGGTTTCTCCGTTGCCTTTTCACCGGTCAACCTGTTGTGGTGCCTGCTCGGCACGACGCTCGGCACCGCCATCGGCGTGCTGCCCGGCCTCGGCCCGGCACTGACCATCGCGCTGTTGCTGCCGATCACCTACCAGGTGGCGCCGGAAGCTTCCTTCATTTTGTTCGCCGGCATCTACTACGGCGCCATGTATGGCGGCTCGACCACCTCCATCCTGCTCAATACGCCCGGCGAGAGCGCCACCATCGTCACCGCGCTGGAGGGCAACAAAATGGCGCGCTCGGGGCGCGGCGGTGCTGCCCTTGCCACCTCCGCCATCGGCTCGTTCGTCGCCGGTACCATCGGCACGCTCGGCGTCGCCTTCCTCGCGCCGGTGGTGGTCAAGTTCGCCCTTTCCTTCGGCCCGGCCGAATATTTCTCGCTGATGGTGCTGGCCTTCATTACCGTTTCGGCGGTACTCGGCTCGTCCGCCGTGCGCGGCCTTTCCAGCCTGTTCATCGGCTTCGTCATCGGCATGATCGGCGTCGACCTGCAAACCGGCCAGCCGCGCTTCACCTTCGGCATGACCGAGCTGCTCGACGGCGTCGACGTCATCATCGCGGCGGTCGGCCTGTTCGCCGTCGGCGAAACGCTCTACGTCGCCTCGCGCCGCTACGCCGGCAAGGACGAGATCGTGCCGCTGAAGGGCTCGCTCTACATGACCGCGCAGGAATGGGCGCGCTCGTGGAAGGCCTGGATCCGCGGCGCCTTCATCGGCTTTCCCATCGGCGCCATGCCGGCCGGCGGCGCCGAGATTCCGACCTTCCTGTCCTACGCCGTCGAAAAGAAGCTGTCGAAGCACAAGGAGGAGTTCGGCACGGTCGGCGCCATCGAGGGCGTCGCCGGGCCGGAGGCGGCCAACAATGCTTCGGCCGCCGGCGTGCTGGTGCCGATGCTGACGCTCGGCCTGCCCACCTCGGCCACCGCCGCCATCATGTTGTCAGCCTTCCAGAGCTACGGCATCAATCCCGGCCCGCTGCTGTTCACCACCCAGGGCAATCTCGTCTGGGGCCTGATCGCCTCGCTGTTCATCGCCAACGTCATCCTGGTCATCCTCAACCTGCCGCTGATCGGCCTTTGGGTGAAGCTGTTGAAGATCCCGGCGCCGCAGCTCTATGCCGGTATCCTGGTGTTCTCCACCGTCGGCACCTACGGCATCTCGCAATCGCCCATCGACCTTGTCGTGCTCTACCTGCTCGGCGCCGTGGGTTTCCTGATGCGGCGCTTCGATTTCCCGACCGCGCCGGTCATCATCGGCATGATCCTCGGACCGCTGGCGGAGGCGCAGTTCCGCCGCGCCATGACCATCTCCAACGGCGACTGGACGGTGTTCTTCACCCATCCGCTGTCGCTGACGTTGCTGGTGCTCGCCTTCATCGGCCTGCTCGGTCCGCACATCTGGGGCTATGTCGAACGCCGCCGGCTGAAGGGACAGGAGGCGGTGCCGGGCGATGCTTAAGCAACCGCTTTGCCCATGACGGACCTGCTTGCCGGCATCCGCGTGCTGGACCTCACCAACGTGCTGGCCGGTCCTTACTGCGCTTACCAGCTTGCCCTGCTGGGCGCGGACGTCATCAAGGTGGAGCAGCCCTCCGGCGGCGATCTGGCGCGTCAGCTCGGCGCTTCACCGGAGTTGAACAAGGCGCACATGGGCGCCTCCTTCCTGGCGCAGAACGCCGGCAAGCGGTCCGTTGCGCTCGACCTCAAGAACGGGGCGGATCGCCGGCGCTTCCTCGACCTCGTCGCCACCGCCGATGCTCTGGTGGAGAATTTCCGGCCCGGCGTCATGAAGCGCCTGGAACTGGACTACGAGGCTTTGAAGGCGATCCGGCCGGGCCTCGTCTATTGCGCCATCTCCGGTTTCGGCCAGGACGGCCCGATGCGCGACAACCCGGCCTACGACCAGATCGTCCAGGGCCTGTCCGGGATTATGAGCATCACCGGCACGCCGCAGACGGCGCCGCTTCGCGTCGGCTACCCGGTCGCCGACACGCTGGGCGGACTGACCGGCGCCTTTGCCATCGCCGCAGCACTGGTGCGCCAGAAAACGAGCGGCGAAGGCGCCTTCCTCGACGTGTCGATGCTGGAATGCACCCTTTCGGCGCTCGGTTGGCCGGTCTCCAACTATCTCACGGCCAGCGTCGAGCCTCGGCCGATGGGCAACGAGAACATGACCGCCGCTCCTTCCGGCGCCTTCGCCACCGCCGATGGCCTGATCAACATCGCCGCGAACAAGCAGGAGCAGTTCGTCGTCCTGTGCGGATTGATCGGCCGGCCGGAACTGGCAGCGGATCCGCGCTTTGCCGAGCGCGAGACGCGCAAGAAGAACCGCTTTGAGCTGAAGGCGCTTATCGAAGAGGCACTTGCCGCCGCCCCGGCCGCCGCGTGGGAAGAAAAGCTCAACCGCGCCGGCGTGCCGGCCGGACGGGTGCTGACCATTCCACAGGCGTTGGCGGAACCGCAGGTCAGCGGCCGCGCTATGACGGTGCGGTTCGAGGACGTGCCGGGCGCGGAACGCCCGGTGACGGTGGTGCGCGGCGGCTTCCTCGTCGACGGCACGGCACCCGTTCCGACTCTGCCACCCCCTGCACTCGGCGAGCATGGACAGGAGGTGTTCGCCGCCCTGCCGTCGCGCAAGGAAACGAAAGAATGAGCGACGAGGAGAAGAAGCCGAGTGGGGAGACGACCGGCCCCGCGCGCGGCGAGGAATGGTGGCAGACCTCGATCATCGAGATGATGCCGGGCGTCATCCGCCTGCGCGGCTACGAGATCCAGGACCTGATCGGCCGCGTCTCCTTCCCGGCGATGATCTGGCTGATGCTGCGCGGCGAGCTACCCACGGACGAACAGGCAAATCTTCTCGGCATCGCGCTCGGCGCCGCCGTCGACCATGGCCCGCAAGCGCCGTCTATCGCTATCGCCCGCATGGCCGCCACCTGCGGCGTCGGCATCAACAGCGCCATGGCCTCCGCCATCAACGTGCTGGGCGACGTGCATGGCGGTGCCGGCGAACAGGCGCTTGCCTTCTACGGCGACATCGCCGCCGCGATGGACGAAGGGGCGGCACTCACGGATGCTGTTACCGCGCGGCTTGATCGTTTCTTCGCGGAAGAACAGGGATACGTGCCGGGCTTCGGCCACCGCTTCCATCCGGTCGATCCACGCGCGCCGCGCCTTTTGGAGGTGACGCGCGACTTCGCCACACGCGGCGTCGTTTCGGGCCGTTTCGCCGCCATTGCCGAGGCGATCGAGGCGGAAATCGCCCGCCGAAAGGGAAAACGGGTTCCGCTCAACATCGACGGCGCCACTGCCGTCATCTACGGCGAACTCGGCTTCCCGCCGCCGCTGACGCGTGGCCTCTTCGTGCTGTCGCGCTCCGTCGGCATCCTGGCGCACGCCTGGGAGCAGACCGAGCAAGGCGGCCGCAACAAGGGGCCGCTGCCGCGCGAATGGCTGTGGGCCTACACCGGCACGCCGAAGCGTAAGTTACCGGACGACGCGGACGGGTAGCTCAGGATGCTGCGGGTTCCGCCGGCTCTGCTTCCTCGGTCGGCAGCTTGAGTTCCTTCAGCAGCGTGGCCAGTTCCGGTTCGTCGATCAGCATGGCCGCGTCGCCGGTGGTCAACCAGGCGCGGCGACGGCTCTTCTTCTCCCGCCATGCGGTCAGTTCCTCGCTGACGGCAAGCAGGTAGACCGTTACGTCGACCCGCACGAATTGCCGCTCGAGCCGCTTCCAGTAGCTGTAGGTGCCGGCTGGCTGCCTCAATACCGTACCGACGACGCCGGCCTCCTGCTCGGCCTCGATGGCGGCGACCTTGCGGCCGCCCTTGCCCTTCATCGGCCACCCTTTGGGAACGATGAACCGGCGCGTCTCGCGCGATGTCACCAGAAGCACTTCCAGTTCGCCATCAGATCCGAGCCGGAACGGTATGGCGGCAACCTGCCGGATGCGTTCGCCTTTCCTGGCTTTGCGGACCGCATTCTTCTTGGTGACCGTCATGATCCTTCCGGTTGGCAGCGTGATTCGTGCTCGACAGCCTCACCATGTACCGGTTCGGCTGCGGTTTTCCACCCTGTTTCCTATAGTCGGCTAAGAAAGAGATCGCCTGCCTTCAGCGGCAATCGGCAAGGGTACCGTAAACCTGGCCCTGACAGCCCGGCTTCATGCGCGGCACCTGCCGTTTGGGCGGCGGCAGGATGGTGACCGCGTCGCGATCGTCCTGCCGCAGTCTCTGCTGCTCGTTCTGGAACTGCTGGCGTGACAAACGGTTCTGGAGCGCCTGGAGATCACCGGCGCTGGCGCCGGGCATCACGATGACGGGCGCAGGCACGATATCGACGGCCTGCACGGTCGTCGCCGACAGGCCACAGGCGAGCAGCCCTATGAAAAGGCTCGTAAAGGCGGCGCGGACATGTCTGGCATCGTTTCTCATGATCCTTCCAATATAGGGCGGATACGCGGCGTTTTCATGGGGGCAGGAAGTCGTCTCTACGTTTGCACGGCGCAAACGAAAGGGGCCGCCCGAAGGCGGCCCCGATCTGTGTTGGAGAGTGCGCCCGACGCTCAGGGAGTGCCGATCGACGTCGCGATCTGCTCGAAGCGACCGGAGAGGTTGGTGCCGACCGTTCCGGCAGCCACGATGATGGCGATGGCGATCAGCGTGGCGATAAGGCCGTATTCAATGGCCGTGGCGCCGGACTCATCCTTGTAGAAGCGCGAGAGAAGCTTGGTCATTTGGTGTTCCTTTGCCCAGTTGTGACGTTTGTAAGCCGGTCTCTTGTTGAACCGTGGCCCATATTGCGAGGCATCGATTTCGGTTGCGTTAAGCCAAATGGTAAACAAAAGGTGCATCGCG
>JBQCHN010000440.1:0-3985 GCA_051954615.1 Mesorhizobium sp. | reverse complement strand
GGCCGTGCTGGCCGGCACGGGGCTGGCCATCGCCTTCCAGAGCTCGACCGCCGTCACCCTTCTGGTCGGCTCCTTCGCCGGCGCCGGCATCGTCTCGGGCGCGGCGGGCCAGTTGGCCGTGCGCGGCGCCGAGATCGGTTCGGCCATCGTCACCAAGCTGCTCACCTTCGACCTGACGCTGCTGGTGCCGCTGTGCCTGATCACCGGCACCTTCATGTTCATGGCCACGGAGCGGCGCGACTGGCGCCAGGTCGGCCGCATCCTCGTCGGCATCGGCCTGCTGATCCTGTCGCTGGAAATGATCGGCCAGGCCTCCGAGCCGCTGCGCGACAGCCAGCTGATGCCGGTCATCATCGACTATTTCTCCGGCGATCCGCTCACCGCCTACCTCTTGGCGGCGCTGATCACCTGGCTGTTCCAGTCCTCCATCGCCGCCGTGCTCCTGATGGCGACGCTGGCCGGGCGCGGCCTCATCACCCCCGAACTCGGCGTCGTGCTGGTGCTCGGCGTCAATCTCGGCTCCTCGGTCATCGCGCCGATGCTGACGCGCGGCGCCGAGCCCGGCGTGCGCGTCGTGCCCGTCGGCAACCTCCTGATGCGCGGGCTCGGCTCGCTGGTCATGCTGGTGCTGATGATGATCTTCAAGCCGACGGTCGGCTTCCTCGGCGCCACCGCATCGGACCAGATCGTCAACGCCCATATCCTGTTCAACGTCATCATCCTGATCGCCGGCCTGCCGCTGGCAGGCCTCGTCTACCGCGCTTCCGAGAAGATCGTCGCGCTCGGCGTGAAGCCGGAAGCAGCCGATGCGCTGCATGTCACCGAGCTTTCGGCGCTGGACGAAAAGGCGCTCGGCACGCCCTCGCAGGCGCTCGCCAACGCCACGCGCGAGGTGGTGCGCGTCTGCGAGACGGTCGAGATCATGCTGAAGCGCATCATCGAGCTCTACGAGGATGCCGACGCCGACAAGATCCGCGCGCTGGCCGCCCTCGACGACCGCGTCGACGCCAAGCATGCGGCGATCAAGATCTATCTCGCCAAGCTCACCAAGAATTCGCTGACCGAAGCGGAAGCCCTGCGCTGCCAGGAGCTGATCGGCGCCTGCGTCAAGCTGGAACAGGTCGGCGACATCATCGTGCGCAACATGCTGGTCCACGTCCGCAAGAAGTTCGAGCAGGGCCTCGCCTTCACCGACGAGGGCTGGCGTGAACTGACCGCCTTCCATGCCGCCGTGCTCACCAACGCCCGCATGGCCTTCAATGTGCTGGTTTCGCGCGACGCCGAGACGGCGCGCCAGCTCGTGCTGGAGAAGGACCGGCTGCGCGACAGCGAGAAGGAAGCCAGCCAGAGCCACTTCCTGCGCCTGCGCGACGGCACCCCGAAGTCGATCGAGACCAGCTCTATCCACCTCGACACCATCCGCGACCTCAAGCAGATCAATTCGCTGCTGACCTCGATGGCCTATCCGGTGCTTGAAGAGCGCGGCCTGCTGCGCGGCTCGCGCCTAAAGGCAAGCTGAGCCCTACCGGAAGATCAGCGACTGGTGGGCCGCCCCGCCCGCCATCGCGCCGTCGCCGACCGCAAGCGACACCGATCCGGCAGCCCGAGCCGCGTCCCCGCACGCGAAGACGCCGGGCACACTCGTCTCCTTGGTCGGGCCGATCCGCAGGAACGTGCCGAGCGGCCCTTCCTCCATATCGCAACCAAGATCCGTGCCGAGCGAACTCGCCGGCTGCGTACGGCTTGCCGTGAACAGGCCGGCAAGCGCGATCGTGCGACCGTCTGCGAGTTCGACGTCGGCGTTGCCGGTGATGCGCAGGATGGGCGTCTGTTCGACCGCCACGCCGCGCGCCTGTAATTGCGCGAGTTGATCCGTATCCGGCTCGAACGCTCCGTTGAGGAAGAAGGTCGTCCGGCCCCATTCGGGAAGCAGCAGCGCGTGGTGCATCGACACCGCGCCCACGGCGAGCACGCCGATCGGCCCTTCGTCGAGTTCGTAGCCGTGGCAATAGGGACAATGGAAGACGCTCCGTCCCCATCGTTCCGCCAAGCCTTCGACTTCGGGCAAGGTGTCGGTGACGCCGAGCGCCAGAACGAGGCGCCGGGCCTCGTGTTCGACGCCGTCGTCCGTCGTGACGCGGAAGCCGTCTGCCGTCTTGCCGGCACGCCTTGCCCTGCCTTCGCGCCAGGAGAGATTGGCATAGGCCTCGAGCTGGCACCGGCCGATGGCCGCGATCTCGGCCGCGTCGGTGCCATCGCGCGACAGGAAGCCGTGCGAGTGCGTGGCGAAGCGATTACGGCGCTCACCGGCGTCGATCACCATCACCCGGCGGCGTCCACGCGCGAGCTGGAGGGCGGCGGCCATGCCGGCATAGCTGCCGCCGACAACGATGACGTCATGGGGCGTTCCGTCACGGGACATGGGAATGGTCCTTGTCTTTCATATGAGCCTTGAACCGGCGCGCAAAGTCTCCGGCCAGCGCCGCCAGGGTCACCTCGCCGAAGCGGTCCAGCAGCAGCGCCTCCGCGGCCAGAAAGGCGTCGTCCAGCACGGCGTTGACGGATTGCTCGACCAGGCAGGCCGGCGTCTCGTTGCGGTTGCCGATGGCGAAGATGGCGGGCTCGCCAAGCGCCAGGTGGATGTCGCGAAGCGTCACCGCATCGAGATCGCACGCGATCGACCAGCCGCCGCTGTGTCCCTTGACCGAGCGCACGAAACCGGCCTCGCGAAGGCCCGCCATGGTGCGGCGCACGACAACCGGGTTGGTGCCCATGCAGGCTGCCAGCGCTTCCGATGTCATGGGTCGCCCGTGCGCGGCCATGTGCAACAGTGCGTGCAGGACGGAGGAAAGGCGGCTGTCTCGTTTCATGTAACTTCGTTTATTACAGAACAAACGAAGTTACAAGAGGGATAGCAAGCCGGACAGCGCCTGTCAGCCGCCGCCATGCAGACGGCTTGAACCGCGCTACAGATTTTCGCGATTGCCGCAGCATTGCATTCGTGGTCTTTCGGCGATCCTCGAATCCTGCACAGGCCGCGTCGCATGCCGCTTCCGCTGATTGCCCTGTTCATCGCCGCCTTCGCCTTTGGCACGACGGAGTTCGTCATCGCCGGCGTGCTGCCGCAGGTCGCTGGCGGCCTTGGCGTTTCGGTGCCGACGGCAGGCTATCTCGTCTCCGGCTATGCGCTCGGCATCGCCATCGGCGGCCCGCTCCTGACGCTCGCCACGCCGAAGGTCGCGCGCAAGACGCTGCTGCTTTGGCTCACCTTGGTCTTCACGCTTGGCCAGGTTGCCTGCGCGCTGGCGCCCGACTTTTTCTCGATGCTGGCGTTGCGCGTCGCGGTGGCCGTGGCGCACGGCACCTATTTCGGCGTCGCCATGGTGGTAGCGACCAGCCTGGTCAGCGAGGAGCGGCGCGGCATGGCGGTCGCGCTGGTGCTGGCCGGCCTGACCGTATCCGGCATCGTCGGCGTGCCCGCCGGCACGGCGATCGGCAACGCCTGGGGCTGGCGCGCGACATTCTGGACGATGACCGCCCTCGGCGTGCTCGCCGCCGCCGCGATCGCCCTGCTGATTCCATCCTCGCGGGTGGTCACCGCACCTCATGCCGGCCTGCGGCGCGAGATAGGCGTGCTCGGCCGTCAGCAGGTCTGGACCTCGCTGATCGTCATGCTGATGCTGATGATGGGACAGTTCGTGCCCTACACCTACATCACTCCCCTTCTGGAAGAAGTCACCGGCCTGACCTCGCAAGCCGTGCCGTGGGTGCTGCTTGCCAGCGGCATCGGCGCCACGCTCGGCGTCTTCATCGGCGGCAAGCTCGCCGGCCCGCGGTTGATGGCGGCCCTTGTCGCCATGCTCGCCCTGCAAGGCATCGTCCTTGCCGCCATGTATGCCGTAAGCCCCTATCCGCTGCCGATGGTCGTCGTCATCGTCGTCTGGGGCGGCGTCAACTTCGCCATCGGCACCGCCGTGCAGACCCG
>JBQCHN010000439.1:0-2958 GCA_051954615.1 Mesorhizobium sp. | reverse complement strand
TGCGGCGTCCTCATGACCAGCCTCGACCAGAACGTCGTCGTCACCGCCCTGCCGGGCATCGGCGAGACGCTCGGCCGCGCGCCGAGCGAACTCGGCCTCCTGATCACCGCCTACGTCGCCTCCCTCATCATCACCATGCCGATCGGCGGCTGGGCGGCGGAGCGCTTCGGCCTGCGCAATTCCTACTGCTTCGCAGTGCTCGTCTTCGGCGTCGCGTCGGCGCTGTGCGGCATGGCGAGCGACCTGTGGTCTCTGGTTGCCGCACGTGCCCTGCAGGGCTTCGGCGGCGCGCTGATGGGCACGCTGGGCCAGGTCACGGTGCTGCAAAGCTTCCCGCGCAACCGCACGCTGAAGATCAACATGTACATCTCGCTGGCCGGCCAGTCCGGCCCGCTGATCGGGCCGCTGCTCGGCGGCGCGCTGACGACATACGTTTCCTGGCGGTGGATCTTCTTCGTCAACATTCCGCTGGCGTTCGCCGCCGTCGTCGCCTCGGTCCTGCTGTTTCCGACCGGCACCAAGCCGGTGCGCCGGCCCTTCGACTTTCCGGGCTTCATGCTGGTCGGCGCCGGCATGGTGCTGCTGGTGCTCGGCATGGATTCGCTCGCCGCCAAGGATACCGCCGGCCTGACGACGACCGCGCAAATCATCCTCGCCGTGGCCGTTCTGACCATCGCCTCGCTCTATTGCCTGCGCAGTCCCAACCCGATCCTCGACCTCAACCTTTTGCGCATCCGCACCTTCCGCATCTCCTTCCTGACCGGCGGCGGGCTGGACACGATCGGCATGACGTCGGTGATCTTCCTGCTGCCGCTGATGTTCCAGCTCGGCTTCGGCATGAGCGCGGTGGCCGCCGGCTCTCTCACCTTCATGGCCGCCGTCGGATCCATCATCGTGCGCTTCTTCATGCCGGCGATCCTGAAACGGTTCGGTTTCCGCCGCCTGCTGGTCGTCAACACGCCGGTCTGCGCGGCACTTGTCGCCGGCTTCGCGCTGATGCAGGCGACGACGCCGGTGTGGATCGTGCTCGCCTACATCTTCGTCTTCGGCGTGTTCCGCTCGGCGCAATGGGCCTCGACCGGCAACCTCGCCTATTCGGATATCGCTGCCGAACAGCTCGCCCGTTTCAGCGCGCTCTATTACATCCTGTGGCAGCTCGGCGTGGCGATCAGCGTCGGCACGGCCGCCGCCCTGCTCTCGGTATTGGCCGGAAACGGACCCGCCGGGGCCGACGACTTCCGCATCCTCTTCGTCATCGAAGGACTGGTGACGTTCGCCGCCCTGTTCGCCTACCTGCACCTGACGCTGCAGGACGGCACCAATGTGAGCGGGAATGAAGTGAGGGGAATAGGGGAATGAGGCAGTAGGGCGGTAGGGCAGTAGGGCAGTAGGGCAGTAGGGCAGTAGGAAAGACTAACTTAGAACCCAGCCTTTCATATTGCCTTACTGCCTTACTCCCCTACAAACGTCACCCACTCCTCCAGCGGCGCGCGGTCCGTGCGGAAATCGTTCTCGGGCTTGGACGTATCCTCGTAGCCGAGCGCCATGCCGCACACCACGACCTCCTCGTCGGTGATCGAAAGCACCGGCCTGATTTGCCGGTGGTAGGGCGCGAAGGCAGCCTGCGGGCAGGTGTGCAGCCCCCTCGCCCGCGCCGCGATCATGATGTTCTGTAAAAACATGCCGTAGTCGATCCACGAGCCCTGGTTGAGCCGCCGGTCGATGGTGAAGATCATGCCCACCGGCGCATCGAAGAAAACGAAATTGCGGTCGTGCTGGGCGCGCATCCGGTCGACCTCGCGCCGGCCGATGCCGAGCACGCCATAGAGGCCGAAGCCGTTGGCGCGGCGGCGCGTCAGGTACGGCTCGAAGAACTGGTCGGGATAGTATTTGTACTCGTCCCACTCTGCCTTTTCGGCACGGATGCCGGAATTGAGGATGGCATCGGTGATGCGCTGCTTCACCGCGCCCTTGGTCACGTAAACCCGCCACGGCTGCATGTTGGTGCCGGAAGGCGCGCGCGCCGCAACCTTGAGGATATCGCGGATGGTCTCGTCGTCGACGGCATCGGGCAGGAAGGCGCGCACCGACCGGCGCGAGGCGATCGCCTCGTCGACCACGCTCGTTTCATCCAATGATATGTGATTTTCCGGCGCCAGCATCGGCCATTCCCTGCACCGGCCGACGGGCCAACAGCCAGCGAACCGGTAGATTGTAAAGCGGTCGTCCCCCTCGCCGTCCGCGCTGGCTTTGCCTCAACCGCCGGTGGACCGCAAGCGAATCTTGTGATGTCGTGAAATTCTTCTTGATTTTTTCACGAAACGGCGATCACATGAAAATCGCATAAGACTTTTCATGGAACCCACCATGCCCCGCCCTGCCGCAAAGCCGCAGACGGACACCGGCGAGCATCTGCTTGCCGGCGATATCCGCGCGTTGCGCAAGGCGCGCGGGCTGACGTTATCCGAAATCGCACTGAAGCTCGGCCGCTCGGTCGGCTGGGTCAGCCAGGTCGAGCGCGGCCTGTCGATGCCCTCGCTGGCCGACATGCGCGCCTTCGCCGCCCTGTTCGACGTGCCGATCAGCCTGTTCTTCGGCCATGACGTGGAGGACGAGCGCGAACGCGGCGTCGTCGTCCGCGCCGGCAGCCGGCGCGCGCTCGGCACCAGCGAGACAGGCCTCGTGGAAGAGCTTCTGTCGCCGGACCTCGGCGGCTCCTTCGAAATGGTTCGCTCCGAATTCGCCGCCGGCGCCGAGCTTGCGGCGCCCAACCTGCGCCAGACGGAGGAAGCCGGCTATGTCGTGTCCGGCGTCTTCGAGATCGAGATCGACGGCATATGGCACCGGCTGACAGCCGGCGACAGCTTCCGCTTCGAGAAGAAACCCCACCGCTGGCGCAACCCCGGCACGGAACCCGCCGTGGTGATCTGGGTCGTGTCGCCGCCGGTCTATTGAATG
>JBQCHN010000438.1:0-8838 GCA_051954615.1 Mesorhizobium sp. | reverse complement strand
CTGCTCTCCTCCATCGTCGCCGAGATATTGCCCGGCAATCCGGTGGCGGTTCTGTCCGGCCCGAGCTTCGCCACCGACGTGGCGCGCGGTCTGCCCACCGCCGTCGTCGTCGCCGCCGGGCAGGAGGATCTGGCCGTCGATTTGGCGCAGCGCTTCTCGGCGCTCAACCTGCGCTGCTATTCCAGCGACGACGTCACCGGCGTCGAGATCGGCGGGGCGCTGAAGAACGTCTTCGCCATCGCCGCCGGCGCGGTTACCGGCGCCGAACTCGGCGCCAGCGCGCAGGCCGCCATGGTGACGCGCGGCTTCGCCGAACTGCGCCGCATCGGCGCCGCCTTCGGCGCCCGGCCGGAAACGCTGATGGGCCTGTCGGGCCTCGGCGACCTGCTTTTGACCTGTTCTTCGGTCCAGTCGCGCAACTTCGCCTACGGGCTGGCTCTGGGGCGCGGCGAGGCGCTGACCGGCCGACCGCTGGCCGAGGGCGTGCCGACCGCCGCGATCGCCGCCCGCATCACCACCGAACAGGCTATCGATGCGCCGATCATCGCCGCCGTCGCCGCCATCCTGGACGGTGCCGTCAGCATCAATGACGCCGTCGCCGCGCTGATGAGCCGGCCGCTGAAAACAGAGGACTAGGAAACATGCTGTTCGCACTGATCTGCAAGGACAAGCCGGGCGCGCTCAATGTGCGCATGGAGACGCGGCCGAAGCACGTCGAGTTCATCAACGGCCTGATCGCCGAAAAGAAGCTGGCTTTCGCCGGACCTTTCCTTGATGCCGAAGGCAAGTCAAACGGCAGCCTGGTGATGATCGAGGCGACTGACCAGGCCGAGGCGGAAGCACTGGCGGCGAGCGATCCCTACGCCAAGGCCGGGCTGTTCGACAGCGTCGAGGTCCTGCCGTGGACCTGGGTGTTCAACAAGCCGGCCGACGCCTGAGAGGACGCAATCGCATGAACTACTGGCTGTTCAAGTCCGAGCCGTTCAAGTTCTCCTTCGAAGCCCTCAAGAAGCTCGGTTCCAAGGGCACGCAATGGGACGGGGTGCGCAACTATGCCGCCCGCAACAACATGAAGGCGATGCAGGTCGGCGACCTTGGTTTCTTCTACCATTCCAACGAAGGACTGAACATCGTCGGCATCGCCGAGGTGTGTGCGCTGGCCCATCACGACACCACGACCGACGATCCGCGCTGGGAATGCGTCGACATCCGCGCCGTGCGCGACGTGCCGAACCCGCCGACGCTGGCCGACATCAAGGCCAATCCGAAACTGGCGGAGATGGCGCTGGTGCGCCTGGGCCGGCTTTCGGTGCAGCCGGTGACGCCGGAAGAATGGCGCGAAGTCTGTCGCATGGGCGGTGTCGACCCGAAATAAGGCGTCGCAAGATTATCCCTTGAACCCCATCCGCTTCAGCCAATCGCGGCCGACGCCGCGATCACGGATGATCGGCAACGGGTCTTCCGCGTCGAGCCGCGAGCAGATGCGGTAGACCTCCAGCGTCTCGGCGTTCATCTCGCCGCGCTTGTAGAAGACCATCGCCGCCGCGTAGCGCGCCCGGCCCGACCACGGC
Organism: Mesorhizobium sp.; assembly: GCA_051954615.1. Taxonomy (GTDB): domain Bacteria; phylum Pseudomonadota; class Alphaproteobacteria; order Rhizobiales; family Rhizobiaceae; genus Mesorhizobium. The sequence goes on along the minus strand of JBQCHN010000438.1, from coordinate 7,267 downwards.
TCGCCGAGCGGCGTGTTGACCAGCGCCCAGTTCTCGGCGACCTCCGCATCCTTGTCCGGGTCTTCGGTCACGGTCAGAAGTTCGCCGGCGGATTGGCGGTGCGGCGGTCGAGCTTGATGAAGGGGCGCGGCACCACCTTGGCCTTCTTCATCAGCCGCTCGTATTTCAGTTCGCGCATGGCGTAGATCTCGACCCACAGATCGTCGGTCACCGTATCGCCATAGGGCAGGTCGAGCGAGGCGATGGCGATGTTGCGCTTGGCCATCGGCGACCACATGGCCGCGCTCACCAACCCGACCTCGCGGCTCTTGCGATGGTAGACGATGGCGTGCTCGGCCGGAACGTTGCCGTCGATCTCCAGCCCGACCAGAGCGTGCCGGAGCTTCTTCCCCGCCCGCGCTTCCAGAATGGCGCGGCAGCCGTTGAAATGGTCTTTGGTGGGATCGACCATGAAGCCGAGCCCGATCTCGTCGGGCATGCGCGTGCGGTCCGCGCGGATCGCATGTTCGGCGGTGACGAAATCCGAATTGGCGACGATCAGCCCCGCTTCCAGCCGCGCGCGGTTGAGCGCGGTGTAGCCGATGGCGCGGATGCCGTGCAGTTCGCCCGCCGCCGTCAGCCGGTCCCACAGCGACAGCGCCGCTTCGCGCGCGACGAACAGCTCGTAGCCGAGATCGCCGGTGAAGCCGGTCCGTGAGATCGTCACCGTCCCGCTCTCATGCGGAAATTCGGCGAGGTCGAATATCTTGAGCTTTTCCACGCCGGCGAAACCGGCCGCGCGCAGGCAGGCGAAGGCTGTCGGTCCCTGCAAAGCCAGCCCGGCCACCGACTCGGTTTCTTCTTCCACCGTCACGTCGAAGCCGATGGCGGAATCCAGCAGCCAGGGCAGATGCCGCTCCTGCGAGCAAAGCCGGAAGCGCGTGGCGGACAAGCGGAACAGCGTACCGTCGTCGAGTACAAAACCCTCGTCGTCGCACCATGCGGTGTAGTGAACGCGGCCAGGCTTCAATTTCGTCACGTCGCGCAGCGTAAGCCTGTTGCAGAAAGCCTCGGCATCCGGTCCCTCGATGCGGTATTTCGTCATCGGCGAGATGTCGAAAAGTGCTGCCTGGCTGCGGATGGCGAAATATTCCAGTTCCTCGTCCCACAGCGAATGCGGCGCGCGGTAGCCGGCCCAATTGTACCAGTCGTTGGTCTTCGCCAGCGCGTCGAGACGCAGCTGGAACGGCGTGCCGAGCCGCAGCGCATGGAAGTGCGATTGGGCGGTGTGACGGGAATCGCCGGCGGCCATCGAGGTGGCGATGTTCATGACGCCTTCCTCCATTCCACTCGTTCCGCCAGGATACGCCGCGCCGCGTTCATGCCCGGCGCTCCCGAGATGCCGCCGCCCGGATGCGAGCCAGCGCCGGCGAGGAACAGGCCCTCGATCGGCGTGTCGTAACCCGACCAGCAGGAGACGGGGCGCGAGAACAGCATCTGGTCGGCCTGCAGTTCGCCGTGATGCCAATGGCCGCCGGGCATCCGATAGCGCGCCTCGATGTCGGCCGGCGTCAGAAGCTCCGCATGGCGCACCAGCTTCCCGATACCCGGCGCATGGGCTTCGATCTGCGCCATGATCGCGGCGAGGAATTTGGGCTTGCCCGCATCCCAACCTTCTTTCAGCGCATAAGGCGCATACTGCACGTTGGCCGAAAGAACGCAGCCGCCGGTCGGCGCCAGCGCCGGATCGGCGAGCGACGGCAGGGTGATCTCCATCGCCGGCTCGGGCGAAAATTCGCCGTACTTCGCCGGATTGAAGGCGCGCTCGACGTGGTCGGCCGACGGCGCGATGACCAGCCGCCCGCGCAAATCCGCATCTTCCACGCCGGCGAACTCCGGCACGCCGCCGAGCGCCAGATTGAGCCTGGCGACATCGCCCTTCATGCGGATGTTCTTCACCTTGCGCACAAAGCCGGTGTCGAGCAGCGGTGCACCGACCAGGGTAAGGAAGGTGGTCGCCGGGTTGGTTGCCGAGACGACCGTGCCGGCGCGAATCTCTTCGCCGTTCGCCAGCACGACGCCGGTGGCACGGCCTTTCTCCACGACGATCTTCGCGACCGGGGCGCCGGTGCGGATCGCCACGCCGGCATGCTCGGCTGCGGCGCGTATCATGCCGACGACGGCGCCCATGCCGCCCTTCGGCACGATCTGCGCCCCCGGCGCACCGCCGATCTCGCCGGTCAGGCGATAATAGAGGCCGAGCAGCGAGGTCGGCGAGCGCGGCCCGAGATGCGATCCCAGAACCGCGTCGAAGGCGAGCAGGCCCTTCAGCCGGTCGTCGGTCAGTTGCTCGTCGAGCAGGTCGTAGACGTTCATCAAAAGCACGCGCAAGAAGTCGCGCATGTCTTCCCTGCCCAGCCTTTTCGCCGCCAGCGCGGCCTGTCCGAGCGCAGCCATGTCGCCGAACGACCCGCCGCCAAGCTTCGGCGGCCGGCGCGACAGGAACGGTTTCAGGATGGCGGCATAGCGAAAAAGCTGCGCGCGCAGGTCCCGCCAGGCTGACTGTTCGGCAGCGGTGGCGCCGGTCAGCGCCTCGCCATAGGCGCCATGGAGAATGAGAGGATTACCGTCGCGCGACAGGGCGACGGTCGAGGCAAAGTCGCTTCGTGAAACGGCTAGCCCGAGTTCTTCCAGACCCAGCGCGCGCACCACCTCTGGATGCAGCCGGTTCAGCACATGCGCCGTCGAGGCGTGGAACCCCGGGAAGAATTCTTCCGTCCGTGCCGCGCCGCCGATCTCGGCATTCGCCTCCAGTACCAACACATTGCGGCCAGCCATGGCCAGCAGGGCGGCGCAGACCAGCCCGTTGTGGCCGCCGCCGATAACGATTGCGTCAAATGACGTCATGGGCAGCGCTCATGTGATGGTCGGGCCTGGTGAGGTCGCGCAGGATTTCCTTGGCCGCGTTGCGGCCCGGCGCGCCCATGACGCCGCCGCCGGGATGGGTGGAGGAGCCGCATATATAGAGCCCGCCGACGGGCGAGCGGTATTGCGCGTAGCCCGGCACCGGGCGGTTGAACAGAAGCTGGTCGAAGGTCAGCTCGCCCTGGAAGATGTTGCCCTCGGTCAAGCCGACCTCGGCCTCGATCTCACGCGGCGTGCGCACCTCCATATGGACGATTCGGTCACGAAAGCCCGGCGAATAGTCTGCGATCTGCGACACCACCGTTTCGGCAAAAGCGTCGCGGTCGGCGTCGGTCCACTCGCGCCCCTCGATCTTCGGCGGGGCGTATTGCACGAAGCAACTCATGAAATGCTTGCCGGGCGCGGCCATGGTCGGATCGAGCGTGGTCGGGATCATCATGTCGAGGAACGGATCGGCGGACCAGCGCCCCGCCTTCCAGTCGTCATAGGCGCGCTCCATGCGTTCGACCGAATCGGTGAAATGCAGGTCGCCGCGCAGGCAGGGCGAATCCTTCGGCAGCGCGGGAAACTCCGGCATCGAATCCAGCGCGATGTTGACCTTGCCCGATGAGCCCCTGATCTTGAAGTTCTTCACCCGGCGCAGGAAGATTTCGGGCAGCTCCTTTTCCTCGACCAGCTTCAGAAAGGTACGCTTCACGTCCGCGTTGGAGACGACGAGCTTGCCGTAAATCTCGTCGCCGCCGGCGAGCACGACGCCCTTCGCCTTGCCTCCCTTGACCAGCACCTTTTCCACCTCGGCGCCGGTGCGGATCGTACCCCCGGACGCCTGGAACGAGGCGGCGAGCGCCTTCGTCACCGCGCCCATGCCGCCGCGCGCATAGCCCCAGGCGCCGACCGAACCGTCCACCTCGCCCATATAGTGATGCAGCAGTACATACGCCGTGCCGGGCGACATCGGCCCGAGCGCCGTGCCGATGATGCCGGAGATGGAGAAATTCGCCTTGATGACGTCGGTCTCGAAATATTCGTCGAGGAAGTCCGAGATCGACATGGTCCAGAAGCGCAGCGTCAGCGCCATTTCCTCAGGCGTCAGGCCGGCGAATTTCCTGCCGAGATAGAGAAGCTCGCCAAGGTCGCGCGGCTTCCAGCTTGTCGGATCGGGCGCCGTGCGCATCAGCAGCGGCTGGATGAAGCGGCACTGGCGCGTCACGTCGCGGGCATAGCGGTCATAGGCCTCGGCATCGCGTTTCGAGAACCGGGCGAATTCGCGCCGGTGCGCGTCGTGGTCGCGGTAGTTGCCGAGATAGTCGCCGTCCTGCGTCAGCACCGCGCCGCCCTCGTAAGCGATCACCTGCAGACCAAAGCGCGGCAGCTCCAGATCGCGCATGATCTCGGGCCTGAACAGCGAACAGACATAGGAGCAGTTGGAATAGCGGAAGCCGGGCGTCAGCTCGCGGCTGGTGGCTGCGCCACCAACCCAGCCGTTCTTCTCCACCACCAGCACGTCCAGCCCGGCGCGCTGCAGGTAGCAGGCGTTGACCAGCCCGTTATGGCCGCCGCCGATGACGATCGCGTCCCAGGTCTTCATGCCAGCGCAATCCGCTTCCGCTCGATCCCGAGCCTGCCATGAGGACGCCTGCCATGTCCAGAGATTTTGAATGAATGTTCAACAAATGAGTTGCATTTTGCGATGCACGCGCTACGCTTCGCATCCGACATTGCCTTCCGCGCGAAGGCATGGCGCATCGGGACAGGATCGATGGTCGAGACGGCAGAAGTCGAGCCCGAATACGACGATACCGCCATCCGCTTCCTCGAGGCGCTGTGGGGCGAGGGTTACCTGTCGCCCGGCGGTCCAAAGGAAGTGGACCGCGTCGTCGAGGGGCTCGATCTCGCCGGCCGCACCCTGCTCGACATCGGCTGCGGCACCGGCGGCGTCACTTTACACCTGACGGAAAAATACGGGCTTGCCCACGCCACCGGCTTCGATGTGGAAAGGCCGGTGGTGGAAGCGGCGCGGCGGCGAGCGGAGGCGCGGGGGCTCGCCCGCCGCGTCGTCTTCGTGCAGGCGCCGCCCGGCCCCCTGCCCTTTCCGGTCGCCGCCTTTGACGTGGTTTTCTCCAAGGATGCGCTGCTGCATGTGCCGGACAAGGATTTTCTCTTCGCCGAAATCTTCCGCGTTCTGAAACCAGGCGGCGTCTTTGCCGCGTCGAACTGGATGATCGCCCATGACGGCGAACCGTCGCGGGAGATGAAGGCCTATGTCGCGGCTGAAGGCCTGTCCTTCGCCATGGCCTCGCCGGCGCGCTACGCCGCGGCGATGCGCCGGGCGGGCTTCGCCGATGTCGAGACGCGCGACCGCAATCCCTGGTACCGGGAGGTCGCGCGCGGCGAGCTGGCACGGCTGAAAGGGCCGCTCCGCGACACCGTCGCGGCCGCCGTCGGCGCCGCCTATGTGGAGAAAAACATCCGCACCTGGGAAGCCATGCAGACAGTGCTTGACTCGGGCGAGCACCGCCCCACTCATCTGCGCGGATGGAAGCCGGAGCCGATCGGATAGCCGGCGATGTTGGAGACCAGCCCGCCCATGAAGACGCCTGAGCCTGACGAGCCGCTGCCTGCCTCGCGCAAAAGCGAGCCGGAGAAGCGCGGCCGCAAGCAATCCAAGGAGGTGCGCCGCCTGCAACTGATCGAGGCGACGATCGATTCGCTGGCCAAGCGCGGCTATTCCGAGACGACCATGGCCGACGTCGCCGACGGCGCCGGCCTGTCGCGCGGCATCGTCAACTTCCATTTCGAGAGCAAGGAAAAGCTGCTCGTCGCAACGCTGCAGTTCATGGCCGACGAATATGCGGCGCACTGGCGTTCGGCCTTGCAGAAGGCCGGCGACGATCCCGCCCGCCAGCTCGCCGCCGTGGTGGCGGCCGATTTCGACCGCTCGATCTGCAACAAGCGCAAGCTCGCCGCCTGGTGCGCCTTCTGGGGCGAGGCGAAGTCAAGACCGACCTACCAGGCGCTCTGCGGCGCGCGCGACGCCGCCTACCAGACCATCATCATCGATCTTTGCCGCACGCTGAAGCAGGACGGCGGCTATGCCTTCGAGCCGCAAGGAACGGCACTGGCGCTTTCGGCGATGCTGGAAGGCCTGTGGCTCAGGTTGATGATGGGCACGGAGGATGTGACGCGCGAAAGCGCCTTGCAGGCCGCCAACGAATTCCTCGCTTTGGCCTTTCCCCGCCACTACGCGCGGCAGGCGACGTAAGCGAGGTCCGACAGGGGAAACCACAAAGGGAAAAAGGGAGGAGAAACGATGAAGACATTGACCCGGCGGCTGACCTTGACGCTGGCACTGGCCGGTACTCTCGCCGCTTCGGCGGCAGCGCTTGCCGTAGCAGAGGACAAGGACCTCACCATCTTCGATTGGGCCGGCTACGAGGATCCCTCGTTCCATCCGAAATATGTCGAGAAGAACGGCGATTCGCCAACCTTCGCCTTCTTCGGCGACGAGGACGAGGCGTTCGAGAAGATGCGCTCCGGCTTCAAGGCCGACCTCGGCCATCCCTGCTCGCAGAGCGTGGTGAAGTGGCGCGAGGCGGGCTTGCTGCAACCGCTCGACACCTCGAAAATCACCGGCTGGAACGACCTCAACCCCGGCATCATGGCGATGAAGAACCTCGCCACCGACGAGAGCGGCAAGGCGTGGTTCATGCCCTGGGATTGGGGCGATACCCAGCTCACCTACAATTCCGACAAGATCGACGAAAAGGACGTGCAGTCGCTGAAGGCCTTCGCCGATCCCAAGTTCAAGGATCGCGTCTCGATCGGCGACAATGTCGACGACGCCTATGCGCTGGCCAGCCTCGCCATCGGACTGAAGGACTGGACGCAGATGACCGACGACCAGTTCAAGCAGGCGTCCGACTTTCTGCGCCAGGTGCACAAGAACGTCCGCCTCTACTGGACCGACACGACGGACATCGTGCAGGCGCTGTCGGGCGGCGAGATCGATCTTGCCTGGGCCTGGAACGACGCCACCGTGCAGTCGGTCGCCGCCGGCGCGCCGATCAAGTCGAAGAAAGACACCGACGAAGGCATGTCGACCTGGGTCTGCGGCTACGTGCTGTTCAAGAACGCGCCCGGCAACATCGACAAGGCCTATGACTATCTCAACGCCGTCAACGATCCGGAAGTCGCCAAGGTGCTGGTCGGCGACTGGGGCTACGGCCAGGCCAACACCAAGGGCATGGCCGGCGTCGACCAGGCGGTATTGAAGGAAAAGGGCTATGACGACGTGCAGAAATTCGTCGACAAGACGCTGTTCCAGTCGCCGGTCCCGGCCGACCTGAAGCTGAAGATGATCGCC
>JBQCHN010000437.1:0-5111 GCA_051954615.1 Mesorhizobium sp. | reverse complement strand
TCGTCCGGGTTCACCCGCTTCTCGTAAAGGGTGAGGATGTAGGCGCCGCTGGAGGCGTGCAGCAGGAAGTTGGAATTCTCGACGCCCTCGGCGATGCCCTTGTAGGAGAGCAGTTCGCCGACATCGTAGTCGCGCAGGAAGGCGGCGAGATCGGTTTCGGAAATGTCGGTGTAGACGGCCATCAGCGGGACCCGTTGACGAAGGCCATGTCCGCCGGCGTCAATTCGACGTCGCGCAGCGCACGCATGACCGGGAATTCCTCTGTTTCGGTCGCCGTGACGGCGAGTTCGACGGACACGTCGAAGCGGGAGCGGAAAGCATCGATGATCTCGTCGACGATGATCTCAGGCGCCGACGCCCCGGCTGACAGGCCAAGCGTCGAGATCGACCCGATCTCGTTCCACGGAATGTCGGCGGCGCGTTGCACCAGCAGCGACATGGCGGCGCCGGCGCGTTCCGCCACCTCAACCAGCCGGCGGGAATTGGACGAATTGGGTGCGCCGACGACGAGAAACAGGTCCGCGCCCTCGGCTGTCTCTTTCACCGCTTCCTGACGGTTGGTGGTGGCGTAGCAGATCGATTCGGCGGCGGCCGCCTGCATGGCGGGAAAACGCTCCTGAAGCACGCGGATGATGCCGGCGGTGTCTTCCACCGACAGCGTCGTCTGGGTGACGAAGCCGAGCGCCTCGGCATCCGCCGGCTCGAACGTGCGCGCGTCCGCTTCCGTCTCGATCAGCGTCACCGCGCCTTCAGGCAACTGGCCCATCGTGCCGATCACCTCGGGGTGGCCGGCATGGCCGACCAGAAGCACATGGCGCCCGAGCCGCTGGTGGCGCATCGCCTGCTTGTGGACCTTCGACACCAGCGGACAGGTCGCATCGAGATAGAAGAGGTTGCGTGCCTCGGCATCAGCCGGAACCGATTTCGGTACGCCATGGGCCGAAAACACCACCGGGCAATGGCGATGCTCCGCCGGGATCTCGGAGAGTTCCTCGATGAAGACGGCGCCGAGGTTCTGCAGGCCTTCCACCACGTAACGGTTGTGGACGATCTCGTGGCGGACGTAGACCGGCGCGCCGTATTTCTTCAGCGCCAGCACGACGATCTGGATCGCCCGGTCGACACCGGCGCAGAAGCCGCGCGGCTGGCACAGTCTGATCGTCAGGGGCGGCTTGGTCTGGAGCATGGAGCGGACATGCTGTACCGGACGCCGACCTGTCAAGAGAAGGAATGCCGCGCTGCCCGGCAATGCGGCAGCCAGCGAGGCCGGGTCACGCCGGTTTGCGCTGCCGCAGCAGCCAGGCGATCAGCACGCCCGCGAGAGCCGCGGCCAGCCCGTACCATGTGACGGCGTACTGCAAATGGTTGTTCGGCAGGTCGACGATGGTCGTGCCGCCGACCGGCAGCCCGCCGGGGTTGGGAGCATCGCCGGCGTCTACGAACAGGCCGAGCACCTTCGCATCGGCCGGCAGGCCGGAGCTTGCCGCCATGGCGCGGATGTCCTTCCAGTAGAAGATGTTCTTGCCAGGCTCGTTATCGGGCACCAGCGACGACGGCTTTTCGCCAAGAACCGGACGCAGCAGCCCGGTGACAGTGACGCGGCCTTGCACCTCGCCCTGCTCGCGGGTCGAGGGGTCCTTCCGGTCATAGGGCACGAAGCCGCGATTGACGAAAACCCAGTCGCCGTCGTCGAGCTTGAGCGGTGTGTAGACGTTGAAGCCGGCCTGTCCCTTGAAGGTCGCCAGGAAATGCCGCTCGAAGCGGTGGTCGAACGTGCCCCCGACCGTCACCGGGCGATATTCCTGCGCCGCGACGTCCGGATCGGCCTTGAGGACGGCGAGCAGATCGACGGGCGGTTCCGCCATGCGGCTGGCAATGGTGGCGATCAGGCCTTCCTTCCAGTGCAGGCGCTGGACCTGCCAGGTTCCGAGCCCGATCAGGATCAGGAAGACGATCGCGCCGGAAACGATGGCGAGAGCCTTTCTCGGCTTGTGCCCAGCGGCCGTCGCCTTGCTCTTTGGCTCCACGCTCACCGGCTTCCCGCTCACTGACCTCTGTCCAACCTGCCCTCGGCCGCCTTGTTGCGGTATTGCAGCGCGATCAGCACACCCTTGATCAGGCGCAAAGCGACGAGGCTGAGGACCAGCGTTAGCGGAATCCAAAGCATAAAGTGCAGCCACAGCGGCGGGTTGAAGTTCACCTCCATCCACAGCGCCAGGCCGACGACGATGAAGCCGATGATCAGGATGACGAACACCGCCGGCCCGTCGCCGGCATCGGCGAAGGAATAATCCAACCGGCAGACGGAACATTCCTTGCCGACAGTCAGGAAGCCGGAGAACAGCCCGCCCTCGCCGCAGCGCGGGCAATGCCCTTTCAGCCCGGTGGCGATAGGCTCCACGGGCGGCCAGATCGCCTTGTCCTCCTGAATATGAGGGCCTTCGCTCATCCGGTTCTTACCTTCCAAAAAATGAAGGCGGCCGCGTCGCCGCAGCCGCCCCCGTTTGATTTCCTCGCGCGGATCAGCCGGCGTGTTCGATCACGGCACCGGCCGAAGCCCAGACGTAGATGCAGGCAAACAGGAACAGCCACACCACGTCGACGAAATGCCAGTACCAGGCCGCCGCCTCGAAGCCGAAATGCTGCTTCGGCGTGAAGTCGCCCTTGATCGAGCGGATCAGGCAGACAGCCAGGAAGATGGTGCCGATGATGACGTGGAAGCCGTGGAAGCCGGTCGCCATGAAGAAGGTCGCGCCGTAGATGGAATCCTTGAACGCGAACGGCGCGTGCATGTACTCGTAGGCCTGCACGAAGGAGAACAGCACGCCGAGCGCGACCGTCAGCGTCAGGCCCCAGACGAGCCCCTTGCGATCGCCGTGGATGAGCGAATGGTGCGCCCAGGTGACCGTGGTGCCGGAAAGCAGCAGGATGACGGTGTTGTAGAGCGGCAGATGGAAGGGGTCGAGCACTTCCAGGCCCTTCGGCGGCCAGACGCCGCCGGTGAAGGCGGCGCGCGCCACCTGCTCGGTCTCGGCCGGGAACAGGCTGGCGTCGAAGAAGGCCCAGAACCAGGCGACGAAGAACATCACCTCGGAGGCGATGAACATGATCATGCCGTAGCGCAGGTGCAGCGACACCACGCGCGTGTGATGGCCCTCATGCGCTTCCTTGATGGTGTCAGACCACCAGGAGAACATGGTGTAGAGCACGATCAGGAGGCCGATGAAGAAAATCCACGGCGAGGCGATGTTGACCCCGAACAGGTGGAACTCGTTGCCCTTCATGTACTGCATCCAGGCGACGCCTCCGACCGCCATGACAAGCGCGCCGACGGAGCCGGTGAACGGCCACGGACTCGGATCGATGATGTGGTAGTCGTGTTGCGGTTTTGCGTGCGCGTCTGCCATGTCAGCCCCCGAGGGTCTTTGCGGTATCGGTGTTTATCTTGTTTCCCGTTTCCGGCGCCGAAGCGACCGGCTTGTCCCCCTCCGCCGGGAACATCGTGTAGGAAAGCGTGATGGTCTTGATGTCCTTGAGTTCCGGCTGGTTGACGATGTCGGGGTCAACATAGAAGACCACCGGCATGTCCGCCGTCTCGCCGGGTTTCAGCGTCTGTTCGGTGAAGCAGAAGCACTCGACCTTGTTGAAGTAGGCGCCGGCAAGGTCCGGCGTGACGTTGAAGGTGGCACGGCCCGTCGTCGCCGTCGGCAGCTTGTTGACGGCCTTGTAGTGGGCGCGCGCGGTCTCACCTATCTTGATGGTGATGGAGCGGGCGACCGGCTCGAAATCCCAAGGTACGCCGGCCGTGTTGGCATCGAAGCGGATGGTGATGTCGCGATCGAGTACCTTGCCGGCATACTGCTGCTCGACGCGCTGCGTGGTCCCGGCATAGCCGGTGACCTGGCAAAAAACCCTGTAGAGCGGCACCGCTGCGTAGGCCATGCCGATCATGCCGGCGAAGAACGCCACGCAAGTGCCGGCAATGACCATATTGGTCTTTTGCTTGCCCGGACGCGGGGACGGTGCCTGGTTGTCCATCTCTACCTCACATCGGCCCGTTCGGCATGAAATGACCGAACTTGATGAAGGTCGCCACGTAGAAGATGACGACCAGCGCGCCGAGCGCGAGGCCAATTGCGACGGACCGGCTACGCCGTGCCTTCTTCTGACGCTCGGTCAGTTCGATCATTTCCAGCTTGTCGTCGGCCATCGTCACGCTCCGCCCATGGCGAGCGCCCGCTCGACGACGCTATCGGCCAGATAAGCGGCGAAGATGGCGAACAGATAGAGCAGCGAATAGCCGAACAGCGCCTTGGCCGGCCGCATGACACGGTCGCTGTCGGGCATCATCAGCACCTTCCACGAATACCAGACGAAGCCGACGCCGAGGATGGCCGACACGATACCGTAGCCGATGCTGACATAGCCGAGGAACCACGGCAGGACGCCGACCGGAGCCAGAATGAGCGCATAGGCGAAGATCTGGCGCCGGGTCGAGGCCTCGCCCGCGACGTTCGGCATCATCGGGATGCCGGCGCGGCCGTAGTCCTGCGCCTTGAACAGGGCGAGCGCCCAGAAATGCGGCGGCGTCCACAGGAAGATGATGAGGAAAAGGATGACGCTTTCCAGGCTGACCGAGCCGGTCACCGCGGCCCAGCCGATGACCGGCGGAAAGGCGCCGGCCGCGCCGCCGATGACGATGTTCTGCGGCGTCCAGCGCTTCAGCCACATCGTATAGATGACGGCATAAAAGAAGATAGTGAAGGCAAGCAACGCCGCCGACAGCCAGTTGACCAGCACACCGAGCGTCATCACCGAAAGGGCGGAAAGAACGAGGCCGAAGCTCAAGGCCTCGCCGGGCGATACGCGACCGGAAGGAACCGGGCGCGAGGCCGTACGGGTCATCACAGCGTCGATATCGGCGTCGTACCACATGTTGAGCGCGCCGGACGCGCCCGCGCCGATGGCGATGGCGAGGATCGCGATCATCGCGATCAACGGGTTGATGGACACCGGTGCCGCCACCAGGCCGACGAAGGCGGTGAAGACGACCAGCGACATGACGCGCGGCTTCAGCAGGGCGAAATAGTCGCCCGCCGTCGCTTCCGACA
>JBQCHN010000436.1:0-5808 GCA_051954615.1 Mesorhizobium sp. | reverse complement strand
CCGTTAACCATCCCCATTTACGGTCCGGTAAGCATGGCGCGCGCGCGCCGCCGAGGTGACGATGTCGCATGCCCAGCCCCTACAAGGACCACGCAGAGGCCGAAAGGCCGCGCGTGCGCTGCTTCTGGCGGCTGGCACGGCCGTGCTCCTTTGTCCCCTTCCGCTTGCGGCTCAGCAGGCAGCCACGAACACTTCCGCGACCGGTCCGGCACCGCTGAACGCCGGCGCCACGCGTCCGGTGGCAACGACCGGGGTCCGGCCTGCCACCGCGAACGCGCCGAGCCAGACCGCGACCGCGATGCCGACCTATCAGCCCGTCAGTCCGGGCGCCGTGCCAGAGGCAACCGATCCGGCCGGGAGCGACAACGCCGATCCCATCCTTGTTGGCGACGGCACCGACACCGGTGCAGCGTCGCTTGTTCCAGCCGTTCCGGCCGCCCCGCCGGCGAACGGGACGGATGACCAGACGACGGCGACCACGCCGGCAAGGACGCGCGCGGCGACGACCGACCTCGATGCGGCGCCCGAACCGGCCAACCGGCGGGCCCGCAACGTCGACATCGACGACCGCCAGCCGATCGATCCGCGCGCCGAAAGGACCGGCGCCATCGAGGGCGGGCAGGTCAGGCAGGACGACGACCCTTTCGCGCCGGTCGGCATCCCCTTCGGCAGCTTCGTGCTGAGGCCCTCGATCGAGCAGGGATTGACGGCCACCACCAATGCCAGCGGCGGCCCCGGCGGCAGCTCCGCCATCCTGTCGGAAACGACGCTGCGCCTCAACGCCACGTCGGACTGGGTGTCGAACTCGGCGACAATCGACGCCTCCGGGACCTTCCGCGAAAGCCTTTCGGGCGAAAGCCTGGACGACGCGCGCGACCGCATCGACGGGACGCTCAACCTCGATCTCGACCACGAATGGCGGGCCACCGCCAAGGCCGGTTATGAAATCGCGCCCGAATCGGCGTCTTCACCCGTCGTCATCGGCGACGTCGCCTCGCAACCATCGCGCCAGTCGCTGGACGGCAGCCTGGCCATCGCCAAGGATATCGGCAAGCTGCGCTTCGGCCTGACAGGCGCCGCCCAACGCGACACCTACGGCGACGCCAACCTGCTGGGCGGCGGCGTGCTTTCGCAGAAAGACCGCAACGAAACGCTCTACACCACGACGCTGCGCGGCGGTTACGAGATTTCTCCCGCCCTGACGCCGTTCGCGGAACTGGAGGTCGGGCGCCGGCTTTACGACCAGCGCATCGATACCAGCGGCTACGCACGCTCGGCCGACCGGCTGGGCATCCGCGCCGGAACCGAACTCGACCTCGGCGAGAAGCTGAACGGCGAAGTATCGGCCGGCTGGCTAAGCGAGAACCCCGACGACGACCGGCTGGCGGCGGTTTCCGGCGCCTCGATCAATGCCGACTTCAAATGGTCGCCCGAACGCGGCACCATCATCGGCTTGCTCGGCAACACCACGATCGAAGGCACGACGACGCCCGGTGAAACCGGCGACCTGCTCTATTCCGGTCAGCTGACGGGAGAGCGCCGCATCCGCGAGGACCTGACCGCCAATGCATCGCTCGGCGCCGCTTGGCGCGACTATGCCGGTTCCAGCGACCATGACCTGATCCTGAGCGCCGAGGCGGGGCTTACATGGTGGCTCAACCGCTATGTCGGCCTGAGCACCAAGGCCCGCTACGAAAAGCAGACATCGAGCCTGCCCGGCCGCGACTACGACGAGGCCAGCATCTTCGCCGGCATCAAGGTGCAGCGCTGACGCGGCTTTGTTTCGGGCGGAACGGCCCCTCGCCTGCCTGACGCAGGTGAGCGATCACCCGGCGGCGCGGCGCAACAGCGGCTCGAATTCGTCGAGCAGGCCGCGGATGACGCCGGCCATCCCCTGGTTGATGTCCTTGCGCCACAGCGCGAAGGCGACATTGGCCTCGATGAAGCCTTCCGGTGAGCCGCAGTCGAACGTGCGCCCCTGGTAGTGGTAGCCATAGAAGGATTGCTTCTGGCGCAGCTTCAGCATGGCGTCGGTGAGCTGGATCTCGTTGCCGGTGCCCTTCTCCTGGCTTTCCAGGATGGAGAATATCTCCGGCTGCAGGATATAGCGTCCGTTGATGAAGAGATTGGACGGCGCCGTGCCCGGTTTTGGCTTCTCCACCATCTCAGTGATGTGGAAGCCGGTATGGGCGGCCTCGCCGCGGCCGACGATGCCGTATTTATGCGCCTCCGCCGGATCGCATTCCTGCACGGCGATAATGTTGTCGCCCGTCTGCTCGTAGAGCTCGACCATGTCGCGCGTGCAACTCTTTTCCGATTGCATGATCATGTCGGGCAGAAGCAGCGCGAAGGGCTCGTCGCCGACCAGTTCGCGCGCACACCAGACCGCATGGCCAAGGCCGAGCGGCACCTGCTGGCGGGTGAAGCTGGTCTGCCCGGGCGACGGCTGCAGGCGTTGCAGGCGGTCGAGCTGGTCGCCTTTCCCGCGCTGTGCCAGCGTGTCGTAGAGCTCGAACTGGACGTCGAAATGGTCCTCGATGACGGCCTTGTTGCGGCCGGTGACGAAGATGAAATGCTCGATGCCGGCTTCGCGCGCCTCGTCCACCACATACTGGATGACGGGTTTGTCGACGACGGTCAGCATCTCCTTCGGGATCGCCTTGGTGGCGGGAAGGAAGCGTGTGCCCAGGCCGGCGACCGGGAAGACTGCCTTGCGAACTTTTCTCATGATGCGACTTTCCATTGGATGGTGCGCAGCCACCCCATTGTGAGACATTTTGACGCCGGAATCGAGGTGTATCGGAATCCGGCGCGAGCGAAACCTACAAGCTTCAAGTTGCTTTTTCGTTCCCAGGGCGGTGCATGGTAAACCAATTCCTAACCGGGTTCGGCGATGAATGACCTTCCTGCGACGATGTAAGGAGGAAAAGATGACCGTTCGCACCGTCACCAGCCGCATGGCCGGGCTGTTTGCGGCCGCCGGCCTCTCGGTGGCGCTCTTGCTGCCCGCAAGCCCGGCCTTCGCCGACGCCGGCTTCCGCCACTGGGTCGCCAGTTTCCGTGCCACCGCCGTCTCTAGCGGCGTGTCCGGCGCCATCTACGACCGCGCTTTCCGCGGCATCAGCGATCCCGATCCGGAAGTGATCGAGAAGGCCCGCACGCAGCCCGAATTCAAGGCGCCGGCCTGGGACTATTTCGACAATCGCGTCCACGACGAGTCTATCGCCACCGGCCGCGCCATGGCGGCCAAGTGGAAGCCGTGGCTGGATCGCATCGAAAGCCGCTACGGCGTCGACCGCTACACGCTGCTGGCCATCTGGTCGATGGAATCCAACGATGGCGAGATCCTCAAGCGCGACGACGTCATGCGCTCGGTGGTGCGCTCGCTGGCGACGTTGGCCTATGCCGACAAGAAGCGCGCCAAATATGCCCGCACACAGCTCGTCGCCGCCCTGAAGATCCTGCAGACCGGCGACATCGACGAGAGCCACCTGCAAGGCTCGTGGGCGGGCGCCATGGGCCACACGCAGTTCATCCCCACCAGCTATCAGGCCTACGCCGTCGACATGGACGGCAACGGCAGGCGCGACATCTGGAATTCGATCCCCGACGCGCTCGCCACCGCCGCCAACCTCCTGCGCAAGAACGGCTGGCAGGCAGGCCGCACCTGGGGCTACGAAGTAGCCTTGCCGGGAGGCGGGAAATTTCCCGCGGGCTCGATGTCGATCGCCAAATGGCAGCAGCTCGGCTTCACCCGCGCCAACGGCAAGCCGTTCAGGAACACGTCCGACAGGGCGGAGCTGAAACTGCCCGGCGGCCGCGAGGGACCGGCCTTCCTGGTCATCAAGAACTTCTCGGTCATCAAGCGCTACAACAACGCCGACAAATACGCCCTCGCCGTCGGCCTTCTTGCCGACGAGATCGCCGGCTATGGCGGACTGGTGCGTGACTGGAACCGGCCGTTCACCAAGCTCAGCTTCGAGGAAAAGCAGGAATTGCAGCAGCGGCTTTCCCAGCATGGTCTCTACGACGGCAAGTTCGACGGCAAGATCGGCAGCGGCTCGAAGGCCGCCATCATGTCCTACCAGGCGCAGATGGGCTTGACCCAGACCGGCTACCCCAGCATGGAAGTGCTGAAATGGCTGCGCAAGAAGTAGCCGACGAAGACGGCCTGGCGCACGCGGCAGGCCTGAACCATGGAGCGGATGCTTGATCTCGGCAAGGCGCATCGGCGGGGTTCTGCGGCATGTGTCGCTGATGCTCGTCGCCGTCGCCGTCCTTGCCGTCGCGCAGACGCCGGTCCTCGCCCAGGATCAGGGCTGGTCGCTGCGCGATCTCCTGTTCCCGCGCCGGCGCGAGCGCGTCGAGCCTCCCGCGGAAATCCAGAAACCGAAGAAGAAGGCGCGATCCAAGCCGGTGACGCGCAAGGCCGAGCCTGAAGTGCCGGTCGTCGAGAAGGCGCCGGACGCCCGCACCGTTCTGGTGATCGGCGACTTCATGGCCAGCGGCCTTGCCGAAGGACTGGAGACGGTCTTCGCCGAGAATCCGGCCATCCGCATCGCCGATCGCGCCAAGGGCTCGTCCGGCCTGGTGCGCGACGACTTCTACGACTGGCCGGCTTCGCTCAAGGACGTGCTGGAAACCGAGAAGCCCGTGGCGGTCGTGGTCATGCTCGGCTCCAACGACCGGCAGTCGATGCAGGTCGGCGACAATCGCGAACAGCCCCGCACGGATGCCTGGACCAAACAGTACGAACAGCGTGCCGAGGCCCTCGCCCGCGGGATAGAGGCCGGCAAGGTGCCGTTCCTGTGGGTCGGCATGCCGTCCTTCAAGATCACCAAAATGACGTCGGACATGCTGGCATTCAACGACATCTACCGCTCCGTCGCCGAGAAAGCGGGCGGCGAGTTCGTCGACATCTGGGACGGTTTCGTGGACGAGAACGGCGCCTTCGTTTCGACCGGTCCCGACATCAACGGCCAGCCTGTGCGGTTGCGCTCCGACGACGGCATCAACATGACGCGCGCCGGCAAGGCGAAGATCGCCTTCTACGCCGAAAAGCCGCTGCTCAAGATTCTCGGGCTGGGCGATCCTTCGGGCGCCGGCACGTTGTCGGCACCGGCCGGCCAGCCAGCAGTCACCGGTCCGACGCCGCCGGCGGCCCCGGCTGCCGTCGACCGCACCCCGCCCATGCTGCTCAGCGATCCGGCGCTGGACGGCGGCGGCGAACTGCTGGGCGCCCCGCCAGCGACACCGCCGGCCACCCAGGCGCCCGGCGAGAAACTGCCCGGCGAAAAGCTGCTGGTCGAAGGCGTGGCTTCGGAAGCGTCGCCCGGCCGCGCCGACGATTTCTCATGGCCGCCGAAAGCGCAGCCGACAACCGCCGCGACCGCCGGCGACAGGACAACGGCGATCACGCCTTGAGGTCCGCCCGGCGAATCTGAAAGCTGCCCTATAAGTCGCCCGGCCCGGAAGCCCCTTAGCGCGGCAGGAGGGTAGAGCCCATCAGCGCCTCGTCGATGGCCCGCGCAGCCTGACGGCCTTCGCGGATCGCCCAGACGACGAGCGACTGGCCGCGCCGCACGTCTCCGGCGGCCCACAGCCCGTCCACGCTGGTGCGATAGTCGCGGTCGTTCGCCGCCACGTTGCGCGACCGGCGCGTGTCGATGGCGATGTCCATCCTGCCATCGAGTTCCTTGACCAACCCGCCTTCCAGCGGGCCGGCGAAACCGATGGCGATGAAGGCGAGATCGGCGCGGATGACGAACTCGGTGCCGGGAACGGGCTTGCGCCTCTCGTCCACTTCGC
>JBQCHN010000435.1:0-3194 GCA_051954615.1 Mesorhizobium sp. | reverse complement strand
TTCAGCACCTCGACGCCGAGCGCATAGTCCCGCGCGCGCTCCGCTTCGGCCAGAGCCAGCCATTCCTTCGTATGCGCGGCCTCTATCCTGTGGCGCAAGAGGCTGCGGCGGAAGCGGCGCAACCCGCCGATGACCCACAACATGCCAAAGCCGTGGATGGTGTCGGTGCGGATGCGCCGGCCACGATCGACGAAGCGGTTCAGCATCTTCATCAGGCCCGGTCGTGCCTCGATGGCTGCGCCCAGCCCCGCCGGCATCAGGCCCACCATCTCCTCCATGCGCGGATGGAAATATTCCGTCGTGGCGAGCGTCTGGCTGTCGGCCAACTTCACTTCCGCGTGCACGCGGTCGGCGCGGCCCGAGCGGGTCTTCAGGTCGGCGACGCGCACGATGTCGTCATAGACCATGGCGTTGGCGACGTACTTCGCCGCCTCGCGCGAAAAGGCGAAGTCGTGCTCGGCGCTGTCTGTGGCGAAGATGCGCTCGATCTGTTTGAGGTACTCCTCGCCGTAAGCGAGGTCCAGGAAGTCGACCGTTTTGCGCAGGCCCGGCTCCGCCATCTCGCGAACCGGTTCTGGCAACGCGCCAGCGCGGCTGAGCAATTCCTGCCAGCCCTGCGCCAGTCGCTGCGGGATAACGGTTGCACGGGCGTCCCCGGACTTTGCGGAAGTCGCGGTTGCGCCCTCGGCGGTGATGCCCGCCGCCCGGTCGTAGGCCAGCGCAAAGGCGGCGATGCTCGCCTGCGCGCCCTTGCCGCCGGCATTGATCGTCGCCTCGAACGCCTCGCGCGAAAAAGGTAGTTCGCCCGAGCCGGCGAGCGCGCCGAACAGGCTGGCCGAAACGACGCTGCCGACCTGCTTCGCCATCATCTCCATGTCGAAATGGATGAAGCGTTTGGCAGCGTCGCCGGAACGGCGGATCACCGTGTCGGAATCGGCGCGGCCGTCGCCGGGCACGATCTTTTCCGAGACGGCGAGCATGCGGTGGCTGGAGGCGATCAGCGTGGTGCGCTCGGGCGTGACGAAGCCGCGCAGCACCGCGCGGCCTGCCTCAGCCAGTTCTGCGGCGATCAGGATATCGACATCGCCCGGCGAGGGGCTGAGCGACAGCACCGGCTCGTCGTGCGGCCGTGCCGGATCGCGCGGCATCATCTCGACATAATAGATGGTGGCACCGGTGCGCTGCGCGACGCCGGCGACGGAAGTGGACTGCACATGCCAGCCGGCGCGCTGGGCGACCGCCGTCACCCAGCCCGACAGCACGCCGCCGCCCTGGCCGCCGACGGCGAGGATGCAGATCTTGATGATGCCGCCGGTCGAATCCGGCCCTTCAGGCAGACCGAGTTTCATGCCGCCTGCTCCCCGAATACGGGCCGGCCGCGCTCGCGCCGCCGCTGCAAGGCCGAAATCACCCGCTGCCTGAACCCGAACAGGAAGCGGTCCCAGCCGGTCGGGTTGGACACCACGTCGGCCTGGTAGAAGGAGGGGCACAGAACGGCGGCATCCGCCACCTCGCCGCAATTGCCGCAGCCGACGCAGTTCTCGTCGATGGAGGCGACGGGATCGTCGCGCAGCGGGTCGTCGAGGTGCTTGACCGTCAGCGACGGACAGCCCGACAGCCGCATGCAGGCGTGGTCGCCGGTGCAGACGTCCTCATCGACGCCGAATTTCGTCTTCACCATGCGCTTGCCTTCGGCCGCCGCCTGCTTCTTCAACGGCGCCTCGCGGCGCTGGCGGTTCAGCATGCATTCGGAGGACGCGACGATGACCTTCGGCCCCTTCTCCTCGGTGGTCAGCGCCTCCTTCAGCGCGTCGCGCATGGCGCCGACGTCGTAGGTGCGCTCGATGTGGCGCACCCAGTTCACGCCCATGCCCTTGATCGCCTCGGTGATCGGATGCTTGGTCGATTTCGTCCGGTTGTTGGCGCGGGAGGACAGGATGTCCTGTCCGCCGGTAGCGGCGGAATAGTAGTTGTCCACCACCACGATGACGCCGTCGTTCTTGTTGAAGACGGCGTTGCCGATAGAGGAGGTCAGGCCGTTGTGCCAGAAGCCGCCGTCGCCGACGAAGGAGATCGAGCGGCGCTTGGCGTCGGGCGAATTGAAGGCGGAGGCCGAGGCGGGACCGAGGCCATAGCCCATCGTCGTCGCACCCAGTTCGAAGGGCGGCATGATGGAAAACAGATGGCAGCCGATATCGGAGGCGATGTGGTGCTGGCCAAGTTCCTGTTCGGTAAGCTTGGTGGCGGCGAAGATCGGCCGCTCCGGGCAGCCGACGCAGAAGCCCGGAGGCCGCGCCGGCACCGTCTTGGCAAGGTCGTCGTAGATCGGCGGCGCCGGCACGTTGGGCGCGCGGATTTCCGGTGCCAGCATGTCGCCGGCGTGCTGGCGCAGGAAGGCGCCGATGCCGTCGAGCATGACCTGGCCAGTGTATTCGCCGGCCATCGGCAAGAGGCCCTTGCCTTCCAGCTTCACCGAGGCGCCGGCCTTGTAGAGCATGGAACCCAGTTCTTGCTCGAGATAGTCCGGGTGGCCTTCTTCGACCACCAGCACCGCTTCCTTGTCGGCACAGAAGCCGACCAGCTCGTCCTCGACAAGCGGATAGGTGACGTTGAGCACATGCAGCGGCACCTCGGTGTCGCCATAGGCGTCGGCGAGGCCGAGCCGCTGCAGCGCGCGGATGACGCCGTTGTACATGCCGCCCTGCATGATGATGCCGACCTTGCCGGAACCGCCAAACGTCTCGTTGAGCTTATGGCGCCTGATGTAGTCGATGGCCGCCGGCCGCCGCTTGGTGATCTTCTCCTTCTCATGCAGGAAGGAGGCGGGCGGCAGGACGATGCGCTGCGTGTCGCGGCGCGGGTTTTCCAGCGCCTCGGCCACGGTCATGGTCGGGCGCTTGTTGTCCTTGGCGGTGAAGGAGCCGTGCACATGGCAGCAGCGGATGCGCACCTGCAGCATGACCGGCGTGTTCGAGGCTTCCGACATCTCGAAGCCGTGCTCGACGGCGGCGACGATGGAGGGCAGGTTCGGCCGTGGATCGAGCAGCCAGACCTGGCTTTTCATGGCGAAGGCGTGGCTGCGCTCCTGCATGATGGAGGAACCTTCGCCGTAGTCCTCGCCGACGATGATCAGCGCCCCGCCGGTAACGCCGCCGGAAGAAAGGTTGGCGAGCGCGTCGGAGGCGACGTTGGTG
>JBQCHN010000434.1:0-2977 GCA_051954615.1 Mesorhizobium sp. | reverse complement strand
GCCGCCGACGCCTGGAAGGAAGCCGAGGTCAACGGCGCCAAGATCTACACCGACGCCAACGGCATGACGCTCTACACCTACGACAAGGACGAGGCCGGCAAGTCCAACTGCTACGACAAATGCGCGACCAACTGGCCGCCGCTGAAAGCCGAGGCCGACGCCAAGGACGAAGGCGAATGGACCGTGGTCAAACGCACCGACGGCACCGCCATGTGGGCCTATGAGGGCCACCCGCTCTATACGTTCATCAAGGACAAGAAGGCCGGCGACACGACAGGAGACGGCGTCGGCGACGTCTGGCACATCGCCAAGGCCGATTGATCCGCCTCAAGATGATGCCCGGCCGCTCACATGCCGGTGAGGCTGGCCGGGCGAGGCAGCGCAGGGACCGCCGAAGCCCGTATCATGGGCTCAAGCCTGCGATCCATCAATTCGCCCATAAGGATTAGTTGCCGGTTCGCCGCCCAGGCGCGGTGGACCGTCGTCAGGCCACGCCCCGCCGGCCGCCTTGCTGGACACGCGCCGGGCGCTCGCCACGGATGATGTCGGAGGCCTCGAGATAGGCCATCTCGATCAGGTAGGCGAGCATGTCGCAGCGTTCGGCCTCCGCCATGGTGCGCAACTGGCCGAGCATGGACTGCATGTAGTCGAGCGTCTCGGTCCGCCTTCTGGTATAGATCTGCCGCATTTCGGACGTCCTCGCCTGCCGTCTGCGTCGTCGCCCTGGCCAAACCGGAAGCGCTTTCGCCAAGGCAGGGACAATCTATTCCCATTATCTAAAATTGCAAACTTTAATGATAATCGCGCAATGGTTGCATAACGGGGACGAGGCCATTTTCGCCCTGGCTCTTGACCGGATCGAAAAGCACGGCCATTTGACGGGCGATCCGAATGACAATTCGCCCGCGGCTCGTCACCTGCCGCAGCGCCTGCACCAAGAGCATCCATGGACGTCGTCGTCGTCGAATCGCCCGCAAAGGCGAAGACAATCAACAAATATCTCGGCCGCAACTACAAGGTTCTGGCCTCCTTCGGCCATGTCCGCGACCTGCCGGCCAAGGACGGCTCGGTCAAGCCCGACGAGGATTTCGCCATGTCCTGGTCGGTTGACACGGCCTCGGGCAAGCGGCTGGCCGACATCGCCAAGGCGGTGAAGGACGCCGACGGGCTGATCCTCGCAACCGACCCGGATCGCGAGGGCGAGGCGATTTCCTGGCACGTGCTGGAAGTGCTGAAGCAGAAGCGCGCGCTGAAGGACAAGAAGGTCAGAAGCGTCGTCTTCAACGCCATCACCAAGAATTCCGTGCTCGACGCCATGGCCAACCCGCGCGAGATCGACGTGCCGCTGGTCGACGCCTATCTGGCGCGGCGCGCGCTCGACTATCTGGTCGGCTTCACGCTGTCGCCGGTCTTGTGGCGCAAGCTGCCCGGCGCCCGCTCGGCCGGCCGCGTGCAGTCGGTGGCGCTGCGCCTCGTCTGCGACCGCGAATCGGAGATCGAGCGCTTCGTCCGCGAGGAATACTGGAACATCGCCGCCATCCTCGGCACGCCGCGCAAGGACACGTTCGAGGCGCGGCTGACGGCCTATGAGGGTAAGAAGCTCCAGAAGCTCGACATCAAGAACAAGGACCAGGCCGACGGTATCAAGGCGATGCTGGAGGGCGCTTCCTTCCGCGCGCTGTCGGTCGAGGCAAAGCCGACCAGGCGCAACCCTGCACCGCCCTTCACCACCTCGACCCTGCAGCAGGCCGCTTCCTCGCGGCTCGGCTTCTCGGCCAACCGCACCATGCAGGTGGCGCAGCGCCTCTACGAAGGCATGGACATCGGCGGCGAGACGGCCGGCCTCATCACCTATATGCGTACCGACGGCGTGCAGATGGCGCCGGAGGCGATTGAGGCAGCCCGTGCCGCGATCGGCAAGGAATTCGGCGACAAGTACCTGCCGGAGAAACCGCGCCAATATACCGCCAAGGCCAAGAATGCGCAGGAAGCGCACGAGGCGATCCGCCCGACGGACTTCTTCCGCACGCCGGCTTCCGTGCGCCAGTATCTCGATGCAGACCAGGCGCGGCTCTACGAACTGGTCTGGAAGCGCGCCATCGCCAGCCAGATGAACGCCGCCGAGATCGAGCGCACGACGGTCGAGATCCAGGCAACGAACGGTGCCCGCACCGCCGGCCTGCGCGCCGTCGGCTCGGTCGTCCGTTTCGACGGCTTCATCGCCGCCTATACCGACCAGAAAGACGAGGATTCGGAAGACGAGGAGAACCGCCGCCTGCCGGAAATCCGCCAGGGCGAGGCGCTCGACCGCGAGGCCATCAATGCCACACAGCACACGACCGAGCCGCCGCCGCGCTATTCCGAAGCCTCGCTGATCAAGAAGCTGGAAGAGCTCGGCATCGGCCGTCCCTCCACCTACGCGGCGACGCTGAAGACGCTGGAAGACCGCGAATATGTCGTGATCGACAAGCGCCGGCTGATCCCCGAAGCCAAGGGCAGGCTGGTCACCGCTTTCCTCGAGAACTTCTTCGACAAATACGTCGAGTACGATTTCACCGCCTCGCTGGAAGAGAAGCTGGACGAGATTTCCGACGGCAAGCTCGCCTGGAAGGACGTGCTGCGCGACTTCTGGAAGGATTTTTCGGCGCATGTCGACGAGACCAAGGAACTGCGCGTCACCGACGTGCTCGACGCGCTGAACGAGGAACTGGCGCCGCTGGTGTTCCCCGCACGGGAAGACGGTTCCGATCCGCGCATCTGCCCGAAATGCGGCACCGGCAACCTGTCCCTCAAGCTCGGCAAGTACGGCGCTTTCGTCGGCTGCTCCAACTATCCAGAATGCGGCTACACCCGCCAGCTCGGCGGCGAGGCCAACGGCAATGGCGAGAACGGCGGCGCGGTCGACGGCGCCAAGGTGCTCGGCAAGGACCCCTACACCGCCGAGGAGATCACGCTGCGCTCCGGCCGCTTCGGCCCC
>JBQCHN010000433.1:0-5004 GCA_051954615.1 Mesorhizobium sp. | reverse complement strand
GTCGAAGACGAGCGCATCCTTCGCTTCGGCCATGACAGCATTTCCACTTTTGGCATCGGCAAGGAGCACGACAACCGCACATGGCGGGCGATCCTGCGCCAGCTGGTCGCGCTCAGGCTGATCGATGTCGATCTCGCCGGCCACGGCGGCCTGTCGATTTCGGAAGCGGGCCGGCGGTTCCTGCGCGAAAGAGAGACCCTCATGCTGCGCGTGCCGGCGCCGTCGCGGGCGCGGCAGGCAAAGGTCTCGCGCCAGCAGGCGTCGGCGGCCCTGCCCGACGCCGATCGCGCGCTGTTCCAGGCGTTGCGGGAAAAACGCATGGAGATCGCCCGCGCGCAGAACGTGCCTCCCTATGTGATTTTCCATGACAAGACGCTGATCGAGATCGCCGCCGCGCGTCCCACCTCGCGCCGCGAGATGGCGGCCGTTCCCGGTGTCGGCGAGGCCAAGCTGGAGCGTTATGGCCCCGCATTCCTGTCAGTGATCGCCGAGCACGCGGACTAGCCGGCGCGCTCCGATCCGTAGATCTCTTCCATCCTTAGCCGGCTTATTATGGATATGCGGCCTCTCGCCATATCGGCGATAATGCCTTTCGGCGCAGAAGTGTCATTCCTTTGCCGATAAGCAGCCCGAAAACTGTTTTCAATCCTGCTTGAGGCGTCGGCACAACTCGTCGAGCTGCTCCAGCGTGCGGTAGCCGATGCGGACTTCACCGCCCCGGTCCTTGTGTGCCACATGCACCTTCATGCCCAGCGTGTCCGACAGGAGCTTTTCCAGCGCCAGCGTGTCGGCGTCCTTTTCGGCCGGCGACCGGGGCTTGGCCTCGCGCTGCGCGTCGGCCGGCATCTGCGCCAGCGCTTCCGCCTGGCGCACGGACAGGCCTTCCTCGACGATCCGCTTGGCCAGGCCCGCCGGGTCCTCGGCCGTCACCAGCGTGCGGGCATGGCCGGCCGACAGCGCGCCGTCCACCAGCATGTCGCGGATGACGGGCGGCAGCTTCAGAAGCCGCAGCGTGTTGGCGACATGGCTGCGGCTCTTGCCGATCACCTGGCCGAGGTCGGCCTGGCTGTAGCCGTGCTCGTCGATCAGCTGCTGGTAGCCTTGCGCTTCCTCGACCGGATTCAGGTCGGCGCGCTGGACGTTCTCGATGATCGCCAGTTCGAGCGCCGTCCGGTCGCTGACCTCGCGAACGATGATTGGGATATCCGTCAGCCCGGCGCGTTGCGCTGCGCGCCAGCGCCGCTCGCCGGCGATGATCTCATAGCGCCCGGATTGCGATGGGGAGGGACGCACCACCACGGGCTGGACGATGCCGTGTTCGCGGATCGATTGCGCGAGATCCGTCAGATCGGCCTCGGCGAAGCTGCGACGCGGGTTCTTCGGATTCGGCGAAACGAATTCGATCGGCGCCTTGCCATCGGCCGTCGCGCGCTTTTCCGGAGCGGGAGCAGGGCGGTCCATTTCGCCGATCAGCGCGGCAAGGCCTCGCCCGAGCCGCTTTCTGGAAGGATCTTCGTTCATTATTGAATCGTTCCGGTATCGAATCGTTTATGCGGCACGCAACCGGCGCTCGCGGCGGATGACTTCGGATGCCAGTTGCAGGTAGGCTTGGCTGCCCGAGCATTTGAGGTCGTAGAGGATCGCCGGCTTGCCGTAGGACGGCGCTTCCGAGACCCGCACGTTGCGCGGAATGACCGTCTCGTAAACCTTGTCGCCCATATGCGCGCGCACGTCCTGCACCACCTGGTTGGCAAGGTTGTTGCGGCCGTCGAACATGGTCAACACGATGCCCTGGATCGTCAGATCGGGATTGATGGAACCGCGCACCTGCTCGACGGTTTCGAGCAGTTGGCTGAGGCCCTCGAGGGCAAAAAACTCGCATTGCAGTGGCACCAGCACCGAATCGGCCGCGGCCATGGAATTGAGCGTGAGCAGGTTGAGCGACGGCGGGCAGTCGATCAGCACATAGCTGAACGTGCCCGACCGCTGGGCCGCATCGCGCAATGCGTTGCGCAGCCTGAGCACCCGATCCGGCGCCGAGGCGATCTCCATTTCGATGCCGAGGAGATCGAGCGTGGACGGCACGATCGACAGGCCCGGAACGGCTGTTGGCATCGCTGCCGCCTCAATATCCAGCTCGCCTGTCAGCACGTCATAGGAGGAGACCGTGCGGTCGCGCCGGTCGATGCCGAGGCCGGTGCTGGCGTTGCCCTGCGGGTCGAGGTCGACGATCAGCACGCGCTCGCCGATCGCCGCCAGCGCCGTGGCAAGGTTGATGGCGGTCGTCGTCTTGCCGACGCCACCCTTCTGGTTGGCGACAGTGATGATCCTAGGTGCCGTCATGCTCATCATATATCAGAACTGCATATATCAGGGTTCGACCCGGCGAAGGTTGGATATCTCGAGGATAACGCCCTCCGGATCGATCAGACTCGGATGTTGTAACAGATCGAAGGACCAGCGGTGAACGCTTTCTTCGATCTCCCGCCGGTAATCCCGGCCTTTGTGGAACAGGGCGGTGGCGCCTGCCGACAACCAAGGGGAAGCAAGGTCCAGCAATACGTCGAGGGAAGCCAGCGCGCGCGCTGTGACCACCTGCGGCTGGATCACGGCAGCCGGGGCGTCCTCGATTCGAAGCGGGACGACGCGCCCGGGCAGGGCGAAATGACTGATCGCAGCCTGTAGAAATCCCGCCTTCTTTCGGTTGCTTTCAACCAGTTCGACAAAGCCGCCGCGTTCTTTTTCGATGAGAGCGATGATCAGGCCGGGAAACCCACCGCCGGAGCCGAGATCCAGCCATCGCTGCGCATGCGGCCGCAGCGACGCCAGTTGCGCACTGTCGAGGATATGCCGGGACCAGAGGTCCGGTTCGGTGGATCGGGCGGCCAGATTAATGCGCTGGTTCCATTTGCGGAAAAGCGCCTCGAATTCGACAAGGCGGCCGAATGTTTCACGTGAAACCGGACCGGCGACCCTTTGCAACTCTTCAAGAGACTGCAGGCTCACGCCGCGCCCCTGTCGGCCAACTCGCTGGCGCGCACATGCGCGACGATGAGAGCCAGCGCTGCCGGCGTCATGCCTTCCATGCGTTGCGCGTCGGCCACCGAACGCGGGCGCCGCTCACGCATCTTCTGCCGCAGTTCGTTGGAGAGGCCAGGCACCGTCGAAAAATCCAGCGATGCCGGGATGGCGCGCGCTTCTTCCTGCTGCAATTGCACGACATCGGCCTTCTGGCGCTCCAGATAGACGGAATATTTCGCTTCCGTTTCAAGAGCTTCGGCAGTCTTCACGTCGATCTTTGCAAAGGCCGGATCGATGCCGGCAAGCCAGGCGACATTCACGCCGGGCCGGGCAAGCAGGTCATAGCCGGAGCGGCGAACGCCATCCTGGTTGATCTCCAATCCATGACGCGCCACTTCGTTGGGCGTCATCTGCAAGGACAGCGCCAGCGACCGCGCTTCTTCAATCCGCGCCTTCGCTTTACCGTAACGTCCGGCCCGTTCGTTCGAGACGATACCCAGTGCCGTCGCCTTCGGCGTCAACCGCTCGTCCGCATTGTCGGCGCGCAGCGACAATCTGAATTCGGCCCTCGACGTGAACATCCGATAGGGCTCCTTGATGCCACGGCTTATGAGGTCGTCGATCATCACCCCTATGTAAGCCTCGCTGCGGCTGATCAGGACCGGCTCCGACCGGGACGCGGACCTTGCCGCGTTGAGGCCGGCAAGCAGCCCTTGCGCTGCGGCTTCCTCATAGCCGGTGGTGCCGTTGATCTGCCCGGCCAGGAACAGTCCCCGGATTTTTGCAGTCTCCAGCGTCGGTTCCAGCTCGCGCGGATCGATGTGGTCGTATTCGATGGCGTAGCCAGGCTGCAGCATGACGGCCTGCTCGAGCCCCGGTATGGTCTTGAGCAAGTCAAGCTGCACGTCCTGCGGGAGCGACGTCGAGATGCCGTTCGGATAGACGGTGTGATCGTCGAGGCCCTCCGGCTCCAGGAAAACCTGATGGCCTTCACGATCGCCGAACTTGACGATCTTGTCCTCGATCGACGGACAATAGCGCGGACCGACGCCTTCGATCGACCCGGAATACATCGCCGAGCGGCCGAGATTGGCCCGAATGACAGCGTGCGTCTCGGGCGTCGTCCGCGTTATCCCGCATTCGACCTGAGGCGCCGTGATCCGGTCCGTCAGCAGGGAGAAAGGTACGGGCTCGTCATCGCCCGGCTGCATGTCGAGCGAGGCCCAGTCGATGGTGCGGCCGTCGAGGCGAGGGGGCGTGCCGGTCTTGAGGCGGCCCATACGAAAGCCGGCGCGGGCGAGCGTCGCCGACAACCCTTCGGAAGCCTGTTCGTTCATCCGCCCGGCAACGATCTTGCGTTCCCCTATATGGATCAGCCCGCGCAGGAACGTCCCTGTGGTGAGCACGACAGCGCCACAGGCCAGCCGCTGACCATCGGCCAGCACGACCGCCGCGACCTGTCCGCCAGTGATCTCGAAATCGACCGCCTCGCCCTCGATGACCTCAAGGCCTTCCTGTTCCTGGACGGCAGCCTGCATCGCCAAACGGTACAGCTTGCGATCGGCTTGGGCACGCGGACCGCGCACCGCAGGTCCCTTGCGCCGGTTCAGCAAACGAAACTGGATTCCTGCAGCATCCGCCACACGGCCCATCAGCCCGTCCATGGCGTCAATCTCCCTTACCAGATGGCCTTTTCCGAGGCCGCCGATGGCAGGGTTGCAGCTCATCACGCCGATCGTATCGAAACGCAGCGTCACCAACGCCGTCCGCGCGCCGGAACGCGCTGCTGCGCTCGCGGCCTCGCATCCGGCATGCCCGCCGCCGATGACGACGACGTCGTAATTTCTGGTCATGGTTCTTCTATCCTTGAGCGCGACACTTGGGCGCCGGTCGCTCTCCTGTCAAGCCGGCCGTTTCACGTGAAACAATCTCGAATAGGATGTTTCACGTGAATCACTGTTCAATCCCCTGTGCTTGTTTCAC
>JBQCHN010000432.1:0-30071 GCA_051954615.1 Mesorhizobium sp. | reverse complement strand
GTTGGTGTGGGTCAGCGCCTCGATCCGCGCCATGTCGATGCTCGACAGGGTGAAATCCATGATGTCGAAATTGGCGCGGATGTTGTCCGGCTTGGTCGACATGGTGTTCAGCGACACTCCCTTCTGCAGGATCCAGCGCAGCACGATCTGCGCCGCCGACTTGCCGTAGAGCGCGCCGATCTCGGCGAAGAGCGGGATCTCGAACACCTTGCCGCGCGCCACCGAGCAGTAGGACGACAGCGGGATGCCGGTCTCGCTGGCGGCCGCCAGAAGGACGCCCTGGTTGAGCAGAGGATGGAACTCGACCTGGTTGGTCACCAGCGGGAGATCGACGATTGCCTTCGCGTCGCGCATCATCCGGGCCGTGTGGTTGGAGATGCCGATATTGCGGGCCAGCCCCTTTTCCTGCGCCTTCTGGAGCTGGCGCAACGGCGGCGCGATGTTGCCGTCCACCGCCGGCCAGTGCAGCAGAAGGACGTCGGCATAATCCGTCCGCAGCGCCTTCAGGCTGCGCTCCACCGAAGCGAGGAACAGGCGGTCGGCGAAGTTCTCGACGCCGACCTTGGTGGTGATGCAAAGCTCCGCGCGCGGCACGCCGCCCTCGGCCAGCGCCTCGCCGACCTCGCTCTCGTTTTCGTACATCTGCGCGGTGTCGAAGGCGCGGTAGCCGGTCGCCAGCGCTGCCGCGACGGCCTGCCTGCAAGTCTCGTCGCGCAACGGATACGTGCCGAAAGCGCGCTGGTATGTCTGCTGGAAATAGATGCTCATTCGGCCGTTCCCCACTCTCCGTTCGAATCCGCTATTGCACCAGATGGTTACTTATAATATGAGCGTGGTCAGGCTGCAAGACGGTTCCTTGTCCGGTCCGAAACAGGCGCCGGCGACATGGAAATGCAGCGCGGAACAATCTCAGTGAGGATGTCGATGTCCAAGATCACGAGCGCGGAAAATGCGGTCAAGCGCATCGCCGACGGCGCTGTCGTCGCGGTGAATTCGTCGAGCGGCCTGTGCTGTCCGGATCATGTCCTCCAGGCGCTCGGCGAGCGCTATCGCGTCGAGCGGCATCCCGGCCGGCTGACGATGGTGCATCCGATCGCCGCCGGCGACATGTTCGGTACCAAGGGCATCGATCATCTCGCCCAGGACGGCATGATCGACGCCATCATTGCCGGCTCTTATCCTTCCGGCCCGTCGTCGGCGGAGCCGCCGCTGATCTGGCAGATGCTGGGCGAGAACAAGGTGGCCGCCTACAATGTGCCGAGCGGCATCCTGTTCGACGTCCTGCGCGAAGCCGCCGGCAAGCGGCCGGGCGTCATCACCAAGGTCGGCCTCGATACCTTCGTCGATCCGGATCTCGACGGCTGCGCCATGAACGAGCGCGCGCGGGAAAAGGCGATCGTGCGCAAGATCGATTTCGAGGGCGAGGAGTGGCTCTATTTCCCGACCATCGCGCCGGACGTCGCCATCATCCGCGCCTCGACGGCAGACGAGCGCGGCAACCTTACCTTCGAGCACGAGGGCGCTTATCTCGGCGCGATGGAACTGGCGCTTGCCGCGCACAATTGCGGCGGACTGGTCATCGCCCAGGTCAAGCGGGTGGCGCAGGCTGGTAGCCTGAGGCCGCATGACGTGCGCGTGCCGGGCATCCTGGTCGACATGATCGTCGAGGCGCCCGATCAGTTGCAGACCACCGCCACGGCCTACGACCCGGCGATTTCCGGCGAGCTGTTCCGGCCGCTCGACACCTTCCGCACGCCCGCCTTCGATCCCGCCAAGGTCATCGCGCGCCGCGTCGCGGCCGAGCTCGAGCCCGGCTGGGCGGTCAATATCGGCTTCGGCATCTCGGCCAACGTGCCGCGCATCTTCCTCGAAGAAGGCCGTCACGGCGAAGTGACGTGGGTGATCGAGCAAGGCGCGGTCGGCGGCATTCCGCTGCTCGACTTCAAGTTCGGCTGCTCCTCCAATGCCGAGGCCTTCGTGCCGTCGCCGCATCAGTTCACCTATTTTCAGGCGGCGGGTTTCGACGCCTCGCTCCTGTCCTTCCTGCAGATCGGCGCGGACGGGTCGGTCAACGTCTCGAAACTCGCGGTCCGGCCGCATGTCACCGCCGGCGCGGGCGGCTTCGTGGACATCACGGCTCGAGCGAAGAAGATCGTCTTTTCCGGCTATTTCAATGCCGGGGCGAAGCTCTCCATCGCCGACGGCAAGGTATCGATCGACAAGGAGGGCAAGGTAGCCAAGCTGGTGCCCGAGGTCGACCAGGTGTCGTTTTCCGGAAAGCGGGCAACCGCGCAGGGCCAGGATATCACCTATGTCACGGAGCGCTGCGTGTTGCGGTTGATCGACGGCAAGGTGACGGTCACCGAGATCGCGCCCGGAATCGACCTGCAGCGCGACGTGCTCGACCGCGCGGCCTTTCCGCTCTCCGTTGCGCCGTCGCTCAAGCCGATGCAAGCTGATCTCTTTCTGCCCGGCGGCAGCGGCGGGCGCTCCGCCGGCAAGGAGGCGGCCGAATAATGTCCGACAGCGGCGTGCATCTGGAAGTCGAGGGCGGCGTGGCGCTGATCGTGCTTCGGCGCGAAGCCAAGCTGAACGCCCTCGACGCCGGCATGGTCCGCGAGCTGGCGCTGGCCTGCGCCACGATCGAGCACGATGTCGCCGTGCGCGTCGCCATCCTCACAGGCTCCGGCGCCAAGGCGTTCTCGGCCGGCGGCGACATCGAGGCGTGGAGCGGCGAGGCGCCGGAAGATTTCGGCCGCTTCTGGGTGCGCGAGGGCCATGCCGCCTTCGACGCGCTGGCGCGGCTGCGGCAACCGCTCATCGCCGTTCTGAATGGCCATACGCTGGGCGGCGGGCTGGAACTCGCGGCTTGCGCCGACTTCCGCATCGCCGAGGCGCATGTGAAGATCGGCCTGCCCGAAACGGGACTCGGCGTCATTCCCGGCTGGTCCGGCACGCAGCGCGCCGTGCGCCGCTTCGGCGCCCGGCTGGTGCGGCGCATGGCGATCTTCGGCGAGGTGTTCGGCGCCGAGGAGGCGCTTCGCCTCGGGCTGGTCGACGCGGTGGCCGAAAGCGGCAAGGGGCTGGAACACGCTAGGCAGGTCGCCGCCCGGGTCTACGCACGCGGGCCGCTCGCCACCGAACTCACCAAGATGCTGGTCAACGCGGCCGAGGGCGAGGAAACCGAACGGGTCCTCGATGCCCTGGCCGGTATCGCCGTGGCGGGATCGGACGACCTCAAGGAAGGCCTTGCGGCGTTCCGCGCCAAGCGGCCGCCACGTTTCTGACACCGCCGCATCCGGCGGACCGCTTTTCCCGTCGCCGTCCCGTCACTCCAAAGGAACCAAGGCATGATCCGGCATTTCGTTCTCCTGCGCTTTCTCGACGGTGTCG
Organism: Mesorhizobium sp.; assembly: GCA_051954615.1. GTDB lineage: Bacteria > Pseudomonadota > Alphaproteobacteria > Rhizobiales > Rhizobiaceae > Mesorhizobium. Next base: position 26,678 of record JBQCHN010000432.1, on the reverse strand, counting down.
ATGCCGAAACCAAGGCGTCGATCTACAAGGACCTCAGCGACCTGCGCGATCGCCTGCCCGGCATCGTCGGCTTCCACGCTGGACCGAATGTCAGTGTCGAGACGGATCTGATCCGTGGCAACGCCGATGCCTTCTGGGTCGATTTCGCCGACAGCGCCGCGCGCGATGCCTATCTCGTCGATGCCAGGCACCGTGAGATCGGCGCGCGCATCGTCGCCAACACGGTGGGTGGGGCCGATGGCGTCACCGTGGTCGATATCGAATTTTAACCGACAGCGGTTAGCCGGCAAACAATCTACCGGCGATAGACCATCAACCGGTTTTCGCCCGACTGCACGATCTCACCTTTCTGGTTGGCGACGGCGAACCGCAGGGTAAGAATGCCGCGGTCCGCCTTGCTTGTGATGCGTTTGCCGGTCACGGCGATGCGCGCCCTGATGGTATCGCCGGCCAGCACCGGCCTTTCGAAGCGGAAATCCCAGCCGAGCGATGCGATGGCCCTGAACCGCGCCTCGGCCTGGTTCTTCAACCCGTCCACCAGCGACAGCACCAGCAGGCCGTGGGCGACACGACCGGTGAAGCCATGGCGCCGCGCGGCGACCTCGTCCATGTGGATCTCAAAGCGGTCGCCGGTCAGCGCGGCGAAGGCGTCGATCATGTCGACGCTCACCGTGCGGCCGGACGTCTCGAACCAGTCGCCGGCCTCCACGTCCTCGTAGGAAAGCTCGGCAGCCCCGCACAGCTGTCGACCATCCCTCGCGGTCATGCCGGCACCGGGGCGTCCTCGCGCAGCAGCTTCCTGTGCTTCAGGTCGGCCCAGAAGTCGGCCGGGATCGGGTGGCTGAACCATTTCAGGTTCTGCTCCAGCTGATCGACCGTGCGCGTGCCGGCGCAGAAGGCCGGGATGGCGGGGTGCGCAACGACGAACTGGAGCGCTGCGGCGGGTAGCGGCACGGCGTGCTCGCGGCATACCGCCTCGATCTTCGCCACCTTGTCCATGACGGAAGCCGGGGCCGGGGAATAATTGTACTTGGCGCCCGGCACGGCGCCGGTGGCGAGGATGCCGGAGTTGAAGCCGCCGCCGACCAGAACGGCCGCGCCGCGCTGCTCGCACAGCGGCAGGAAGCCGTCCAGCGCCTCCTGCTCCAGGAGCGTGTAGCGGCCGGCGAGCAGGAAGCAGTCGAAGTCGCGCTGCTTCAGCGCCTCGTGGCAGACCTGCCATTCGTTGACGCCGACGCCGATGGCCTTGACGACGCCTTCCGAGCGCAGCCGCTCCAGCGCCCGCCAGCAGCCGTCCATCGCCTGCCGGAACACTTCGGGCTGCTCGTCGCCGCGGGTGAAGCGGTCGATGTCGTGGATGAACAGCATGTCGATGCGCTCCAGCGCCAGTCGCTGCAGCGAATCCTCGAAGGAGCGCATGGTGCCGTCGTAGCTGTAGTCGAAGGCCATGGTGTTGGGCGCCGCGTTGTTCCACGGCGCGAAGTCGATCTCGGAACGCCTGCCGGCCTTCAGCACGCGGCCGACCTTGGAGGCGAGGACGAAGTCGTCGCGTTTCTTCCAGCGCAGCGAATGGCCGAGGCGCAGTTCCGACAGGCCGTGGCCGTACATCGGCGCCGTGTCGTAGAAGCGCACGCCGGCGTCCCAGGCATGCTGCACCATCGCATCGGCGGTGGGCTCGTCGATCTCGCGCAGGAAATTGCCGATCGGTGCGGTGCCGAAAGCGAAGGCGGTGACCTCGATGTTGCTGCGCCCGAACTTGCGCTTCTGCGACGGATCCATGCTATCCTCCCTTGTAACCATCCGGTTATTTCTTACACAGATTGAGGTCCTTCGGCAAGCCGTGCCGCCGCCCGGCGTCGCCGCCGCGGAGACGCTTGACCGTGTGTGCGGTGCTGCGCTATAGCAATAACTAGATAGTTACAAACGAGGACGTCATGTACGCCAACGAGACGCAGCTTCAGGTGCGCGACATGGCGCGTCAGTTCGCCGAAGAGGTGATCCGGCCGGCGGCCGAGGGCCTCGACCGCGACGAGCGCTTTCCTGCCGAGCTCTATCAGCAGATGGGCGAGCTCGGCCTGTTCGGCATCGGCGTGCCGGAAGCGATGGGCGGTCCCGGCTTCGATACGCTCACCTATGCGCTGGTCATGGAAGAACTGTCGCGCGGCTATGCCTCGGTGGCCGACCAGTGCGGCCTTGTCGAGCTGATCAGTACGCTCCTGGTCCGCCACGGCACCGAGGCGCAGCGCGACGCCTGGCTCGGCCCGGTAATGCGGGCGACGAAGCGCGCAGCCTATTGCATCACCGAGCCGGAAGCCGGCACCGACGTTTCCGGCATCCGCACCACCGCCGAGCCGGACGGCGAGGGCTGGCGCCTCAACGGCGGCAAGATCTGGATCCACAACGCGCCGGTCGCCGATGTCGGCTTCGTGCTGGCGCGCACGGACAAGGCCGCCGGGCATCGCGGCATGAGCATCTTCATCGTCGACCTGCACGCCAGGGGTGTCGAGCGTGGCCCGAAGGAGCACAAGATGGGCCAGCGCGCCAGCCAGGTCGGTGCGTTGACCTTCACCGACGTCAAGCTGGGGCCGGAGGCGCTGCTCGGCGAAGCCGGCAAGGGCTTCCACATGATGATGAGCGTGCTCGACAAGGGCCGCGTCGGCATCGCCTCGCTCGCCGTCGGCATCGGCCAGGCGGGGCTGGAGGCGGCCGTCGACTATTCCAGGCAGCGCAGGCAGTTCGGCAAGGCGATCTCGGACTTCCAGGGCGTGCAGTGGCTTTTGGCCGACATGGCCAAGGACATCGAGGCCGCCCGCCTGCTGGTGCACAGCGCCGCCGTCAAGATCGATCGCGGCGAGGAGGCGACGAAGGCCTGCTCGATGGCGAAGTGCTTCGCCGGCGACATGGCTGTCGCCCGCACCGCCGATGCCGTGCAGGTGTTCGGCGGTTCCGGCTATATCCGCGGCTTCGAGGTGGAACGGCTTTACCGGGACGCCAAGATCACGCAGATTTACGAGGGCACTAACCAGATCCAGCGCATGATCATCGCGCGCGAACTCTTGAAGCACGGGGCGCAGGCATGAGCGGAACGGCGCGGCAGGCGGTCTTCGTCACCGGATCGAGCCGCGGCATCGGGCTGGCGGCGGCGTTGGAGCTGGGCAGGCTCGGCTTTGCCGTCGCGCTCAACGGCCCGGCCGACGATGCCGAACTGAAGGACGCCGAGGCGGCCGTCGCCGCGCTCGGCGTGCCGGCGGTGCGGGTCGCCGGCGACGTCGCCGACATTGCCTCGCACGATGCGATGCTGGACATGGCCGAACGCGCGATCGGCCCACTATCGACGCTCATCAACAATGCCGGCGTGTCGGTACTCGCCCGCGGCGACCCGCTCGACGTCAGCGAGGAAAGCTACGACCGCTGCCAGGCGGTGAACGCCAAGGCACAGTTCTTCCTTTGCCAGGCGTGGGCGCGCCGCGTGCTACCGCGCCGGCGCGACGACGGACGGTTCTACGCCGTCATCAACGTGTCGTCCTCGAACGCCGACGCGGTGGCCGAACCGCGGGCGGAATACTGCGTGTCGAAAGCCGGCTCGGCGATGGTGAGCAAGGTGTTCGCCGTACGGCTCGGGCGCGAGAACATCGCGGTCTACGACATCCGTCCGGGCCTGATCGAGACGGCGATGACCAGGCCGGTTTCAGCGACCTACCAGCGGCGGATCGACGAGGAAGGGCTGACGCTGATGCGCCGGCTCGGCCAGCCGCAGGATGTCGGCCGCGTGATGGCGACGCTGGCATCCGGCAACCTGCCCTACACGACCGGCCAGGTGATCGCGGTCGACGCCGGCATGCTGGTGCCGAGATTCTAGGTCGTTTCACCATTTCAAGGAAACAACGAAACAACCCATCTCTTTAGTTGTTATGCAATTCCGGACGGAAAAACCGCTTCGCACTTTTCCTGGAATTGCTCAAAGGACCAACGATGACGATCCGGCTTCCCGACGTAAAAGGCAGTTTCTCCGACTACCGGCTGAGCGGCAGGACCATTCCGTCCGCGCGGCTGCCTGCCGACGCCGCCCGCACCGTCTTTTCGGCCGCGCATGTGGTCGCCGATCCATTCGCGGCCAGCGAGCCGTCCGGGTCAGCCGCCGTCGACTGGACGGCGACGATGGCGTTCCGGCGTCATCTGGACGACCTCGGCCTGGGCATTGCCGAGGCGATGGATACCGCCCAGCGCGGCATGGGGCTCGACTGGCCCGGCGCGCTCGAGCTCATCCGCCGCACCAGGGCCGAGCTGCCGGATGCGCTGGTGTTCAACGGCTGTGGCACCGATCAGCTAGCGCCCGCCGATACCCGTGACCTGGACGACGTGCGGCGCGCCTATTTCGAGCAGGTCGAGGCGATCCAGAAGCTCGGCGGCCGGCTCATCGTGATGGCGAGCCGCGCGCTCGCCGCTGTGGCCGCTTCGCCGGACGACTACGTAAAGGTCTATCGCGACGTGCTGGCGCGCTGTGACCGGCCGGTGGTGTTGCACTGGCTGGGCGAAATGTTCGACCCGGCGCTGGCCGGCTACTGGGGCGCCGACGCCTTCGAGCCGGCGATGGAGACGGCGCTGGCGGTGATCGCGGAGAATGCCGCCAAGGTGGACGGCATCAAGATCTCGCTGCTCGACAAGGACAAGGAAATCGCCATGCGCCGCCGCCTGCCGGCCGGCGTGAAGATGTATACGGGCGACGACTTCAACTATCCCGAACTGATCGCCGGCGACGAACAGGGCCATTCGCACGCCCTGCTCGGCATCTTCGATCCGCTGGCGCCGGCGGCCGCTTATGCAGTCGCCAAGCTGGGAGAAGGTGACGACAGGGCTTTTCGCGATACGCTCGACCCGACCGTGCCGCTGGCCCGGCTGATCTTCCGGGCGCCAACGCAGCACTACAAAACCGGGGTGGTTTTCCTCGCCTGGCTGAACGGCTTCCAGGACCATTTCGTCATGCTCGGCGGCGCGCAGGCGATGCGGCCGCTGCCTTATTTCGTCGAGGCGTTCAAGCTGGCCGACGGCTGCGGCCTGCTGCGCGACCCGGACTTGGCGATCCAGCGCATGCGCAAGCTTCTGGCGCTCTACGGCGCCTGAGGCGACGATGCGCGATTTCCGCAACGACCACTCCGCGCTCGCCCTCAACACGGCGACGCTCGGCCACAATGTCGACGGGCAGGGCGCCGGCTGGCCGGTCGAGCGGGTGATCGATGCCTGCGTCGAGCGCGGCTTCGGCGGCATCGTGTTCTGGCGACGCGAGATCGGCAAGAACGCGGTGGCGATCGGCCAGCGCGCCCGCGCCGCCGGCCTCACGGTCGCCGGCCTTTGCCGCACGCCGTTCCTCGTCGGCCCGCTGGCACCACGGCCGCTCGCGGCCCTGATGGACGATTTCCGTGCGTCGATCGACATGGCGGCAGGCCTTGAGGCGCCGGTGCTCACCATCGTCGTCGGCGGCGTCGAGCCGGATACGAAGGGTATGGCGGAGAGCCTGAAGCGGGTCGGTGAGCGGGTTGCCGCAGCCGCGCCCTATGCGGCGGAACGCGGCGTGCGCCTGGCGCTCGAGCCGCTCCATCCGGTCTATGGCGGCGACCGCTCCTGCCTCGTCACCGTGCGCGACGCGCTCGACCTGTGCGACTGGATCGGCAACGCCAATGTCGGCATGGCCGTCGACGTCTATCACGTGTGGTGGGACACCATGCTGGCCGACCAACTGAAGCGCGCAGGCAGTCATCGCATCCTCGGCTACCACCTGTGCGACTGGTTGGCCGAGACGCGCGACGTGCTGCTCGACCGCGGCATGATGGGCGACGGCGTGGCCGACCTGAAGGCGATCCGCGCGGCCGTCGAGGGTGCCGGCTACGACGGCCTGTGCGAGGTCGAGATCTTCTCGGCCGGAAACTGGTGGAAGCGCGATCCCGGCGAGGTGCTGGACGTCTGCGTGGAGCGTTTCCGCAGCGTCTGTTGAATTCCTGAGGTGCGAACCAACGGAGCCTCTGGAGTTTTCCACCGGGCTTCGCGTTCTTCCCGCAAACTTCCGACAGCAAAAGCCCTGAACGGACCGGGTTTCCAGTGAGCTGACTCGGACCTTGGCGATCCAAAGAGCCGGTCGCCGTGCGCCGATCGCGCTTCAGCCGTGGGAAACATAACCATCCTCAATCGGAACGAGCGGCCGGTTTCCAATGACCGACTCTGTGAAAACCATTTGACAGTGTCCGTTTTTTTTTAATAAAAAACATTCACGAAAGGCTTGTGGCGTGACCGGGAGGACGTGAGAAGCATGAACAATCCGGAACGCCAGAGCCTTGCAAAGGGCGGCCGGAAAACGGGCGAGGTGCAGATAGCCAGACGGTTCATCCTGCTCATGCTCGCCCCGGCAATGGTGTTGCTGGCCGCATTCACCATCGCGCCTTTTGTCGTCAGCGTCGTGCTGAGCTTGACCAACTATATGCTGTCGAACCCGCCGACGAGCTTTATCGGCCTCGGCAACTACGTTGAACTGCTGCTGGCTCCGGCTTTCTGGGCGGCGTTGTGGCGGTCTGCGGTCTTCGTGACGGCGGCCGTAGCGCTCGAGGTGGCGCTGGGGCTGACGATCGCCCTGCTTCTCTTCCGCACGGCGGCGAACTGGGCGGGACCGCTGCGCACGATCATAATCATGCCGCTCGCGGTCACGCCGATCGCCGCGTACTTCACGTTCCGCATGATGCTGAATCCGGGTCTCGGCGTCGCCAACTACCTGGTTCAGTTCCTCGGCATACCGCCGCAGAACTGGCTCGGCTCCGCCGGCTTCGCCATGGGCAGCCTGGTGGTCATCGACGCCTGGCACTGGACCCCCTTCATCGTGATGATCCTGGCGGGCGGCCTCGCCGCGCTGCCGCAGGAACCGGTCGAAGCGGCCCGGATCGACGGCGCCACCGAGATGCAGGTGATGCGTTACATCATCCTGCCGATGCTGTTTCCGTATATCGTCATCGCCGTGCTGCTGCGCACGATCGATGCCCTGAAGGCATTCGATTCCTTCTACATCCTTACCGGCGGCGGCCCGGGGCGCAGCACAACGACGCTCAACGTCTTCGCCTTCAAGGAAGCGCTGGAGTTCACCGCCATTGGGCGAGGCTCGGCCATCGCCATCCTGATGATGTTCCTGATCATCTTCCTCGCGCAATTCGTCCTGCGCCGGACCCGCCTCCTGAACATCGCGGAGAACGAGAAATGACCGCGCGGACGATCGAAGCCGGGTTCCTGGTCTGGCTGCGGCGGGCCCTGCTCGGCCTCTTCACCCTATGGACCGTCTTTCCGCTGTACTGGCTGATCAACACCTCGTTGAAGCAGCCCGTGGACGTGGTGGCGCGGCCGCCGCGCTTCCTGTTCGTCCCCACGCTCGACAACTATGCCGCCGTTCTCGCCGATCCCGTCATACTCGGCTACTTCCTCAATACCTTCATCATAGCGACGGCGACGACATTCTTGGCGATATTGATCGGCACGCCGGCCGCCTATGCGCTGGCCCGCTTCAGATTCCGCTTCAGCACCGATATCGGCTTCTGGATCCTGTCGACCCGGTTCACCCCGCCGGTGGCCATGCTCATCCCGTTCTTCGTCATGTTCAACAGCATGGGCCTGCTGAACACGCATGCGGGGCTGATCATCGCCCATGTGGCGCTCAACCTGTCGCTGGTCATCTGGCTGATGCGTGGTTTCTTCGCCGAGATTCCCAAGGAGCTGGAGGAAGCGGCCTATATCGACGGCGCCGGCTATTTCCGTACGTTCCTGACGATCATCCTGCCGCTCGCCCGCACGGGTATCGCCGCGGTCGGCGTACTCGTCTTCCTCTTCACCTGGAACGAGTTCCTGTTTTCCCTGATCCTCGGCGGGCAAATCCCGATGATCTCGGTCGGCCTGTACAAGTTCATCGGCTACCAGCAGATCGAATGGGGCAGGCTGTCGGCGGCGGCCAGCCTGATGCTGGTCCCGGTGCTTTTCATTCTTTTGATGTTTCAACGCCAGCTCATCCAGGGGCTGACGCTGGGAGCGGTGAAGTGAGACTGGTTGCAACCGCGGCCGGAGGGATTCCGTACGCAATGAATGGGAGATTGTCATGACTGATCGCAAATTCGGTACGTTGAACCGGCGCCGGTTCGGCCAGCTGGTTCTCGGCACGACGACGGCGCTCGCCACGCCGGCGCTGCTTTCGCGCCGCGCCTGGGCCCAGGAGGCGGACCTGTCCGCCTACACGTCCGCGAACGTCGACTGGAAGCAGGCGTCCGGCGCGACGCTGCAGCTTGCCGGCGCGACGCATCCGTGGTCGGACGCCATCATTCCGCTGCTGCCGCAGTTCACCGAGCTGACCGGCATCAAGGTGGTCACGGATTTCCAGTCGGAAGCCGAATTCCTGACGTCGCTTCCGGTCAGGCTCGGCGCGGGCAGCGACGTGCCGGACGTCTTCATGTTCCTGTCCTACGGGCAGGGCATCGGCGCCGGCTGGCTGGAGCCGCTGAACGAGCACTACGCCAATGCCGACCTGTTCGACGCCGCCTGGTACGACGAGGAAGACCTGCTCGGCGCGGCGCGCGGCTTCCCCGTCTGGAGCAACAGCGAGCGCTATGCGTTTCCGATCACCGCGGAATCGCAGATCATGTTCTACAACAACACGGCGTTCGAAGCCGCCGGCGCGTCCCAGCCCAAGACTTTCGAAGAGCTGCACGATGTCGCCGTGCGCGTGAAGACGAACGACATAGCCGGCATCGCGATGCGCGCCAAGGCGTCGTCGGGCGCCACCGCGGCGTCGATGGGCTTCCTGTTCTCCCACGGCGGACGCATGGTCGACGACCAGGGCAAGGCGGCGTTCCACAGCGCGGAGGGCATCAAGGCCCTCGACATCTATGGAAAGATCCTGCGCGATGCCGGGCCGCTCGGCGTGGGCAGCTACGACTGGTACGAGGTCCTGAACGACTTCAGCCAGGCCGCCGCGGCGATCGCCTCGGACAGCTCGAACTTCGCCGCCACGATCAACAATCCCGACAAGAGCCGGGTGGCGGGCAAGGCCAGCTTCGCATCGCTGGTCAGCGACGGCAGCCATCCGGCCACGCCGTACATGTCCTGCTGGCAGGCCTGCATCAACGCCAAGTCGAAGCAGAAGGTCGCCGCCTTCCTGTTCATGACCTGGGCGACGTCGAAGCCGACCGCCGCGCAGGCCGCGGCCGCCGGCCTGGCGACGACCCGCAGCTCGGCGTGGTCGAGCGAGCCGTTCAAGGCTGCCTTCGGAGAACAGCCGGCTGCGGCCGCGCTCCACAGCCTGACCACGGCCGATGTGAACCGCTCGAAGGAGATCCTGTTCCACCCGCAGGCGCCGATGATCTTCGATGCCTTCGCGGTCGCCACGAACGAGATCGTCACGGCCAATCGTCCTGCTGCCGAAGCGCTGACCGACGCGGCAGAGCGCGCCAACAGCGCGATCCGCTAACCCAAGTGCAGGCCGGCGGGGAAACCCGCCGGCTCCCTTAGTTGTCCTGAAAGTAAAATCCGATGGATCTCAACCAGCTCAGCGCCGTGCGCATGACCGAAGGCTTTGCAAAAGGCGAGTTCACGCCGGTGGACGTGGCGCAGGCCTGCCTCGACCGGATCGAGGCGCCCGCGGCGGCGTTGAACGCCTTTTGCCTGATCGACGCTCCGCGCACGCTGACGGATGCGGAAAGCGCCGCCGGCCGCTGGAAGCGGGGAGAGGTCCTGGGCCCTCTGGACGGCGTTCCCGTTTCGGTCAAGGACCTGATCGATGTCGAGGGCTGGCCGACGCGCTACGGCACGCATGTCATCGACCCGGATGTGCCGGCCGCGAAAGCCGATGCCGGCGAAGTCGCGCGGCTGCGGGCTGCCGGGATGGTCATCCTCGGCAAGACGACGACGACGGAATTCGGCCACAAGGGCGTCAGCGATTCTCCCCTGACGGGGGCGACACGGAATCCCTGGAACCGCGACATGACGACTGGCGGATCGAGTGCCGGCGCCGGCGCGGCTGCCGCGGCAGGACTGGGGCCGCTGCATCTCGGCAATGACGGCGGCGGATCGGTCCGCATACCCGGTTCCTTCTGCGGCGTCGTGGCGATCAAGCCCGGCGCGGGCGTCGTGCTGCATGAACGGGCCTCCATCACCGGTCCGCTTGTTTCGTCCGGTCCGCTCGCGCGTGAGCTCGAGGACGCTGCCCTGATGCTTGACGTGATGGTCGCGGCAGATGCTCCGGTGACCGCGGATTCCGCCCTTGTCACGGCACCTGCCGGCCGCAAAGGTCGCATGGCCCAGGCCTTGAAGGAGCCGGCATCCTCCCTGAAGCTCGGCATCCTGCCGACGATCTCGGAAGCCGAGGTCGCGCCTGACGTGGCGAACCTCGTCGCCCGCGCGACCGACCTCCTGGCCGGTGAATGCGCCGGCGGCGAGGCCGCGTCGCTCGACCTGCCGGATTCGGAGGCGACCTATATCACCATCCTGTCGGCCGGCACGGCGATGATGGCCGACGACTATCCGCCCGAGCGCCAGGCCCTGATGGAGCCGGAGCTGCAGGAACTCGTCCGCGTCGGACGCACGGTCACCGGCGCCGCCTATGCTAGGGCCTATCACCGTGTCCGCTACGATTACATGCAACGCCTGCGGGCACTGTTCGAGCGTTTCGACGTGCTGGTCCTGCCGACGACGCCCTGCACGGCCTTCCCGCTGTTCCATGCCTATCCAGGACCGCAGACGCGTGGCTGGCGCGCGGACTGGACCCCGTTCACCTTCCCCTTCAATCTCACCGGCCTGCCCGCGTGCACGCTGCCCTGCGGCCTGGATTCGGCCGGCATGCCGGTCGGCGTGCAACTGGTGACGTCCTGGGGCGCGGAGACCACGCTTCTGCGCGCGGCAGCCGCCCTGCGCCGCCACCTGCCGCCCCTGCTGCCGCCGCAGTTCGTCACGCCGTCGCGTGGCAACGGCAACGGTTTCCTCGCCGGGGGAGATAGCTGATGGCTTCGGTAACGATCCGCAACCTCTTCAAGAATTTCGGCAGCGTAAAGGTTCTACAGGACATCAACCTGCAAGTCGCTGACGGTGAGTTCGTCGCGCTTGTCGGGCCGTCGGGCTGCGGCAAGTCCACGCTTCTGCGCACGATAGCGGGGCTGGAACAGGCCTCCAGCGGCCACATCGCGATCGACGACCAGCAGGTTGACGGCATGCCGCCGCGCGACCGCGACATCGCCATGGTGTTCCAGAACTATGCGCTCTATCCGCATATGACGGTGGCCCAGAACATGGGCTTCTCCCTGAAGCTGCGCGGCCGCTCGAAGGATGACATCGCCGCCGAGGTGCAGCGTGCTGCCGCGATCCTCGACCTTGGCGAACTGCTCGACCGCACGCCCCGGCAATTGTCCGGCGGGCAGCGCCAGCGCGTCGCCATGGGCCGCGCGATCGTGCGCAACCCGAAGGTTTTCCTCTTCGACGAGCCGCTCTCCAACCTCGACGCCAAGCTCAGGGTGCAGATGCGGGCGGAAATCCGCAGGATCCAGAAATCCCTCAATGCCACGGTGATCTACGTCACGCACGACCAGGTCGAAGCGATGACCATGGCGGACCGGATCGTGGTGATGAAGGGCGGCATAATCGAGCAGCAGGGGTCTCCGCTCGACCTGTTCGACCGGCCGGAAACCGCCTTCGTGGCGGGGTTCATCGGGTCGCCGAGCATGAACCTGATCCCGGGCCGGATTTCGGGCGACGGCTTCGCCACACGCGATGGCGTCCTGCTGCCGCATCCTCCGGTTGACCGGACCGGCGATGCGCTTTACGGCGTCCGGCCCGAGGCCCTGGAGATCGTCGAATCCGGCGAAGGCGTGGCCGGAAGGGTGGAGCTGGTGGAACCCTTGGGCTCGGAAATGCTGGTCATCCTTTCCGTCGGGAAGGAAGAAGTGCAGGTCCTGCTGCGGCGCCGGGCCACGCTCACCCAGGGCCAGACGCTGCATTTCCGTCCGGAGCAGGGTTCCGTGCATCTGTTCGATGCGGCAAGCGGCAAGCGCATCGGCCCCTGAGGAGGCGGTCGGATCGTCATATCATCGTCGATCGATCTTTGCCGGACCGATGGCCCTGGATCGTTTCACCGTTTCTCGGAAGCGGCGCAACGACCTATCTGTTTTAGCCGCATTTGCGCGACGCCTGACGATTCCGTCTGGCTGCAAAATGCCCTTAGGCCGTCGTCCGTCCGGCGATTGCACGCAGGCGCGGCATCGGAATGGTTGGATCAGCCCAGTCGAACAGGCCGCCGACCCTGCGGGAGACCTTCTCGCCATGGTTCTGGGCGATGTCGGCGATCCGATGGTCCAGGAAGGGGTTGAGGAAGCGTTCTTCGGTCGTTGCGCAATAGGCGGCGGCCTCGTCGCCCATTCCCGTCGCGGCGAAGGCCGGCAAAACCTCGTCGCGCCAGATTGCGCGCACTGTCTCACCCGGCTCGGCCTTCATCATTCCGCGCACGATCGCCGAAGGAGAGGCGTCGCTGTGCAGCCAAAAGTCCGCCAGCACCGAGTGGCCGAGGTTGAGGATGTGCAGCTTCAGCCTTTCAAGCGGCGCTAGGTCGGGCACGACACGGATCGCCGGGTGGTCGCACGGTGCGGCCATCCCCGGCGCCGCTTCGATCGCCCAGAGCGCGTAGGGCTCCGCCACCGCGCCGGCGGGTTCGATCGGCTCGGAGACGATGCGGTCGACGAGGCTGTTCGCCCAGGTCTGTCGCTCCAGCCAGTCTCGAAAATCCGTGGAATGCCCCTGCTTTTCCGCGGCTTCCAGCACGCATGCCTTCAGCACGGCGCCGTTGCGCGGCACGAGCTCCATGGGAAAGAGCGTCAGCGGCGGCCCGCCGGCACGGTGGCGGGCGGCCAGCAGATGACAGAGCTTGGCTGGAAAGCTCATTTCCTGGCAGGGAACGCTGCGCGGGTCGGCGGGGCGGGGCGCATATCCGGCATCGCCGGTATTGGAGAGGAAGACCGAGACGTCCGGATCGGTCGCCAGCCGCTCGATCGCCGCCCAGTCCTGCGCGGTCTGCAGGCATCGGCGCACGGATCTTATCCGGCGTTCCTCGTCCACCGGCTGGCCATCCACCAGGCCGCGAATGTGCACGGGATAGCCTTCCGGAGCCGCAAGCGCCTGAAGGCGCCGGGCACGCGTCGGGTCATCGGTGGTCTGCACCACCGCGACCCCGAGTGCCGGCTCGGCTTCGGAGAAGAACAGGTCAGCGTGGGCCTGCAGGAAACGGCTTGTGCCGAACTGCAGGACCCGTACCGGCAAGCCGTCAGACATGAATGATGGCCTTGACGAGGGCGCCCCTGTTCTCGACCCAGCGAGGCATATCCTGCACCGCGTCCTCAAGCGAAGTCTCGTGCGTGGCGAGCAGATCGACCGGCACGAGCCCGGCGCGCATCGTATCCATCACGTGACGGAAATCGGCCTCGACGGCATTGCGGCTGGCGTAGAGGGTCGTCTCGCGCTTGTGGAATTCGGGATCCGAAAACCGGATCTCGCCCTTGACCAGCGAGAGCAGCACATAGGATCCGCCATGCGCCACCCAGTGCAGCCCGGCATTCATGGAATCGAGGTTCCCGGTGGCGTCGAACACGGCATCGAACGGCTCATTTCCGCGCGACGCCGCATCGACGAGGTGAATCTGCGGCAGGATCCTGCCCGCCAGTTCGAGCCGCGCGGGGGACGTGTCGCAAAGGGTCACCTCGGCGCCTGCGACGGCGGCGAAGAACGCGCAGCCGATGCCGATCGGCCCGGCGCCGACGACCATGGCCCTGGCTTCCCGCCCGATGCCGGAACGGCGCACGCCATGGGCGCCGATGGCGAGAAACTCGACCATCGCCGCGCCGGTCTCGGAGAGGCCGGTCGCCGGGTAGAGATTTTCGTCGGGAACCGAGATCTGCTCGCACATGCCGCCATCGGTATGGACCCCGAGCACCTTTATGTTCTCGCAGCAGTTGGGCTTGGCCGCGCAGCATGCCCGGCAGGTCCCGCAGGAGAGATACGGGTTGATGACGACGAGATCGCCGGCGGCGATGCGGCCGTCGCGCGACGCCTCCATCGCGTGGCCGGACAGTTCGTGTCCCATGACCCGCGGATACGACAGATAAGGATGACTGCCTTCGAATATATGGTAGTCTGTCCCGCATATTCCGATCCGAGACAGCCTGACGCGCGTGCGGCCGGGCTGTTCCTCGGGCCACGGGCGGGAAACCAGTTTCAGCCGACCCGGCTCAACGCAAAGGAGTGTTCGCATGCTGTTCGTCGTGTCGACGCGCCCCAAAGCGCGATCGCGTTCCTGTGATTTGTTTTTTATCGAATAAATACTTTTTTGTGTCAAACTTTTTCTGAAATGCAACGGCGCAAGGGGTCACGATGGCGCGTGACAAGAACCTTTTCAAAACCCAGTGCAACGAACTCCTCGATCATCTTGCAAGGATGCAGCCGGGCGAGACGCTTGGCCCGGAGACGGAACTCGCAGGCAGGCTGAACGCCAGCCGCACGACGGTCCGTGCGGTCCTGGCCCGGCTTTCCTCGCTCGGCGTGATCCGCTGGAACGGCCGCGAGAAGCGTCTCGTCCGCAAACCGGTGCCGGCCGACTATTTCGACGAGAACGAGACCGTCACCACCCGCAGCGTCGTGGAGGAAAAGTTCCTGACCTGGGTCCTCAAGGGCGACCTGCCGCCGGGGACGGTGATCCACGAGGCTCATCTTGCGCGCGATTTCGGGGTTTCCGTAGGGGCGGTGCGGGAATTTCTGATCCGCTTCGAATGGCACGGGCTGATCGAGAAACGGCCCAACCGCTCATGGGTGCTGCGGGGCTTCACCAGGACATTCGCCGACGAGATGTTCGTGGTGCGCAGGATGTTCGAGCGCCAGGCGCTGCAGGAATTGACATCCGGCCGCTCCGCATTGCCACGTGAGACCCTGGAAGAGATGGTGCGCGAGCATCGAAAGATCATCACCGGCCCGGACAGCGTCGCGCTCGCCTTCCCGGCGCTGGATGCGCGCTTCCATCAGATGATCTGCCAGGCGGCCCGCAACCGGTTCATCCTCGAATTCGGCACGATGATCTCGCTCATCGTCCATTTCCACTATCGCTGGAACAAGATCGACGAGGTTGGCCGCAATCGCAATGCGGCTGCCGAGCACCTGGAGGTGATAGAGGCCTTGCTGGAGGGCGACGCCGAGCGAGCCGAAGCCGCCTTCGACCGGCACCTGGCCACCGCCTACCAGACCCTGATCGCCTCAGTGCGCTGGGAAGACGACCTGGCCACGTCGTAAGGGTCAACCTGCGTAAAAACACGAAAGCCGCGGCGAACCGCGGCTTTTCAATGTGGGATGATTTGGAGCGGGTGAAGCGATTCGAACGCTCGACCCCAACCTTGGCAAGCAAAAAATTACACTGTCAAGGTATTCGAGTAAAGTATCGCTGATTTTATTTCAGTACGCAAGAGGCGTGTTCTTCCGGTATTCGTCGGGACGGCCGCTTGTGAACGGAACGATACTCCGATGAACCGATGTGAACTGCAAAGAAATTTCTGGATGGTGACCGCGCGGTGATCGCATAGCAAGAGAACGACCATAACTCCTACCGGAGGTCTCCTCTCAAATCGCGAGATCTTCGGCATATGGAAGCGCAGCTATAACTTGCGCTGGATGCGATGGCGAAGTCTTGCCAAAGCTGCTGGGCAGGTCCGCATCAGCGCCATCGCCTATAAACCTTAACGTGTACCTTCAACGTCGTCGTAGCAACGTGTAAACACGGACGCTTCTTAGCAGAAAGCAGAGCCAAGTCGACAAGGCAGGCTGCCCATACCCGTACAACGTCTGATAATACTAGGTAAAGATGTCATCCTTAATGACGAAGTTCATCGCGGCCTCGATATCCTCATAAACGCCGGCCGCCGCCGCTTGCCCGTCGCGACGGCGCACGGCTTCGACGATCCGCGCATGGATATCATTGCCGCGCCAATCTGAAGTACGTCGATGCAGAAGGTGCAGGAATGGACCGGTTCGGACCCAGAGGGACTCGATGATATTGATCAATGTCCGGGAGTTCGCGGCTTCGTAGATTGTGAAATGGAAATCGCGGTTGAGCGCGAGATAAAGTTGGGAATATTTATCCGTATAGGGTTTGGCCGACAGCACGCACATCTCTTCATGCAGTCGCGTTACCTCCGCGACCGCCCCGTCCGACATCTCGGGAACCCCGCGGTCTGTTGCCGATGACTCGATTGTCAGTCGCGCCCGGATCAGGTCGCGATAGCGTTCTGCGTCGAGCAGCGGAACACGAAGGCGCCGATTTTCAAGAGCCTCCAATGCGCCGATCTCGATGAGTCGGCTGACTGCCTCACGCACGGGCATTGTGCTTGTGCCAAGCGCAGCGGCGACAGATCGCAACGAGAAGCGCTGGCCGGGAGCGAAGACTCCGGATGAAATAGCCTTGTAAAGTGAATCGTAAATCTGCCCTTGCAGCGACTGTCGTGTGACTGTGGCCAGTTCGGCAAGCACCGTCGGCACGTCCGAATGGATTGTCGCGGGGTCGAGCGTTTTATCGGAAAGCGTCATTCCAGGTCAACCATCTCGTACATCGTCAGATGTGATCACAAAGCACAAAAATGATTCCTCGGCTCGCAGCCCTTCAAATCGATTTCAGCTCTGTTTTTCAGTCCATAATATACTTAAATATCAATGGATTGGCAAATGAAATCTGTGCCAAAGATGCGCACATATCCACAGTTTGTCGCCATATTGTATTACAAGGATTTATGTGTTTTAAAATTCGACGTTGTCCGATCGATCCGATGAGTGCAGTTAGCCACGTCTAGCAATCTCGGCCGGAAGCGGAAATTGAGTTCGGACGCCTGGAGGAGCACATGGGGGTGTGGGTTCAAAAAAAGTGCGATCTTCCTGTGGGGGCGGTTGTAGCCTGTACGGCATTTGAGCGCATTCTGCTGACCGGACGGAGCGCCAAAAACGCATTGGGCGAGATCGGCCGCCAGCTTCTCGGGCCGTCAATCGGTATGCTCCTGTAAATCGGTCGAGCGCCTCCAATTTTGGCAGCCGTCCGAGAATTGGCACCAATTTCCGTGCCGACATCACCCTTAAAATCGTCACAATACTTCTATTTCGTTATTGTCAAGTATTGTAGAGTAACTTTAATTTTGTGAAAAATAGCTATACATGTAATATCGATGTAAATTCATCATTGAAATAAATACAGACTAATAGCACGGATACAAACAAGGCGATCATGGCAAGCAACCGAAAAGTTATTATTACCTGTGCCATAACTGGAGCTATCCATACACCCAGCATGTCGCCCCACTTGCCGGCGACGGCCGAGGAGATCGCGACGGCGGCCATTGATGCGGCAAAAGCGGGGGCGGCTATTTTGCATCTGCACGCGCGGGCACCGGAGGATGGCAGGCCGTCCCAGGATCCCGAGCACTTTCGCCCTTTCCTGGAGAAGATCAGCAGCGCCACCGATGCGGTGATAAACATCACGACCGGCGGCAGTCCCCATATGAGTATAGAAGAACGGCTGCGGCCAGCCATGTATTTCAAACCGGAGCTCGCTTCCTTGAACATGGGGTCGATGAATTTCGGGCTATTCCCGATGTTGGGCAGGTTCAAGAGTTTTGAGCACGAATGGGAGCGCCGACATCTCGAAAATAGCCGCGACCTCATCTTTAAAAACACCTACAAGGACATCGAAGCGATCCTGCACGGCGGGACCGAAAATGGCACTCGTTTCGAATTTGAGTGCTATGACATCAGCCATCTCTACAATTTAGCGCACTTCATGGATCGGGGCCTGATTCAAGGCCCGCCGTTTGTCCAGTCGGTATTCGGCATTCTCGGCGGGATCGGCCCCGACCCCGAAGACCTGATGCATATGCGCCGCACCGCAGACCGGCTGTTCGGCAGCGACTATCGCTGGTCGATCCTGGGAGCAGGCCGCAATCAGATTTCGCTGGCCACGATCGGAGCCGCCATGGGCTCGAACGTACGCGTCGGTCTCGAGGATTCGCTCTGGATCGGGCCCGGTAAATTGGCGGCGTCCAACGCCGAGCAGGTGAGCCGCATACGCACCATACTCCAAGCCTTGAATCTCGAAGTGGCAACCCCGGATGAGGCGCGCGAACTCCTGCACCTCAAGGGCGCCGACAAGGTCAATTTCTGATTTCATTTTTCGAGGGGCTCAGTGCCATGAATGCAAATTCTTCAACAACGAACGTTCCCTCCGGCGTAAATATGTCGGTTACGCCGAAGCTGCCTTACGCAGTTCGGGCGAAGGGAGTCTACATTTACGACGAGGACGGCCACGATTATCTCGATGGCTCTGCGGGGCCGATGGCCGTTTCCCTGGGTCACGGCGTTCAGGAAATCCTGGACACCATGCAGGAACAGGCCAGCGAGGTCTGCTTTGCATACCGCACGCAATTCAACAGCCGAAGCAAGGACGAATTGATCGCCGCATTGGTCGATCTCGCCCCCGAGGGATTTGACTGGGCCTTTCTGGTCAATAGTGGGTCCGAGGGAACCGAACTGGCGCTGCGGTCGGCCATACATTACTGGGCCTTCAAGGGTAGGCCCGAAAAAGTCAAGGTACTGGGACAAAGCATCAGCTACCACGGCATGACCATGGGCTCTCTTTCCATGTCCGGCCATGCCAGCCGTCGCAAGGACTACAGCACCCTATTACATGACTTCGCGCTTGGAATGACGCCTTATTCCTTCCGCGCCAGGAAGGCGGACGCCGAATATCTAACCGAAATCCTGGGAAATTGGGAACGCGCGCTTTCCGAAGATGCTGACAGCATTGCCGGTATCATCGTCGAGCCCATAGTAGGAGCCGCAGGCGGCGCCCTCACTCCGCCCGATGGATATTTGTCGGAGCTACGAAAGCTTTGCGACAAATACGATGTCCTGATGATTGCCGATGAAGTTATTACCGGCCTGGGCAGAACGGGCACCTGGTTCGGTTGCGAGCATGACCAGGTCGTGCCGGACATGATCGTCACGGCAAAGGGCATGAGCTCCGGTTATACACCGATGGGGGCGGTTATCTACCACAGCCGGGTATCGGAAAGCTTCCGGGACGCGCAGCCGCAAGGTCATACCTTCAGCGGAAATCCATTGAGTTCCGCCGTCTGTATGGCCGTCATACGCTATATGCAGAAAACGCAAATATTGGGCAACGTGCAAGCCCGAGGCGCGCAACTGAAAGCGGGCCTGGAGCGCTTGTCGCGAACCTACCCCTGGATGGCCGATATCAGGGGGCGCGGCCTGCTCTGGGGTTTCGAGCTTTTAGCCGACCCCGAGAAACGGACGCCGCTACCCACGGAGATCGAGGCCAACAAGAGGTTTGTCGGCCATTGCTTTGACGAGAAGCTTATCGTCTACCCCGCCGGCGTGGCCCCCTACAACAATGCGATCATCATATCTCCTCCGCTGACCATATCGGAACAGGAGATCGAGGTTTTGCTTGAGCGCCTTGAGGCTGGGATTCGTCGCTTTGGGACGGAGTTAGGGCTTCACGGATCGTGAATGCCCAACCCCTGTGACTGTGAGTGAGCATAAAGTACGACTATATGATTAAGAGCGACAACTGGCAGAAAATAAGAAGCGAATACGCAAGAGACAAGCGAAGGAAGGCGCTTGGCGCTTCTCTTCTCGTTCTGCCAGCTGTTGTTTTTGTCTTCGCCACATTCGTCCTGGGGATAGCCTTTTTCCTTTATAAAAGCGTGGACAACAGCGTTGTCCCTCACACACTTCCATATACCACGTCGGCAATCGCGAATTGGTCGGGCCAGGACCTGCCCGGCGAGGACGTATACGACGCGCTCGTCAAGGATCTCCGCAAGGCAAAAGGAAGTCCGGACTTATTCTCCCTTTCCAGGCGTTTGAACTATCAACACCCTGGCCTGATGTCTGTCATAAACAAGACCGTGCAAGATTTGCCGGATGCAGGTGTGCAATCCTACAAAGAAGCGCTGATCAACACCAACCCCAAATGGGGTAAACCTGAGGTCTGGAAGCTGATACGCCAGGAATCCTCTCCGCTGACGACGTTCTTCTTGCGCAGCACCATCGGCATGACGGGAACAAGCTATGGGGATGTCAGCGATGCAGGCGGCAGCGCCTATTCGACTACCTTGCTAAGGACGTTCTGGATATCGGCGAGCGTTACAGCCGTATGTCTGCTGCTTGGGTATCCACTGGCCTACCTGCTCGCCAATGCACGCGGCAAGGTGATGCGCATTTTTCTGCTGGGCCTTGTGCTGACGCCGTTCTGGACTTCCCTGCTGGTGCGAACCCTTGCGTGGATCGTCATATTTGCAAAGGACGGGATCGCCAACGCCATCTTGAAACGGCTTGGCCTCATCGATCAGCCAATGTCCATGCTCTATAGCCGGGGCGCCTTGTATGTGGGGATGGTACAAATTCTTCTCCCCTTCATGGTATTGTCCATCTATTCTGTAATGAGGGGAATTTCGCCTATTTATACAAGGGCCGCCATGTCGCTTGGCGCAAGGCCCGTATATGCTTTTTACTCCGTATATTTGCCCCAAACCATGCCAGGAGTAGGCGCTGGGGTAGTTCTGGTCGGTGTTCTTGCCTTGGGATTCTACATAACCCCGATGTTCTTGGGCGGCCCTCAAGATCAGATGATAAGTTATTACATAGCTTACTTTACAGATCAAAATGCAAACTGGGGCATGGCTGCATCCCTGGGGGTATGGCTGCTTATATTCACCCTCATAGCATTCGCGCTTGTTAACAAATTCCTGGGTGTGAACAAGGCCCGATGACAATCCGGCCCGATGTTTGCCAACGAAAAAGGAGAAATGAATAGTTTCCGATAAGAGGTTTGCGAAGCAAGCCAGAGTACAGAACGGTTTTAAAGGGGAGAGAAAATCATGATTAGTCTAAAAGCAACGTTGTCCGCCATGGCGCTGGTGGTCTCCAGCGTTTCACTTCAGGCGCAGGCAGCTGAATTGAACGCCTCGTCCTACGGCGGGGCTGACGCCGCCGCATACCGCGCCGCCTATTGGGAGCCGTTCGAAGCTCAGACCGGCGTAAAAGTGAATGAAAGCTTGTCCGACGGTTCGATCGGCAAGGTGCGCTCGCAGATTGCAAGCGGCCATATCGAATGGGACATCGCCCAGACCGATCTGGGCAACATGACGATCGGCTGCAGCGAAGGTCTCTTCGAGAAGGTGGACCTTTCCGGTTTGCCGACCGATGATTTGCTGCCCAATGCGGTTTCCGAATGCGGAATAGCATCCGAATTCTCTGGAACCGTGATGGCCTACAATGCCGATGCTATCAAGGAAGCTCCAACCTCCTGGCAGGATTTCTGGAATACCGAAAAGTTCTCCGGCAAGAGATGCTTTCGCAAGAATTCGGAGACGCTGCTCTTTGCATTGCTCGCCGACGGGGTAGCGCCGGACCAGATCTATAAGGTTCTGGATACCGAGGAAGGCGTGGAGCGGGCTTTCAAGAAGCTGGATGAAATCAAGAGCGATATCGTCTGGTGGGAATCGGGGACTCAGCAAATCCAGAACCTGTTGTCGGGCGAATGCTCCATAGGCAGCACTTGGAACGGGCGGGTAGCGGACGCCGCCGCTTCCGGCAGCAACCTCAAGCTGGTCTGGGAGGCGGGATTTTACCTTCAGTGGGACAGCTGGACCATCCTGAAGGGTAGCCCGAACAAGGACGCCGCCAAGGATTTCCTGAAGTTTGCTCTCGATGCTCAGCGGCAGGCCGAGTTTATGAAGCACATCACCTACGGCGTGGCCAACAAAAAGGCCTATCCTCTGATCCCGGAATCGTTGCGCAATCAGATGCCGACGACCGAAGAACACCTGAAGCATGCCGTGACGTCGGACGCCGAATTCTGGCTCCGCGCCGGCGATGACTTGAATGCTAGGTTCCAGGACTGGGTCTCGCACTGAGTAACCGCTGGTTCCGGAATATCCTCATATGCGGCCGGACTACCGTGAATCTATCCACGGTAGTCCGGTATGCAACCGGCGGTCGCCTAGCAGACGGCAACGACGGCCATAAATGATGATTAAGACACCCTCGACGAAAGCCCCGCAGTCATGAGCAGAGACATACTGGTTCAATTCAAGAATGTCTCAAAGACATACGACGGACACGAGCTTGTCGTTCGTAATCTTGATCTTGATATCCGCCAAGGTGAATTCTTGACCTTGCTCGGCCCGTCCGGGTCGGGAAAAACGACCACCCTGATGATGCTCGCGGGGTTTGAAACGCCCAATGAGGGCTCTATCTGGTTGGCGGGCAATCGCATTGATACGCTTCCTTCCCACCGCAGGGGAATTGGCGTTGTTTTTCAGCAATACGCCCTGTTCCCGCACATGACGGTGGCGGAAAACATCGCCTACCCGTTGTTGTGCCGAAAGGTTCCCAAGCCGGAGATTCGCGAGCGCGTCAAAAGCGCTCTCGAACTTGTCCAACTGGCCGATTTCGGTGGCCGCAAGCCGAACCAGCTCTCCGGTGGCCAACAGCAGAGGGTCGCGCTGAGCAGGGCATTGGTGTTCGAGCCGTCAATCGTCCTGATGGATGAGCCTCTTGGCGCACTGGATCGCAAATTGCGCGAAACACTGCAGACCGAGATCCGACGCATTCACCAGGAACTCAAAGTAACCATCGTCTATGTGACGCACGACCAGAACGAAGCCCTTACGATGTCCGATCGTATCGCCGTGTACAGGAAAGGAGAGATCATTCAGATCGATACGCCGGATGAGATCTACAGGAACCCGCGCGATTCCTACGTGGCGACTTTCGTCGGTGAAAGCAATTTACTGCAAGGCGTCGTCGAGGAAATCGGGGACGCCAACAGTGTCCGTATCGCGCTGGACTCCGGCGCTTCGGTCGGCGCGACAGCCGCAGATGGCAGCGCTTTGGCGAAGGGCAAGCGCATCATTGCCTCCGTACGACCGGAAAGCGTCGGGGCATGCACATCTCTGGATAACTTGTCGGAATTCCATCGATCGGCGCGCAGCTACCTGGAGGGAGTGGTCACCGACATCGTCTTCCTCGGGGAGCAATATCGGCTGAACGTTTCCTTGAAAAACGGCCAGGCTTTCATCGTCAAATCGTCGCTCAACGAAGGATCGAAGTTCGCCATCGGTCAATCTGTACTTGTATATTGGGACAACCCCGAACTGAAAATACTGGAAGCGGCACCGTAAGGCTAAGAGCATGAACCCGAAGCAGAATTATCTATGGACCGTGGGCTTTAGGATGCTCTGCATATTCATCCTATTGTTCCTGATGATCCCTCTGCTCATAATAGTCCCGCTTTCGTTCAGCCCGGACAAGTTTTTCTCGTTTCCGCCGACCAGCTTTTCCTTCAAGTGGTACGCAAGCATATTCAACAGCGAAAGGTGGGTGCGAGCGGGGCTCAACAGCTTGTTCATTTCGGTATGCGCCACGATCATCGCCACTTGCCTCGGTACGTTGGCGGGTGCTGGCTTGGCCAGGTACCGGTCGAAAACGAGCAATCTCGTCCTCGCGTTTCTGCTGTTGCCCATGCTGGTGCCAATCGTGATAACGGGCGTGGGCATATTTTTCCTCGACGCCTATCTCGGGATAGCAGGCACCTATACGAGTATCATCTTTGCCCAGGCGCTCGTCGGTCTTCCCTTTGTGGTGATTACCATCACGGCGACCCTGCAGAGATTCGATCATAATCTGATAAGGGCCGCCTTGAGCCTGGGCGCGAGCCCGACCTGGGCGTTTTTCTCCATACTCATTCCGATAATCGCGCCGGGGATTCTCGCCGGCGCCCTGTTCGCCTTTGCGGTATCGTTCGATGAAATCGTGATAACGCTGTTTTTGGTCAGTCCAGGCAAAGAGACGATCCCGGTCCAGATTTTTTCCGGCATCAGAGACAGCATAAACCCCGAAATTACCGCTATCGCCTCGTTGTTGCTCCTAGTGTCCGTCGTGATGATGGCGCTTGCGGGAGTATTGTTGCGCGACAGGGACAAACTGAGCAACGGAGCCGATAACGCGTAACCGAGGTAAAAAGCGATCGCTTAACGCTAGACGCAGATCCGCCGTCTAAGGATAGGAGGATCAGTTGGCTCGCGCCAGCAAATTGCTCAGCGCGCTGGTGGATTGAGGTGCAAAGCAGGCAATCTTTTGAAGTTTAATTCAGCTGACGCGTTTTCGTGCGCCGCCGACATTCAGCCTCATCTGCGCGTCAGGCCTCAAGGCAGAGCACGATGAAGTCGGCGAGCGTCGCCCAGAGCATCTTCAAATGGTCGGGGGACACGCTGAAGTTGGGCGAGTGGACATAGCGATTGAGGGTGTCGAGCGAGACGATTTCCTCCCCTTGCTTGAGTTTGGTAATCGCACCAAGATATTTCTTGTCGATCTTACCCGTGGCATGGAGATCGGCGGCGACCTTGCCAGCCTTGACCGCCAGCTTGTCGGTTTCCAACGCCCCTGTGAGCTGACGGCGCTTCACATAATTGTCGATCGATAGTTCAAGCAGCACACGCAGCAGCACCGATACTGCGTTGGGGGTCTCGCCGAGTTCGAGCTTGTACCGCAGTTCCTCCCAGATCGCCCGATGCCGCTGAAGATGAGCCGGCCAAGTGACGCCGTAGCTAGCGTCGGGGATCAGATGCGGCCAAGCCGGTGGACGCGGCGGTGCCGGGCGTGGTTGAGGCGGCGTGGGAGCAGGCGCGGCTAGCGTCTTTGGCTGCGGTTTGCGCGCGGCCTTCGGCAGCATGCCTTCGGCCTCAAGTGCGTCGATATAGGCAAGCTTGGATTCGGTATCCCAGATATTGTCCAGGGTAATGATGCGGTTCGCAAGATCGTTCGCCACCCGCTGCAGCGTGGCCAGCGTTCCCGCCTCGTCACGTATGATTTCGAGCTTGCCCTTTCGTACCGAGATGCCGAGCCGATTTCGCAGCGACTCCGCTGAGAGTAAGCGGTTGAGATTGGAGCGCGGTATCTTACGCAACGGCAGCAGCTTCGCCTCCTTCAGCCGCTTCTCGATCTCGTCGGCGACGTTGAGGCCGCTACTCTTGCCGGTGCGGACGACGAAGTTGGCCTTCATCCGGTCGTTCCAAGTGCTCTGGCCAATGCCACCCTGCACGCCGGTGTGGCGCCGAAACAGGGATGTCGTCGACTCGATCGCGGTCGCTCTCTATCCGGCATTCGATCTTGTCGGGAAAGGTGCCTTGCCAGTTCTTGCGACAGTCGGCAAAGAATTGCTGAAGCTCGACTGTCGGCGCGCGGCGCGGCGCGGCCAGCAACTTGAGGCAGGTGGTGCGGCGATTGCCGTCGGCGACAATATATTTGTCGCCTGAGGGAAAGACGAGCGGCGGCTCGAAGATCTCGCCCTTTGAGACAAGGTCCTTGGTAAGATTGCGCATATGCTGCTCTTGCGCGGCAAAGAGCTGCGCGATCGCGGCCGTTTCGTTCTCAAGCTCACCATGTCGATCATTAGCTGGATTTACGATCAACGATGCTAGCAGCAGCTTCCTTGTAGGCCATACTTGTTCCCCCAGCTTGGAAAGCGAGCACAGCTTCGTGACTTCGTCAATCGAATCGAGGGTGAGAGTGCACTGTCATTGTTGTAGACTGAGCAGCCGCACACCTCGGCGACGCCGCGATTTCACGCTGCGTCGATCCCGCGAACGGAGAACCCGCGTGCTTGCTTATCTCTTCCGGGTGAGACGGGCTTAGGCCTTGACCATCGCCTTGCGGAGTTGACCGAGAAGCGACGCGAGTTTGGTCCCGTCGCGTTTTAGGGCTGCCAACTTGGTTTCAGCCTCGGATTGATTCAGCGCCAGCATGGCGCGATCAGGCTGGCGTGAGCGGATCGACAGCGTTCGAATGAGCAGAAGCCACCGGCCATTGTGCTCGACCGTCACCTTGACCGTCCCGTGACATATCAGCGTGCGGAAAGCCTCATGATTTTCGCGAAACCGTACAAGCTCCGAGAGGGCATGCTTTCCCGCATCCCCGAATGGACCCTCGGGACCGATCGCTGCAGCCAAGTCCTCGTACCTTTGCCCGATGAGATGGCGCAGGCGCACGACGGCCTGGCTCGGCATCGTGGCGCTCAACGCAAGCAACGTCTCGGTCACGGCCGCTTCGACCATTGAAAAATGGTGCATGCAGGCGCCACGCCACGAATTGACCTCGGAGAAGATCACATTCCAGTCGATCGATTGCAGCGGCGGTATCGTTTCGTCGGAAGTTATGGTCATTGGCTTTCGATAGCACGACCACGTTAAGCATCAGATAAGCGACCTCCGTCGCACCGCCGTGCACCCCGCCGACGCCGCGATTTCACGCTCCGGCGATTCAGCGAATTGGTGACCGAGCGGTAACCGCGACCTTCGAGCCGCATTCGCGCCTTGCGATTTCAACTGCCTAGAAAACACGAAAGCCGCGGTTTCCCGCGGCTTTTCGGTGAGGTTACTTGGAGCGGGTGAAGCGATTCGAACGCTCGACCCCAACCTTGGCAAGGTTGTGCTCTACCCCTGAGCTACACCCGCTCGCGCGGCTCAAGGCCGCAAGCCGCGCCTATATGGCCGAAGCGCCGGACGATTGCAACAGGGAAA
>JBQCHN010000431.1:0-2903 GCA_051954615.1 Mesorhizobium sp. | reverse complement strand
TCCTGCCAGCGCGCCGCGATGTCCGCTTGCGTCAAGACGGTCGTTTCGTTGCCGCCGTCGCGCATGATTTCCAGCGTGAATCGCGGCGCGGTCGAACTGACCTGCAGCCGCACCGTCTCGCCGGGCCGGTAGGAGAAACGGTCGCTGTAGCACCAGATCTCGCCGCGCGCGCCGTCCATGCCCGGCCGTTCGTAGTAGTGGCTGCGCACAGCCAGCCGCCGCTGCTCGTGCGTCAACCCGAAATCCGGAAATTCTGTCGGGAGGCCGGTCATGGCGATCCTGAAATGATGCGCCGTCATTTCGGCCAAGCGCGGGCCGGGCGTCAAGCAGACCCATCGGGCCAGTGTGCGGGCTTCGGTTGGCCGGACCACGGCAAGCCGCTATATGTGACGGCCACGCTGCTAGGGAGGCACGATGCTGCGGGTCCAGAAGGTCAGAATAGCCGACATCTACGTGCCGACGGCACGCCGCAAGCTGCTGCATCCGGAAACGGTGCGCGCGCTGGCCGAAGACATTCTGGAAAACGGCCTGAAGATGCCGATCCAGGTACGTCAGGACGACAAGCGTTTTGTCCTGGTCGAAGGCCAGCATCGGCTGGAAGCGATGAAGTGGCTCGGCGAGGAGGCGATCGACGCCTACCTCGTCCAGGCCAAACGGCATTGAATCGGTTTCCCAGCACTTTTCTGTAAAGTGCTGGGATTGCGGCAATATCGTCGACGCGTGAAGAATTTCACCGGTCGATGTCGGTTTTTGCCCGGGGCAGTCGTCCTTGAGGCGATTGCGATAGTCAACCCGATGCGAGGACAACCCGATGACCACCAAGATCGATATCGCCGCTTCCTCCGACCGCGAACTGGTGCTCGCCCGCATCATCGATGCGCCGCGCGCCAGCATCTGGCGTTGCTGGACGGAATCCGAACTCGTCACCCAATGGTTCGTGCCGAAACCCTGGAGTGTGCCGCGCGCCGAGATGGACGTGCGCCCCGGCGGCTCTTCCCTGATCGTCATGGCCGACCCGGATGGCAACGAGTACCCCAATCCCGGTGTCTATCTGGACGTCGTGCCGAACGAGAAACTCGTTTTCACCGATGCGTTCACGTCGGCCTGGCAGCCGTCCGGCAAGCCGTTCATGGTCGGCATCGTCACCCTTGAGGATGCGGGCGAAGGGCGCACGCGCTATGTCGCGACCGCTCGGCACTGGACGGTCGAGGACCGCGAGCAGCACGAGAAGATGGGTTTCCACGAGGGCTGGGGCATCTGCGCCGAGCAGCTGGAGGCGCTCGCGAAAAGCCTGTCCTGAGCGCTTCGCGTCCCTTCGCGGCTGCAAAAGAGTGCGCGGTAGCGAAGGGCGACGGTGTTGCACTGCAGCACATTTTTCTTGTCTTTGCCGCAAGATAGCCGCCAAACGATCATTGGCGTGTCACGATGGTCTTCCTATCTAAGGGGCGAGGCGGGCCGACGAGGAGTCTATTCATGACCGAGGGCGCAAGAACCCTGGACGAGTTGCTGGACGATCCGACGATCCAGCTTGTGATGGCGCGCGATGGCTGGCAGGCGGACGACGTCCGGCTCCTGCTGGAACAGGCGCGCGACCGTGCCGCCGAGCGCGCGCTCATTCCGCCGGCGCATGTCATCAAGACCTGCCTGATGCAACGCCTGTGCCTCTAGCGCGCAGGCTCCCGGCCTTGTGATCGGCCGGAACGAATCGCCGCTTCCGTGCGGCCGCCGGCGTTTGCCGGCATTTCCATACCATCCGGGATCTCTGATGCGGCACGCCTTGCCGGCGTGACGGTCGCGTGCCGCATCGCGCCTCCCGGTTGTGGCTGGCCGGCATCGCGGACAATTTTTCGGGCATTTATGGTTTGTTGGTAATTTCTCGTTAGCAATTGCCTTGGCGCCGCCCGCGAATGGGTGTCGTTCGATCTGTTTTGTTGTGCGTACAGGTTCGATATGCGTCTGCCGGGCTTCGCTGCCGTCCTTTTCGCTTGCCTTGCCGCCGGCTGCACCTCCAGCCGCGGCATCGAGGATATCGTGCCGGGTCCGTCGATGGAGACGACCAGCGCGATTTCGCGTCCGGCCGCACCCGTGCGGGCGGTCGAGCCCAAGGCCGAGGTCGCCTCAGTCGAGAGCCGGACCGTTGCCGACGCTGCCTTCTCCATGCCCGAGATGGGCGCCGACGTGGAGCCCGACGCGCTGGTCGGCGACACTCCCCAGCCGGTGAGCCTTGCCGCCGTCATGCCCGCGCCCAGGCCGTCCATGCGCGCCGCCGACCAGGCGAAGCCGGCCGAGGACCACCGCATCCGCGAGCGCCGCTTCCGTGACGCCAAGCCGATCAACTTCGGCCGCCATTCGCCGAAGAAGCTGGCTGTCCATGGCGTCGACGTCTCGCGCTGGCAAGGCGATATCGACTGGTCGAAGCTGCGCGAGCAGGGCGCCAATTTCGCCTATATCAAGGCGACCGACGGCGGCGACCACATCGACCCGATGTTCCGCCGCAACTGGAGGGGCGCAGGCGAGGCGGGCCTGGCGCGCGGCGCCTATCATTTCTTCTACTGGTGCCGCACGGCGGGTGAGCAGGCCGACTGGTTCATCCGCAACGTACCGAAGGTGCGCGGTGCGTTGCCGCCGGTCATAGACGTCGAATGGAACCACCAGTCCTCCTGCAAGCGCAGGCCCTCGCGCGCCACGGTGCTGGAGAAGATGCAGGTCTTCATGGACAAGCTCGAAGCCCATTACGGCCAACGCCCGGTCATCTATACGTCGCCGGACTTCTATGCCGACAACCTCAGGGGCGCTTTCCCGAACCATCCGTTCTGGCTGCGCTCGGTGGCCCAGCATCCTTCCAAGGTCTATCCCGGCCGCGACTGGCTGTTCTGGCAGTATTCCGGCTCCGGCCTGTCGCA
>JBQCHN010000430.1:0-21945 GCA_051954615.1 Mesorhizobium sp. | reverse complement strand
GCCGAACCGGCGCTCGCGCTTCTGGTGCTCGGCGATTCGTCCGCCGCCTCGGTCGGCATCGATCGCACCGAGGAGGGCCTTGCCAGCCATCTCGCCGGGCTTCTCAACGAACGGACCGGACGTGCCGTGCGCTGGCGCGCCGCCGGCTTCAATTCGGCGACGTCGGGCCAGATCCGCGACTTCGTCCTGCCCAACCTCGCGCCCGAACCATGGACGCACATCGTGCTCGCCATCGGCACCAACGACACCAAGAATTTCCATTCCGTGCCGCGCTTCAAGAAGGATTTCGGCGGCCTGCTCTACGCGTTGAGGGCAAAGTGGCCTCAGGCGCGCGTGGTGTGGTCGCCGGTGCTGGAATTCACCCGCGCGCCGGCGATGCCCGGCCTGCTCGGCAAAATCCTCGAAATCCGTGCGCAGGAAATGAACCGCATGGGCGTGCGCCTGTGCAACGAGCGCGGCGCCGTGCCGGCGCCGCGCCTGCCGATCACCGATCCGCAGGCGGGTTTTTCGGACGACGGCTTCCATGCGTCGGCCGCCGGCTACCGCGCCTGGGCCGAACACCTGGCGCTGCTCGTCCTTGGTGACGGTTCCTGAGCCGAATCAGGCCCAGTGGCTGAGCGCCGCCGTCAGCGAGATCGCCGCCAGCGCCAACACCGCCAGCTTCCAGAAATCGGCGCGCCGCCGGAGGCCGGGCAGGCCGAGCGGCTTGAAAAGATGGACCACCATCATCGCGAGGATCAGGACGGCGAACACTTTTGACATGCCCGTCTTTGAGCAGCGCCGCGCCGAACTGTCAAAGCCTCACCTGTCTTCCATGCCTTCGGCCGGGGCAGGATGTGCGGACAAACATGCGCCGCCATTTTGATTGTTCCGGTTGCCAAGCTCCGCCGCTTGTGGTGACAATCAGGAGAGGGAACAGGATCCGCCGGCAAGAGCGGGCCCGCAGCAATGGGGTGGAGTGTGCCCGACAGGAATGCCATCGAAATCCGCGGCGTCCGCAAGGTCTTCGGTGCAGGGGAAAATGCGGTCGTGGCACTGGACACCGTGTCCGTCCCCATCCGCGAGAACGAGTTCTTCACGCTTCTGGGGCCGTCCGGCTGCGGCAAGACCACGCTTCTGCGGCTAATCGCCGGTTTCGACTATCCGAGTGCCGGCGAGATCCTGCTCTACGGCGACGACATTGCGCCGCTGCCGCCGTTCAAGCGTCCGGTCAACACCGTCTTCCAGTCCTATGCGCTGTTTCCGCACATGACGGTGGCCGAGAACATCGGCTTCGGGCTGGAGATGCTGGACAGGCCGAAGGCCGAGGTGAAGGCGCGCGTCGCCGAGATGCTGAAGCTGGTGCGCATGGAACAGCTCGCCAACCGTCGCACCAGCCAGATCTCCGGCGGCCAGCAGCAGCGCGTGGCGCTGGCCCGAGCGCTGGCGCCGCAACCCAAGGTGCTGCTGCTCGACGAACCGCTTTCGGCGCTCGACTACAAGCTGCGCAAGGACATGCAGGTCGAGCTGAAGCGGCTGCAGGGCGAGACCGGCATCACCTTCGTCTTCGTCACCCACGACCAGGAGGAAGCGCTGACCATGTCCGTGGGCATCGCGGTGATGTCGGCGGGCAAAATTCTCCAGGTCGGCGCGCCGCGCGATATCTACGACCGCCCGGCCGAGCGCTTCGTCGCCGACTTCATCGGCGAGAGCAATTTCCTCAAGGGAGAAATCGCCGGCACGGCAGGCGGGCGCGCGACGGTGAGGCTGTCGTCGGGCGCCGAAATCCCCGCCTCGCTGCCGGAAGGCTTTTCGCCGAGCGGAGCGGTGACGATCGTCGTGCGCCCCGAGCATGCGCAGCTCGCCGCCGCGAACGGTGACGCCTCGCTCGGCGGCACGGTGGAAAACGTCGTCTATCTCGGCACGGATACGCATTTCCACCTGCGGCTCGACGACGGTTCGCCCTTCATCGTGCGGCGGCAGAACAGCCGTGGCGGCGGCGAGGGACTGGCGCAGGGCAGCCGCGCCGGGGTGCTGATCGGCGCCGACGCTGCGCAGGTCCTGAAGGACTGACGATGGCGAGCGCCGAGGAAACCGCCCGAGCCGCGGACCGCAAGGACATACGCGACCGCTGGCTGCTTTCGGCGCCGGCGCTTGTCATCATCTTCGTCGCCGCGATCGGCCCGCTGTTCGTCATGCTGGCCTATTCCTTCATGGTGAAAGGCGACTACGGCGACGTCAAGTTCGGCACCTTCTCGCTGGACGGCTGGACTTCGGTGCTGTTCGAGCGCGACATCTTCGACGACACGCTAGGCCTGGCAGATGCCCATCTGACGATCCTGTGGCGGTCGATCCGGCTGTCCTTCTACACCACCGTGCTGACGCTGATCTTCGGCTTCCCGACCGCCTACTTCATTTCCACCCGGCCGCCGAAGACGCGCGAGGTCTGGGTCTTCCTGGTCACCATACCGTTCTGGACGAACCTTTTGATCCGCACCTTCGCCATGCAGCAGGTGATCCGCAACGAGGGGCTGGTCAATACCGCGCTGATCTGGCTCGGCGTCGTGAAGCAGCCGCTGCAGATCATGAACACGGACACCGCGATCCTGCTCGGCATGATCTACGTCTACCTGCCGCTGATGGTACTGCCGCTCTACGCCTCGATGGAGAAGCTGGATTTCCGCCTGATCGAGGCAGGTTACGACCTTTACGCCTCGCGCTGGCGGGTGCTGCGGCGCATCATCCTGCCGCTGGTCAAGCCCGGTGTTATCGCCGGCTCGATCCTCGTCTTCATCCCGTCGCTCGGCGCCTATGTCATCCCGCGCGTGCTCGGCGGCGGCAAGAACATGATGCTGGGCAACCTGATCGAATTGCAGTTCGGCGCCGGCCGCAACTGGCCGCTGGGCGCTGCCATTTCGATAACGCTGATGGCGCTGGTGATGGTGGCGCTGCTGTTCTACGTGCGTAACGTCTCCCGCTCGGAGGCCAGCCATGGCTAAAAGGCCTTTCGACATCCGCGCGCAGCCCGGCTTCGGCTTCGTGGCGTTGCTGACCTTCTTTGCGCTTTACCTGCCGATCGCCGCACTCGTCGCCTATTCGTTCAACGCGGCGGATTCGCTGTCGCGCTGGGACGGGCTGTCGCTGCGCTGGTTCGTCTCCGCCTGGCAGAACTCGACCGTGCAGGACGCGTCGATCCGCTCGCTGGTGCTGGCGGTGTGGGCCGCCGCCCTGTCGACTGTCGTGGCCACCATGGCCGCGCTGGCGACGACGCGCACGCCGCCCTATCCGGGCCTGACCTTCAAATATGCGTTCATCAACCAGCCGCTGATGGTGCCCGAGATCGTCACCGCCGTGGCGCTCCTGATCGTGTTCTCGCGCATCAAGGTGTGGACCGGTTATTCCGGCCTCGGCTACCTCGTCCTCGCCCACACGGCCTTCTGCATCCCGTTCGCCTATCTGCCGATCCGGGCGCGACTGGAAGGCATGGACCTGAAGCTGGAGCAGGCGGCGGCCGACCTCTACGCGAACCCCTGGCGAACGTTCCGTCATGTGACGCTGCCGCTGCTCAGGCCGGCCATCATCGCCGGTTTCATGCTCGCCTTCGTCATCTCGCTCGACGACGTTGTCATCACCGAATTCGTCAAGTCGGGCGGGCAGGACACGCTGCCGACCTACATGCTCGGCCAGCTGCGGCGCGAGACGACGCCGGAAATCAACGCCATCGCCACGGTGTTCCTGGCCCTGTCGGTCCTGCTCGTCACCGTGTTCTTCTTCGTCAACCGGCGCAAGCCATGAACAATCGCAACACAATGGGAGATCGAAAATGAGATGGAAGACCACCGCCCTTGCGGCGACGCTTGCGGCGTTCGCCTTCACCGGCAGCGCGGCCGCGGACGGCGAACTCAACATCTTCAACTGGGGTGACTACACCAGCCCCGACCTGATCAAG
Organism: Mesorhizobium sp.; assembly: GCA_051954615.1. Taxonomy (GTDB): domain Bacteria; phylum Pseudomonadota; class Alphaproteobacteria; order Rhizobiales; family Rhizobiaceae; genus Mesorhizobium. The sequence continues at coordinate 18,017 of JBQCHN010000430.1, read as the reverse complement.
AAGTTCGAGGAAAAATACAACGTCAAGGTGACCATCACCGACTACGATTCCAACGACACCGCGCTCGCCAAGGTGCGCGCCGGCGGCCACGGCTTCGATATCGTCGTGCCTTCGGCCAACTACGTGCCGATCTGGGTGAAGGAAGGCCTGCTGCTCGAAGCCCGTCCCGACCAGATGGAAAACTTCAAGAACGTCGACGAGCGCTGGATCAACGTGCCGTGGGACGAAGGGCGCCACTACACCGTGCCGTGGCAGTGGGGCCTGACGGGCATCGGCGTCAACACCAAGGTCTATGGCGGCGACATCAACACCTCGGCGATCTGGCTCGATCCGCCGAAGGAACTGGTCGGCAAGATCAACGTCGCGCCGGAAATGAACGACGTGCTGTTCGCCACCATCAAGTATTTCGGCGGCGACTGGTGCACGCAGGACAAGGAGCTGCTCAAGAAGGTGCGCGACAAGCTGGTCGAGGCGAAGCCGAAATGGCTGGCCATGGACTACAGCGTGACGGAGAAGCTGCCGGCCGGCGACTATTCCGCCGTCTACTACTGGAACGGCGCCATCATGCGCTCGCGCATCAAGAACCCGGATATCAAGTTCGGCTATCCGAAGGAGGGCTTCCCCTATTTCATGGACAGCGTGGCCATCCTGAAGGACGCCAAGAACGTCGACAACGCCAAGCTGTTCATGAACTTCATCATGGAGCCCGACAACGCGGCGCTGATCTCGGCCTTCGCCAAATACGCCAACGGCATCAAGGGCTCGAAGGAGTTCATGCCGAAGGAAATGCAGGACGCGCCGGAACTGGTCGTGCCGGCCGAGTTCGAGAAGGCGGGCGAATTCCTCGCCACCTGCGAGCCGGACGTGCAGCAGCTCTATACGCGCATCTGGACCGATCTGCAGAAGTAGACGTCTCCGACGGGAGCCCGGCGGGCCGGGCTCCCTGTCGTCTGTCCAGCGTTAGGGCGGTTCCTGTTTGAACGGAATCTTTGGAACCGCTCTATCTTTTTGATTTGGCCGCATTTCCGGACGCAAAACCGTTTCACACTTTTGCTGGAAATGCTCTAGCCTCTCCGCTTCGGCGGGGCGGCCACCGATTGACGCTCGACCAGCGGGCATTCCAGCTTGACGATCGGATGCCGGCCGCCGGCGGCGGCCGGCGTTTCCAGCTGCTCGATCGCCCACTGGCCCATGGCCAGGTGCGGCAGGATCGACGTCGTCAGCGGCGGGAACAGGTGGCGCGCGATCTCCTCGTCGTCATAGCCGATGACGGACATGTCCTGCGGGATGTGCAGGCCGGCTTCCTTCAGGGCCTCGTAGCAGCCGATCGCCGTGCGGTCGTTCTGGCAGAAGATGGCGGTCGGGCGCTCCTTCAGCGTCAGCAGCCTGACGGTCGCGGCGTAGCCGGCGCTGGCCGACCAGTCGCCCTCGATCACCAGATCAGGATCGAAGGGGATGTCGGCGGTGGCGAGTGCCCGGCGATAGCCTTTCAAGCGATCCTGCGCGGCCTGCATCCACGGCTCGCCGGTGATGGTGGCGATGCGGCGGTGGCCGTGGCCGATCAGGTGGCGCGTCGCCGTCTGGCCGCCGGCGATCTCGCTCGGCACCACGGCGGGAAAGGCGTAGTCGGCCGTGTGGCAGTTGAGCAGCACGACCGGGATGTCCAGTTCGTAGAGGAAGGCGGGGGCGTCGATCTCGCGAGTGAAGATGGTCATGTAGATCAGGCCCGAGAGGCGCTGCGCCTTCAGGGCCTCGACGGCGCGCGGTTCCATCACCGGATCGTTCATTGTCTGCGTCACCAGCACCACGTTGCCGGCGTTCCACGACGCCTGGCGCGCGCCTTCGATGGCGACGACGGCCTCCGGGCTGGTGGCGAGCTGGTCGACCATGAAGCCGATGACGCCGTCGAGCATCGTGGCCGTGGAGGATTGCCGGCTGGTATTGGCGGCGGGCAGGCGATAGCCGAGGCTGCGGGCCGCTTCCGTCACGCGCTCGCGCGTCTGCGGCGACAGCTTTATGCCGGGCGTGTTGTTGAGCACGAAGGACACCGTCGCCTGCGAGCAGCCGGCGGCCCTGGCGATGTCGGTCATCGTCACGCGTCCGCCCGCGGCCTTCGCGCGGCCCGCCTTGCGGCGGCCCGGCGCCGTTGCAGCAGGACTGTCCGGATCGCTCATGTCGTCGTCACCCCTCGTCGTGGTGTCTTTAGCGCGGGCCTGTCGGCCGCGACAAGAGCCAGCAGCCGTCTCGATTTATAGAAACATGATGCTATAAATCGACTTTTCAGTTCATTTTCCTGCCATATAAGGCTTTATAGGCATTGATACGCAAAGGTTTTCGTAGTTCGCAGAGGCTGCGACGGGAATCCTGCTCCCGGCTGGCGGCATAAAATTTCCCTGTGATTACTAATTATATTTACTAATATCAATTCAGCGGTTAGTGTCAATCTCGTCGCGGCAGCAAGGCCGGGCGGGAGGAGGCGTCGCCGCTTGCGGGAGGTGTCGGGTACGGGCGGGAGCGCAGGAGGCGATCCGCCAATTGTCTGACAAATACCTTTACTCGCGAGAGGCGCCGTTTTACGCTGCGGCACTTGCAAGGCAGGGCCCCGGACCATCCCGGGCCCGCAGGAGGAAGCATCGAGGCTGCGAACTGAAAAACGGGTCAGCGACGCGCGCTGAAAGAAACAGGGAGGTTATCGAGCATGAAATCCATTCTGTGCAGCACCGCGGTCGCCATTGGCGCCCTGCTGGTCGGCCTGTCGGCCACGACAATGGCGTCGGCGCAGGACAAGCCGACTCTGGCCTTCGTCGTCAACGGCGCCTCCGATTTCTGGAAGGCCGCCGAAGCCGGTGTCAAGAAGGCGCAGGGCGAGCTGCCCGACTTCAACATGGAGCTGAAATATCCCGAGCAGGCCTCGGTCGCCATCCAGCAGCGGCTGATGGACGATCTCGTCACCGCCGGCGTCAAGGCGATCATGGTCTCGGCCGTCGATCCCAAGACCTCGACCGAGGGGCTGAACAAGATCGCTTCGGAGACGGCGCTGTTCACCACCGACAGCGACGCGCCGCAGACCAACCGCGTCGCCTATATCGGCTCCTCCAACGTCGACGCCGGCAAGCAGGCGGCCGAGATCGCCAAGAAGGCGATGCCGGACGGCGGCAAGTGCATGGGCTTCGTCGGCCTGCTCGGCGCCGACAACGCCAAGGAGCGCATCCAGGGCATGAAGGACGGCCTCGCCGGTTCCAAGATCGAACTCGTCGACGTGCGCGGCGACGACATCGACCAGACGCGAGCCAAGGCCAATGTCGAGGACGCGCTGGTCGCCAATCCCGACATCACCTGCATGGTCGGCTTCTATTCCTACAACACGCCGCGCATCTACGAGGCGCTGCGCGATTCCGGCAAGCTCGGCCAGATCACCGTCGTCGGCTTCGACGACGATCCGATCACACTGGGCGGCGTCAAGGAAGGCAACATCGCCGGCACCGTCGTGCAACAGCCGTTCGAATGGGCCTATCAGGGCATGAAGCTGATGGCCGCCTACGTGAAGGGCGACAAGTCCGGCATCCCGGAAAGCAAGCTGATCATCGTGCCGACCAAGATCATCGGCAAGGATGACGTCGACGCCTATGCGGCCAACCTGAAGGCGATGGCCGGCAACTGAGCGCGGGCCTGAGCCCTGGTCCGGGGCCATCCCCCCGCAGCCCCGGACCGGTTCCGCCCGTCGTTCGAGCAAACGGCTTGCGCCATGCTGTCAAACGACGTCAAACTCAAAGCATGCTGAAGGCATCCGATCCTTCCGGGTTGACCGCGCGGCCGCATTTCCTGGCGCTGGACGGCATCCGCAAGACCTATCCCGGCGTGATCGCGCTGGCGGACTTTTCCATGCGCGTTGCGCCCGGCGAGGTGATCGGGCTGGTCGGCGAGAACGGCGCCGGCAAGTCGACGCTGATGAAGATCCTCGGCGGCATCACCGCGCCGGATCAGGGCACCATCACCGTCGACGACGTGCCGCACGACCGGCTGACGGTGGGTTCCAGCATGCGGGCGGGCATCGCCTTCGTGCATCAGGAACTCAACCTGTTCGACAATCTCGACGTCGCCGCCAACGTCTTTCTCGGCCGTGAGCCGCTGCGCGGCGGACCGCTCCGGCTGGTCGACCGGGCAGCCCTTCGCGCCGCCTGCGAACCGTACCTGAAACAGGTCGGCGCCAACTTTTCCGCCGATGCGCCCGTCGCCTCGCTGTCGCTCGCACAGCAGCAGATGGTCGAGATCGCCAAGGCGTTGTCGATGCAGGCCCGCCTCGTCATCCTCGACGAGCCGACCTCCAGCCTGCCGGTGGCGGAGACCGACAGGCTGCTTTCCGTCATCGCGGCGCTGAAGGCGCAGGGCATCTCGGTCATCTTCATCTCGCACAGGCTGCACGAGATCGAGCGGGCGGCGGACCGGGTGCTGGCGATGCGCGACGGCGCGCTGGTCGGCACGCTGGACCGGGACGAGATCGGCCACGACGCCATGGTCAAGCTGATGATCGGCCGGGCGCTGAAGGCGCGCGAGGCGCTGGCGCCGGCGCGAGAACCGGGCGCGGTGGCGTTGTCGGCGCGCGGCGTCAGCACGCCGGCCTATCCGGGGTGCCGCGTCGATCTCGACTTGCGCAAGGGCGAGATCCTCGGTCTTGCCGGGCTGGTCGGCTCCGGCCGCACGGAACTGGCGCGCGTCCTGTTCGGCATCGACCGCCGGCTCAGCGGGTCGGTCGCGCTGGACGGCAAGCCACTGGCGCTGTCGGCGGCGAACGACGCCGTCGCCAACGGCATCTTCCTGGTGCCGGAGGACCGCAAGGCCACCGGCATCCTGCTCGACCTGCCGATCGCGCAGAACATTTCGCTGCCGGACCTGCCGCGCCATGCCCGCCGCTACCTCGTCTCGCCACGCAGCGAGGCCGAGACGGCCGAGGCGCAGAAGAAGAACCTCGCCATCAAGGCGCCGTCGGTCGCCACGCTCACCGGCACGCTGTCGGGCGGCAACCAGCAGAAGGTCGTGCTCGCCAAATGGCTGGCGATGAAACCGAAGGTGATAATCCTCGACGAGCCGACGCGCGGCATCGACATCGGCGCCAAGGCCGAGATCTATGCGCTGATGCGCGGCCTGGCCGACGCGGGCGTGGCCGTGCTGATGATCTCCAGCGACATGGAGGAAGTGATCGGCGTTTCCGACCGCATCGCCGTCATGCACGAGGGGCGCATCTCCGGCTATCTCGACCGCGACGATTTCAGCCAGGAGAACGTGCTGCTGCTGGCGATCGGCAAGCCGGCGGGCAAGGAAAGCGCAGGGGCGGCGGTTCCGGTCGCCTGAGGGCGGAGCGGAACGGACCGTCCTCGGGAGAACAGGCCGTCGGACCGGCGGCGGCGAGGGAGGCAGAGCATGAGCAAGAAGGACCTGGGCCTGCTGATCCTGATCCTTGTGGTCGGCGTCGTCGTGGCCGCCATCAATCCGCGCTTCCTGTTGCCGATCAACCTCGCCAACACCTCCAACCTGATCGGCCTGTTCGGTATCCTGTCGATCGGCCAGGCCTTCGTCATCATCACCGGCGGCATCGAGCTTTCCGTCGGCTCGCTGGTGGCGCTGTTCGGGGTGCTGTTCATCGACCTGATCGCGACGCGCGGCATGGCATGGCCGGTGGCACTGCCGCTGATCATCGTGCTCGGCGGCGTCGTCGGCCTGGTTCACGGCTGGCTGATCGCCAAACTGAAACTGCAGCCCTTCGTGGTGACGCTGTGCGGCCTTCTGATCTATCGCGGCGTCGCGCGCTTCTACACCAAGGACGGCACGGCGGGCTTCGCCTTCGGCCAGAATTTCCCGTCGCTGGAGTTCCTGACCGCCGGCCGCTTCCACGGCGTTCCCAACTCCTTCATCGCGCTGATCGTCATCGCCGCGGTGATGTGGATCGTGCTGCACCGGTCGGTGTTCGGCCGCTATCTCTACGCCATCGGCAAGAACGAGGAGGCGGCGAAATATTCGGGCATCCATACCGACCGCATCGTCATTGCCGCCTATGTCATCTGCGGCGTGCTGACGGCGCTGTCGGCGATCTATTTCGCCATGTATACGCGCTCTATCTCGCCGGCCAGCCACGGCCAGTTCTACGAACTCTACGCCATCGCGGCGGCGGTGCTGGGCGGCTTTTCGCTGCGTGGCGGCGAGGGCTCGCTGGTCGGGGCGGTGCTGGGCACCGTGCTGCTGCAGGAGTTGCAGAACCTCGTTAACCTGCTCGGCATCCCCTCCTCGCTCAACTTCGCCGTCATGGGCGGCGTCATCCTGCTCGGCGTGATCATCGACCAGCAGTGGAGCGCCTTCCGGGCGCAGCGGCTGGTGGCGGAGGCGGCGCGGCAGTCGCAATAGGGAGCCGTCCGGTACTTTCCCGGCGCCGGGCAGGCGTGCTACCGCTGTCGCGCCACGCCCGGCCATGTCGTTTTTACGGCGGCGGCGGCGTGGGTGCCAAGGCAATCTCGCGCCATGACCGCAACCGATATTCAAGCCACGGGGATAGACCCGCAAGGTGCTGAGCCGGCGCCCGCCGCGCCGGCGCCGCTGGTGGCGATCGCCAGCGTCATCCTGTCGATGGCGCTGGTGGCTGTCGGCAACGGGCTGATGTTCGCCTATATCCCAGTCCGGCTCGGCGTCGAGGGCGTCGATCCAACATGGGCCGGGCTGATCGTCACCGGGCTTTCGGGGGGCGGCATAGCCGGCTGCGTGCTGACCGGGCCGCTGGTGCGGCGCGTCGGCCACGCGCGCGCCTTCATGGTGCTGTCGGCGCTGATCGCGCTGTCCAACACGGCGATCGGCGCCGGCGCCTATCCGCTCGTGTGGCTGGCAGCGCGGGCGCTGTACGGCTTTGCCATCTGCGGCCTGTTCGTGGTGGCGCAGAGCTGGCTCAACGACGCGGTGGAGAACACCATACGCGGCCGCGTGCTCGCCGCCTTCTACATCGCCTATATCGGCGGCCTCGGCATCGGCTACATGCTGTTGGCGTTGGTCGACATCCACACCGCCGCCGTGCCGCTGATTGGCGTCGCCTTCACCGCGCTGTCGATCCTGCCGGTCGGCCTGACGCGCCTTGCCCAACCGCCGGCGCCGGTGGCGGCATCCGTGGCGCTCGGCCGCGCATGGCGCACCTCGCCGGTGGGGCTCGCCGGCATGCTTGCGGTCGGCGGGCTTTCCATGTCGCTGGCCGGCTTCGCCCCCATCCACGCCACCGCCAAGGGCTACAGCCAGGAGGACGTGGCGCTCCTGATGGCATCGATGCCGCTGGGCACGCTCATCCTGCAATTCCCGCTCGGCTGGCTGTCGGACCGTACCGACCGCCGCAAGGTGCTGATCGGCACGACGCTGCTGGCGGCGGCGGCTGGCCTTTTCGCGCTCGGCTTCGACGGCGGCGCGCTCAGCACCCTGATCGTCATCTACCTTCTGTGGGACGGCGCGACCGAAACGGTCTATTCGCTGGCCAGCGCGCATGCCGCAGACCGCGCCGACAAGAGCGAGATGGTGGCGCTGTCGTCGTCGCTCCTGTTCGCCTGGTCGCTATCGGGCTTCGTCGTGCCGGCCATCGTCACCGGCCTCTCGGCGTTCTACGGCACGCAGACCTTCATCTACGTCTCGGTCGTGCTGGCGTTCGCCTACGCCCTGTTCGTCGCCTGGCGTACCGTGCGGGCGCGGCCGGTGCCGATGCCGGAGACGGGCTCCTTCCAGCCGATGACGGCGCAGGCGCCGCTGCCGGTGGAGCTGGCCTTCGCCGGTGAGGACGAGAAGCACGTGCCGTGAAAATCCACCTGCGAACCGAAGGTGAACCTTACCTGCGGGCGGCGTCTTGAAACTGCAACGGAACTCTGCCTATCTAAGTGGTGTCACCTGATTTGCTCAGGTGATTTGGTTGTTCTTGCTGCGAAAGGAAAGACACTGAGAACAGCACTGCGGAAGAAGGCCGACGTCGTGCCTTCGCCGGCCGGGATCAGCGGTTTCGACGCCTCGTCCCGCGCCCTCAACACGGTTCTTGCCAGTCTGGAAGACTCCAAGGCCGAGAACATCGTCCCCATCGACATCCAGGGAAAATCCTCGCTCGGCGATCATATGGTCATCGCGTCGGGCCGTTCCCATCGCCATGTGGCGGCTGTCGCGGACCATCTCCTCAAGGCGCTCAAGGATGCCGGCTTCAACGGCGCGCGCGTCGAGGGGTTGGCCAGCGCCGACTGGGTGCTGATCGATTCGGGCGACGTCATCGTCCACGTCTTCCGGCCCGAAGTCCGCGACTTCTACAATCTCGAAAAGATGTGGCTGGCGCCGGACCTCGAGGAGGAGACGCTGCACTAGCGTCTCCCGACGGGATGAAGATCATCGTACATGCCGTGGGCCGGATGAAAGCCGGCCCCGAAAGGGAACTCGCCGACCGCTATTTCGACCGGTTCGGCAAAAGCGGACCGGCCGTCGGGCTGGATTTCGCCGGCATCGTCGAGACGCCAGAAAGCCGCGCCCAGACCGCCACGGAGCGCAAGCGCGAGGAAGGCCGCGCGCTGCAGGGCCAGCTCCAGGCGGGTGCGGCGCTGATGCTGCTGGACGAGCGCGGCCGTGCCTTCACCTCCGAGGAACTGGCGGGCCGCATCGGCCTGATGCGCGACGACGGCCGCAAGGCGCTGGTGGTCGCCATCGGCGGCGCCGACGGGCATGACCAGTCGCTGCGCGACCAGGCCGAGCTGGTGGTGTCGTTCGGCGCGCTGACCTGGCCGCACCAGCTTGTCCGCGTCATGCTGGGGGAGCAGCTCTACCGGACGGCGACCATCCTGTCCGGCCATCCCTACCATCGATCCTGATTCGTGTGCGGAAAGCAGCCGGGCCGATTTTCGCCCCATTGCCGGTGCAGTGCAGCCGATGCAGTCAGGCGTCGACGCACAGGCCGGCCGAACATGGTTGATGATTCCTTAACGAAGCCCCGCATACAGTCGCCGGTGCATGTCTGAACGGCCCGTCTTCCGCATGGAAATATCCGGGCGTCGCGGCCTTCTGGCGGCGGCGGCACTTACGTTCGCCTGCATCGGTCCGGCCGGCCCGGCTCGGGCCGAGGACGCCGCGACCGATCCGGACCGCAGCCGCGCCGAATACGAGCAGGTTTCGCACGAGATCACCCTGTCGGCCGAACGCATGGCGAAGCTCGCCGCCGACGTGGCGACGGTGAAGAAGGATCATGCCTCGGTGACGGCGGCGCTGATCCAGTCGGCCAAGACCGAGCAGAAGCTCGGCCAGGACATCGAGGACATCGGCTCGAAGCTGGAAGGGCTGAAGGACCAGGAAAAGACCATCCGGGGCTCGCTCGCCGCCCGCCGTGACGTGCTGGCCGAGGTTTTGGGTGCGTTGCAGCGCATGGGCCTGAACCCGCCGCCGGCGATCCTGGTCAAGCCGGAGGACGCGCTGTCGTCGGTGCGCAGCGCCATCCTGCTCGGCGCGGTGGTGCCGGAGCTGCGCCAGCAGACCGACGTGCTGATGGCGGAGCTGAAGGAGCTGACGCGGGTCAGCACCTCGATCGAGGCCGAGCGGGCGCGGCTGACGGCGGCGGTGGCCGACCAGGTGGCCGAGAAGGAGCGGCTGACGATGCTGCTCCAGGTCAAGCGCAAGGTGCAGGCCGAAACCGAGCAGGCGCTGGCCGACGAACAGAAGAAATCGCAGGCGCTCGCCGAAAAGGCGGCCAGCCTGAAGGACCTCATCGCCTCGCTGCAAAGCGAGGCGCAAAAACGCGACGCCGAGGCGAAGGCGGCCGCCAAGGCGGCGGCCCAGGACGACAAGGACGCGGTCGCCTCGCTCTCCCTGCCGGAGGCGAATCAGCTCGTCCAGCCGGTGCCTTTCCGGGCGCTGCAGGGGCAGATGGCACTGCCGGTGATCGGCACGTTCAAGCGCCGCTTCGGCGCTGACGACGGCAATGGCGGCGTGATGCAGGGCGACATGGTTGCGACACAATCGGGCGCCATCGTCACCGCGCCGGCGGATGGGAATGTTCTTTATGCTGGGCCGTTTCGCTCCTATGGCCAACTCTTGATCCTCAATGCCGGCGACGGCTATCATGTCGTGCTGGCGGGAATGAGCAAATTGAACGTCGCGTCGGGGCAGTCCGTGCTCGCGGGTGAGCCGATCGGCGCAATGGGCGAGGCGAGGGTGGCGAGCACCGCGGCCCGGCCGGATGGAAATGTCGTGCCGGAACTCTATGTGGAGTTCCGCAAAGATGGAAAACCCGTCGATCCGGCCCCGTGGTGGGCGGACCGTCTTTCTGGAAGGACCTGAAACGATGCGGAAACTGTCGCTCTTGCTTGCCGGCGCGCTTATGGGCGCGTCAGCCATGAGCCTCGTCTACGGCGCGCCCGGCTCGACGGCGAACGCGGCCGGCTCCGAAACCTACAAGCAGCTTGCCATCTTCGGCGACATCTTCGAGCGGGTGAGGGCGCAATACGTGACCCCGCCGGACGACAAGTCGCTGGTGGAGAACGCCATCAACGGCATGCTGACCTCGCTCGATCCGCATTCCTCCTACATGAACGCCGAGGAAGCGCAGGACATGCGCGTGCAGACCAAGGGCGAGTTCGGCGGCCTCGGCATCGAGGTGACGATGGAAAACAACCTCGTCAAGGTCATCACCCCCATCGACGACACGCCCGCCGCCAAGGCCGGCGTGCTGGCCGGCGACTACATCGCCAAGATCGACGGCACCGAGGTCAACGGCATGACGCTGAACGACGCCGTCGACAAGATGCGCGGCAAGGTCGGCGACCCGATCAAGCTCACCATCCTGCGCCAGGGCGCCGACAAGCCGATCGAGGTGACGGTGGTGCGCGATATCATCAAGGTCAAGGCGGTCAAGTACCGGGTCGAGAACGACGTCGGCTACATGAAGATCACCTCCTTCACGGAAAAGACCTACGACGACCTGCAGGACGCCATCGACCACATCAAGAAAGAGGTGCCGAAGGACAAGCTGAAGGGCTACGTGCTCGACCTCAGGCTCAATCCGGGCGGCCTGCTCGACCAGGCGGTCAGCGTTTCCGACACCTTCCTCGACCGTGGCGAGATCGTCTCGACGCGTGGCCGTGATCCGAAGGACGTGACGCGCTTCGACGCGCGCGCCGGCGACGACATCGACGGCAAGCCGCTGATCGTGCTCATCAACGGCGGCTCGGCCAGTGCTTCGGAGATCGTCGCCGGGGCCCTGCAGGACCTGAAGCGGGCGACGGTCGTCGGCACCCAGTCCTTCGGCAAGGGCTCGGTGCAGACCATCATCCCGCTCGGCGAGAACGGTGCGCTGAGGCTGACGACGGCGCTCTATTACACGCCGTCCGGCAAGTCGATTCAGGGTAAGGGCATCACGCCCGACATCAAGGTCGACCAGCCGGTGCCGGCCGAATTGCAGGGCCGCGACCTGACACGCGGCGAATCGGACCTGAAGGGTCACATAAAGGGCGCAGACGAGGGCGATCAGGGCTCCGGCTCGGCCGCCTACGTGCCGCCGGACCCGAAGGACGATCTGCAGCTCAAGTTCGCCGAAGAACTGCTGCGAGGGCAGAAGACCGATCCGGCCTTCCCGCCCAATCCGGACAAGGCGGTGATGAACCAGTAAGTCCGCTTCCCGTTCGCGCGGCCGGCCAAAACTCTGGCCGCAAGAGCGGAGCAATGCCATCCTGCCGGGGCCGCGAGGTTCCGGCAGTTTGATTCGGGGCTGGATTCTGCGGCAGGGGTTTGCGGGTTGGCTGAACTGGGCAAGGAGATCGAGCGTCCGCTCGGGCAGGGGCTGAAGCCCCGCCGCGAGCCGGGCCGGCGCTTCGGCGCAGGCCAGGTCGCCGTCGCCCTCGTCGCCGTAGCTCTCGTCGGCGTCTCAAGCGTGATCGCGCTCAGGAAGCAGCCGTTCCGCAATCCGGCGACGGTGGCGGTGACGACGCCGGCTCCGGCAGAGGCCGCGCCGGCGCAGCCCGTCGCGGTGCCGCCGAAAGCCGAACCGGCACCGCCGAAGAAGGACGGACCGCAGATCATCCATGTGCAGCCGACCGACACCGGCGGTCCGGCCGGCATCGTCGTGCGCGATCCCTCGGCGCTGACGCAAAACCTCGCCGTCGCCCATGTGCCCGACCAGGCGCTGATCGAACAAGGCGAGAGCGGCCCGCTGCCGGTGCGTGCGGCCGACGGGCGGCGGCCCTTCGACGTCTATGCCCGGCCATGGTCGGGCGCGCGCGGCGCCAGGGTGGCGATCGTGATCGGAGGCCTCGCCGTGTCGCAGACCGGCACGCAGGCGGCGATCGCGAAGCTGCCGGGCGAGGTGACGCTTGCCTTCGCGCCGCAGGGCAATTCCATCGGCCGCTGGATGCAGGAAGCGCGCCGCACCGGCCATGAGATCATGATGCAGGTGCCACTGGAGCCGTTCGACTTCCCCAACGTCAATCCCGGCCGCAACACGCTGACCGTCGACGCCGCGCCGGAGGAGAACTTGAAAAGGCTGCGCTGGGCGCTCGCGCGCACCACCAACTATACCGGCGTGATGAACTATATGGGCGCGCGCTTTTCGGCCGATCAGGCAGCGCTTGCGCCGGTGATGGCGGAACTGGCGAAACGCGGCCTCGGCTATCTCGACGACGGCTCGTCGGCGCGCAGCCTGGCCCCGCAACTGGCGGCGGCCGATCGCGTGCCGCTGGCGGTGGGCGACACCGTCATCGACGCGGTGCAGGATCGCGGCGCCATCCTGAAGAAGCTCGACCAGCTCGAAGCCACGGCGCGCGCCAAGGGCTTTGCGCTGGGCACAGGCTCGGCCTTCGACGTGACGGTGGATGCCGTAGCCGCCTGGGTTGGCGAGGCGAAGAAGCGCGGCATCGAGATCGTGCCGTTCTCCGCCGTCGCCGCCGATCCCGAAAAACAGTAAGACCGGTCTCCCCGAAACGGAAAGAAGCCCGATGTCCGGCAAGACGAAAAAGCCCGTCGATCCCGAAAGCCTGCCTTACCGCCCCTGCGTCGGCGTCATGGTGCTCAATGCCGGCGGACTGGTGTGGGTGGGGCATCGTATCGCCGAGCCCGACAGCGAGTTCTCCGGCACCACGCAACTCTGGCAGATGCCACAGGGTGGCATCGACAAGGGCGAGGAACCGCTCGTGGCGGCAAAGCGCGAGATTTTCGAGGAAACCGGCATGCAAAACCTGACGCTGCTTGCCGAGGCGCCGGACTGGATCAACTACGACCTGCCGCGCCATCTGGTCGGCGTCGCCTTCAAGGGGAAATATCGCGGCCAGACGCAGAAATGGTTCGCCTTCCGCTTCCATGGCGAAGCGGATGAAATCCGTATTAATCCACCACCGGGAGGCCATACGGCCGAATTCGACGAATGGGGTTGGAGGCCGATGGCCGATCTGCCAGGCCTGATCGTGCCGTTCAAGCGCGCCGTCTATGAACAGGTGGTCGCGGCGTTCCGGCACCTCGCCGGCTGAGCGTCGGCAAACCGGGCCGGCGCATAGAGCCCGGTGGTCGCGGTTCCGTGCGATCTTGCTTGCAAACACCGTGTTTCCTTGACGCCGCCTTCCGGAAAGTGGAGGCTTTCGCGAGGATCGTGCGTGGCATCCGTGTTATCTCTTGAAGGGCGTTGCCTGCGAGGCTGCGGCATGGAGACTGACGTGGACGGGATTGTCGAGCGATTGAACGAGGCGGACGGGCCGGACCTTGCGACCGCCGGCGCGGTTTTGACGGTCGACCTTGGCGCGGTGCGCGAGAACTACCGGCGGCTGAAGGCGCGGCTCGGCGGCACGCGCTGCGCCGGCGTGGTAAAGGCCGACGGCTATGGCCTCGGCGCCGCCGTGATCGCGCGTGCCCTGCAGAAGGAAGGTTGTGACAGCTTCTTCGTCGCCAATGCGAGCGAGGGCATCGATCTGCGCGCCGCACTCGGAACCGGGCCGACCATCCATGTGCTGAACGGCCTGCCGCCCGGTGCCGAGGGCGAAGCGGCCGCGACCGGCCTGGTCCCGGTCGCCAACAGTACCGGACAGCTCGCCGCATGGCGCGCCACCGCGCGGCGGCTCGGCCGCAAGCTGCCCGTCGCCGTGCAGGTGGACAGCGGCATGTCGCGGCTCGGCATGCCGCCGGTGGAGGTCGAGGCGGTCGCGGCCGATGCCGAAGCCTTCGCCGGCCTCGATCTCGTCTTGGTGATGAGCCATCTCGCCTGCGCCGACGAACCGGATCATGCGGCCAACCGCGCCCAGCTTGCCGCATTCGAGCGGCTGCGCCGGCTGCTGCCGGCAGCACCTGCCTCGCTCGCCAATTCCTCCGGCATCTTCCTCGGGCCCGAGTGGCATTTCGACCTTGCCCGTCCGGGCGCGGCGCTCTACGGCATCAACCCGACGCCGGACGCCGACAATCCGATGCACCCGGTGGTGCGGCTGGAAGCCAAGGTGGTCCAGGCCCGCACGATCGGCGCGGGCGTCGGCATCGGCTATGGCCACACGGCAATCGCCGACGGTCCGCTTCGCGTGGCGACCATTTCGCTGGGCTACGCCGACGGCTGGCGCCGCCGCGCCGCCGCCTTCGCCCATTTCAAGGACGTGCGGCTGCCCTTCATCGGGCGGGTGTCGATGGATTCCATCATCCTCGACGTCTCGGACCTGCCGGAAGGCGACCTCAAGGCGGGCGACATGGTGGAGATGATCGGGCCTTCGCAGACACTGGACGAGGTGGCCCGCTATTCCGGCACCATCGCCTACGAGGTACTGACCAGCCTCGGCCATCGCTTCCATCGCCGTTATCTCGGCGCATGAGGAAAGAGGGCGGCGGCCGGCCAGCTTGACAAACCGCGCCTCGTCACCCACGTTCGGATCATGAACAGACACGCCAACAGCACCTTTTTCAGGGTCTGCCCCATCGCGGGAGCGTAGCCCCGGCGCGGCCGTGCGCGGCTGTATGAACCGGGGCGTCTTTTCTTTCCATCCATAACCGAAACGGTCCGCAAAACGGATCGCCATCGACGTCGCAGGCAACCGGTTCGCCCCGGCCGCGCGTCGATCCCTCCCATATCACAACGCAATCAAAGGAGTTCGACATGCAACATGCCATCAAGGAAAGGCCGCCGCCGAAGATCGTCGTCAGCGAGGCCGACTACAACCGCCTGACCGGCCTGGCGGAAGCAGCGCTCGAGCGCGTGCCGGCCGCTGCCGGCCTGCTCGCCGGAATGGACCGCGCCGTCATCACCACGCCGGGCAGGTTGCCCGCCGACGTGGTGCGGATGGGCTCTTCCGTCACGCTGGAAGGCCATGAAGGGCCGCAGCAGATCGTGCTCGTCTATCCGGCAGAGGCCGACATCGCCGCCGGGCGGATCTCGGTGCTGACGCCGCTGGGCGCTGCGCTGATCGGCACCAGGGCCGGCCAGTCCATCACCTGGTCGACGCGCGACGGGCGCCGGCTTGCGGCGCATATCGCCGCCGTAGCCCTGCCGTCCGAGCAGGAGAGGGTGTGATGAGCGAGCACGGCCGTTGCTGCCTCACCGCCAAGGATTACTCCATCCTCGAGGTCATGCTGGAGCGGCGGCGCGGCTTCGGCGACGCCATCGTACCGGCGCTGGAG
The DNA here is from genome assembly GCA_051954615.1 of Mesorhizobium sp. Classification (GTDB taxonomy): domain Bacteria; phylum Pseudomonadota; class Alphaproteobacteria; order Rhizobiales; family Rhizobiaceae; genus Mesorhizobium. Next base: position 2,405 of record JBQCHN010000430.1, on the reverse strand, counting down.
CGCAAGCTTGCCGACGCGCGCGTCGTGCTGGTCGACGGCGTCGACCCGGGCGTGGCGACGCTGAACAGCCGGGTGCTGTTCCGTGTCGGCGACGCGCCGGCGCAGACGCGCACGCTGATCCAGCAGGAAGTGCGCGGCATGGTCGGCCTCGGCCTGCCGGTGACGACGCCGCTCGGCCTTGCCCTGCTCGGGCTCAGCGAAGGCGAGACTGTGCTGTTCGAGCGGCCCGGCGTGCGGCCGGAGCGGATCGTGCTCGACAAGGTGCTTTACCAGCCCGAGGCGGCCCGGCGCTCCCGGCATGTCCTGCCGAAGGCGGCCGAAAGCCGTCGCCTGGTACTGGTCCACAACGCCGGTGACGATTGGCAACCGCCGGAGAACCCCCTTGGCGGCCCTGACAAAATCCGGCACAGAGGGGGCGACGACGACGGCCCTTCGGCCGCCTGACGGGGTTTCCAAGGGGAATTGATCATGAAGGTTCTGGTGCTGGGCAGCGGCGTCATCGGCGTCACGTCGGCATGGTATCTGGCTGAGGCCGGCCATGAGGTGACGGTGATCGATCGCCAGCCGGGCCCGGCGCTGGAAACCAGCTTCGCCAATGCCGGCGAGGTTTCGCCCGGCTACTCCTCGCCCTGGGCCGGCCCCGGCGTGCCGGTCAAGGCAGTGAAGTGGCTGCTGATGAAATACGGCCCGCTGATCATCCGCCCGGCGCTCGACCCGCATATGTGGAGCTGGGTCTTCAAGATGCTGCGCAACTGCACGGCCGAGCGCTATGCGCTCAACAAGTCGCGCATGGTGCCGATCGCCGAATACAGCCGCGACGTGCTGAAGGCGCTCAGGGCCTCCACCAATATCGCCTATGACGACCGCGCCAAGGGCACGCTGCAGCTTTTCCGCAAGCAGTATCAGCTCGACGGCATCGGCGGCGACGTCGAGGTGCTCAAGCAATACGGCGTTCCCTTCAACGTGCTCGACCAGGACGGCTGCATCGCCGCCGAGCCGGGGCTCGGCGCCGTGCGCGAGAAATTCGTCGGCGGCCTGCAACTGCCGGGCGACGAGACGGGCGACTGCCAGATGTTCACCACGCGGCTGTCCGAGATCGCGACGGCCGCCGGCGTCAAGTTCGAGTACGGGGTGACGGTGAAGGCGATCAACACCGACAAGGGGCGTGTCACCGGCGTTTCCACCAGCGCCGGCGAGAAGACGGCGGACGCCTATGTCATGGCGATGGGCAGCTATTCGCCGGTCTGGATGCGCAAGCTCGGCCAGCCGATCCCGGTCTATCCGATCAAGGGCTATTCGATCACCGTGCCGATCGTGAACGCCAAGGCCGCACCCGAATCGACGGTGATGGACGAAACCTACAAGATCGCCATCACGCGGCTCGGCGACCGCATCCGCGTCGGCGGCACGGCGGCCATCGCCGGCTACGACCTGTCCTTGCAGCAGGGACGGCGCGAGGCGCTGGAGCACTCCGTCGGCGACCTGTTCCCCGGCGCCGGCGATCTCGGTGCCGCGACCTTCTGGACCGGCCTGCGCCCCATGACGCCGGACGGCCCGCCGATCATCGGCGCCTCGAAATATTCCAACCTCTATCTCAACACCGGCCACGGCACGCTCGGCTGGACGATGGCGTGCGGATCGGGCCGCGTGCTTGCCGACATCATCTCCGGCCGCAAGCCGGACGTCGACGCCAGCGCGCTGTCGGTCAGCCGCTACAACTGAGAATTCGGGATCGTCCTCTACAGGAACAGCGCCCGCTCCTTCTCGACCGCCCTGGCGATGAAATCCGCCACCGCCTGCACCCGGCGCAACGGCCTGACGCTTTCATGGTAGACCAGCCAGTAGGCGCGGCGGATCGGCTGCACCGCCTCCACCGGCACGAGATCGGGCAGCGAGCGGGCGATGAAGGTGTGCAGGATGCCGATGCCGGCGCCGGCCCGCACCGCCTCTGCCTGGCCGAGCGCCGATGAGATGGCGAAGGCCGAACGCCAGTCCGGGCTGAATTCGGCGGCGTAGTCGAGCGAGGGGCTGACGATCAGATCCGGCACGTAGCCGATAAGCGTGTGCCCGGACAGCTCCGCCGCGGTCTTCGGCAGGCCGTGGCGCTCGGCATAGGTACGCGAGGCGAACAGGCCGAGCGAATAGTCCACCAGCTTGCCGGCGACCAGTCGGCCCTCGCTCGGCCGCTCGACGGTGATGGCGATGTCGGCTTCCCGGCGCGACAGCGAAAAGGAACGCGGCACCGGCACCAGCTGGATGGTCAGTTCGCGGTGCTGGGCGGTCAGTTCGCCGAGCCGGCGGGCGAGGAAGGCGACGCCGAAGCCGTCCGGCGCGCCGATGCGCACCGGACCGGAAATCGCCGCGCCCGCGCCGGCCACCCCCGCGCGCGCCGCGCGCATGGCGGG
>JBQCHN010000429.1:0-12323 GCA_051954615.1 Mesorhizobium sp. | reverse complement strand
TGCCGTTGGCCACCTCGCGCCACACCTTCAGCGCGCGCAGGATGATGGCGTGCGTCGACCGGGCGAGCCCTGCGGCGCCGAACAACGCAAGCAGCGCCGTGTCGTGGCCGCCGGCCAGCAGCGAGCGCACCCGCTCGCCGGAATGACCGGTCAGCGCCATCAGAGCCGAGCCGAAGAAATCGATCTTGCCGTTCGCCACCGTGCGGATGAGGAAAGAGGCCGTGAGGTCGCCGCGCAGGCGAAGATGCTCGATGAGGGCCGGATGCTCGCCGGCGCGGGTGTTCTCGATAAGGGTGACGGATGCCTTCACACAGGCGTCGCGCATGACCCTGTCGGCGCGCGCCCGTCCCATCAGCGCCAGTACAAGCGGCGAGCCCGTCAGCGCTTCGCCGAGCTTGGTCAAAAGCATATGACGGCAATCGGCCGGCAGGCGCGGATCACCGATCAGGGCTTCGCGCAGCATAGCCACATGACCGTGGCGTTCCGCCATGCGCCGGAAACTCAGCGAGGCAATGTCGGCGCCGGAATTGGCAACCAGGATGACGCAGGCGTCCGGACCGGCGATTTCGGCAAGTGCTGCGGAGACTGCCATGGACAGCGTCGGCCGGTCGGCGATCAGCCGGTGCGTCGCCGGAGTGCCGCCCGCCACGCGGTCGATGAGGTCGGAATCGGTCAAGAGCGGCGAGCGCGCCAGAACCGGACCTGCCACCTCCGGCTGGTCTGCAGCGAGTGCCGCGACGATCTGCACCGGGGCGTGGTGGCTGGTCGACAGCGCCTCGGCCATCGCCTGCCGCACCTTGGACGAGGCGTCGTCCAGCAGCAGCGTCAACGCTGCCTCGGCCGCGCAGCGATCCTCGAACGGCAGTTCGGCGTTGACATAGGCCCTGGCGAGCGCGGTGGCGGCAGCGGCACGCTCGGCCACCCTTGCGGTGTCGATCCAATGAAGGAAATGCGAAACGACCATTCCTGCCGCCATGCCCCTGCCCGCCCGTTGACCCACGGCGACGTTAGACGGGAATTGGTTTACGAACGGTTCACCATGTTCCTTAACCGGCTTGATGGCCGCGGCCGGGCGTCTTATCAACCGTCAACGGAGGACATAATGCCCGGACTTTATCTCGAGGAATTCACTGTCGGCCACGTCTTCAGGCACACGCTGCGCAAGACCGTGACCGAAAGCGACAACATGCTGTTTTCGGTGATGACGCTGAATCCGCAGCCGCTGCACATCGATTTCGACTTCGCCGCCAAGTCCGAATGGGGCAAGCCGCTGGTCAATTCGCTGTTCACGCTCGGTCTGATGATCGGCATCGCCGTCAACGACATCACCGTCGGCACCACCGTCGCCAATCTCGGCATGAAGGAGACGGTCTTTCCGCATCCGGTGTTCCACGGCGACACGATCCGGGTCGAGACGACCGTGGTCTCGACCCGCGAATCGAAGTCGAAACCGGATCGCGGCATCGTCGAGTTCGAGCATCGGGCCTATAACCAGAACGACGTGCTGGTGGCCCGCTGCGTGCGCCAGGCGATGATGCTGAAGAAGCCAGCCTGATGCGCTCGCTTTTGTTCGTCCCCGGCGATTCCGAGCGCAAGCTGGAAAAGGGGTTCGCTTCGCCGGCGGACGTGGTGATCGTCGATCTCGAAGATTCCGTGGCTCTCGCCAACAAGCAGGTGGCGCGTCGCATCGCGGCGGATTTCATCGCCACGCACAGGGGGGATACGCAGGCGGCTGTCTACGTCCGCGTCAACGACCTGCAAAGCGGTCTGACCGACGACGATCTCGCAGCACTCGTGCCGGCGCGACCCGATGGAATCATGCTGCCGAAGTCCGGCGGCGGGCAGAACGTGCAGCAGCTTTCGGCCAAACTCAGGGTGCATGAGGCTGAAGCCAGCCTGCCGGACGGCGGGATAAAGATCCTGCCGATTATCACCGAGACCGCCGGCGCCGTCCTTGCCGCCGCGAGCTACGCCGGCGTGAGCGCCAGGCTCGCCGGCCTGACCTGGGGCGCGGAGGACCTTTCGGCGGCGATCGGCGCGCGCGCCGCCCGCGACGGCAACGGGCGCTACACCGACGTGTTCCGGCTGGCGCGGGCACTCACACTGCTCGCCGCCTCATCGGCCGAGGTCGTGGCGGTCGATACGGTCGATCCGGATTTCCGCGACGCCGCCGGCTTCGCGGCGGAATGCGTGGAGGCCGAGCGCGACGGCTTTACCGCCAAGATGGCGATCCATCCCGACCAGGTGCCGGTCATCAACGCGGCCTTCACGCCGTCGCGCGAGGCGGTCGAGCGCTCGGCGGCCGTGGTGGCCGCCTTCGCGGCCGCTGGCAACCCCGGCGTCGTCTCGATCGACGGCAGGATGTTCGACCGCCCGCATCTCAGGCTCGCCGAACGGCTGCTGGCACGAGCGAAAGCGGCCGGCGTTTACTCAGCCCAGGGGCCTGAATAGTCGGTAACGAGCGTCGCCGGATCGGGACGCGGCCGCTCCGGCGCGGCGCCGGAGAAGGTGCCGATGTGAACGAAGCCGACGACACGCTCATGCGGTGCGATGCCAAGGATCGCCCGGCCCTCCGGCACGTCGGAATACCAGTTGGTGATCATATTGGTGCGATAGCCGAGCGCGTTGGCGGCGAGCGCGAGGTTCATCGCCGCCATGCCACCCGACAGGAACATCTCCCATTGCGGGATCTTCGGGCTTTCCTTCGGGCTGGAGACGACCCCGATGACCAGCGGCGCGCGCGAGAATCGCGCGAGTTCCTGGTTGCGGCGGTTTTCCGCCAGCGGCCCTTCACGGCTTTCGGCGAGTTCCGCCAGCTTCCTGCCGATCTCGACGCGGGCCTCGCCGCGATAGAGGATGAAGCGCCACGGCACCAGACGACCATGATCGGGTACCCGCGAGGCCGCGGCGATGATGGTGGCGATCTCGGCGTCGTTCGGCCCCGGTTCGTGCAATTCCGAAATAGGAGCCGAACTGCGGGTCAGCAGGAAATCGATGATGGGCGACGACATGGCGCGGTTCTCCTGAACGGGATTTGGCTGAAGCGCGCCCTTTGGGAAAGAATCGGCGGCTCGGGCGTGGCGCGAGAGCGCCGGCAGGCCTTGAAATTGCCACCGCATTGGGCTTCAACGCAAGGCATGATCTCGAGGGGTTTCCAGCTTTTATCGCTTGCCTGCGCCGTTGCGCTGCCGGCCGCCGTCAGCGGACCTGCAACGGCACAGGAAAAGGACGTCCTGAAGAACCTCAACCTTCCCGACATCTCCAGCTATGCGCCGCCCCATGGGGACAAGTCGCTCGCCTTGGGCACCCACGGAGACGTGACGCTGAGCGCCCAGCTCATGGACAAGGGCGCCGATATCACCCGCGGCATCGTCTGGCGCGTCTTCAAGCCGGAACCAGGCTCCGACGGCAAGCTGCCGATGGTCGCCTCGGCGCATGGCGGCACTGCCGTCTTTACGCTGGAGCCCGGCAGCTACCTGGTGCACGCCTCCTACGGGCGTGCCGGCGCCACCAAGCGAATCACCGTCGGCCGCGAGGCCAAGCGCGAAAGCCTGGTGCTCGACGCCGGCGGTCTCGAACTGGATGCCGTGCTTGCCGGCGGCCAGCGCATCCCTCCCGGCAAGCTTCGCTTCTCGATCTACGAGGGAAAGGCCGAGGCCGGCGGCGAACGGGCGCTGATCGTTCCGAACGTCAAGCCCAACACCGTTGTCCGGCTCAATGCGGGCACCTATCACGTCGTTTCGACCTATGGTGCCACCAACGCGGTGGTGCGCTCCGATATCCGTGTCGAGGCCGGCAAGCTGACCGAAGCGACGGTCGAGCATCACGCCGCCGAAGTCACCATGAAGCTGGTCCGCGAAGACGGCGGCGAGGCGATCGCCGACACCTCATGGTCGGTGCTCAACGGGGCCGGCGACCCGGTCAAGGAAGCCGTTGGCGCCTATGCCCCGATGGTTCTGGCCGAAGGCCAGTACACGGTCATCGCCAAGAACCGCGACCGCATCTACCAGAAGGATTTCGCTGTCGAGGCCGGCAAGAACGCGGAAGTCGAGGTGATCGCCTCGGAAGCCTCGGCCATCGACCCCGACGAAGGCGCGGACTGAGCCCCCGCCCCGTATCAGGCGCCGTCGTCCTCGGGCCTGTCCTGTATATCTGCCAAGGTCACTCAATAGCCGAAATTCGACTTTGACCCGGCTCCGTGCGTAGATGCCCGGAGACAAGCCTGCGCATGACGACCGGGCGGCGCGAACAATCGACGCGAGGGGAAGAATGTTCAGGATCGAGCCGACGCCGTGGAACGATCCCGTGCTCGGCAAACCGCAGAAAAGAGTGATCGATCACGAGAGGGACGCGTGGCTCCAGTTTGTTTGCAGTCAAAGGTGCGGCGCAACGGTCATGAAGCTCGTCTGGCATGGCAACGTTGTCCCTTTTGAACGGGATCGGTGGGAAGTGTCTGACGAGCCGATTGGTGAGATTTGGTACCGTTCTAGGTTTGGCCCCTTCGGCGCATCAAGTGCAGCCAAGAGATGGGAGGGAATAGAACCTTACCATTTCGATGATCCCCATCTTCGCCGTCAAGCCCAGATGCTGGCGGTGGAGGCCTTGCTCGTCTTTAGCGGTCACTACAATGGTGACATTCGGCCTGACGGCTATGATCGAGTCGAGTTTGATGGACGTCTCTACCGCAAGAGCGACTTCGGGCTGGAATAGCTGAACACAGGAACGCACCGCGCCTGCCGGCAGCCGGAGCGGCGGCGAAGCAGCCGCCGCCGTCCGTTTTCACGGCATCAGCCCAAGGCGCGCTTGCGGCGCAGGTCCGGCGGCACGGCCTCCTCGACCAGCGCGACGACCGCCTCGTCCAGCGTCATCGCCTGCTGGTCGCGCGAGCCAAGGCGGCGCAGGTTGACGGTGCCTTCCTCCGCCTCGCGGCGGCCGCACACCAGGATGACCGGCACCTTGGCAAGGCTGTGCTCGCGCACCTTGTAGTTGATCTTCTCGTTGCGCAGGTCGGCCTCGGCGGTCAGGCCGGCGGCCTTCAACCGCGCGACGACCTTGGCGGCGTAGTCGTCGGCATCTGACGTGATGGTCGCCACCACAACCTGCACCGGCGCGAACCAGAGCGGAAAATGGCCGGAAAAGTTCTCGATCAGGATGCCGAGAAACCGTTCCAGCGAGCCGGCGATGGCGCGATGCACCATAACCGGCTGCTTCTTTTCCGAATCCGAGCCGATGTAGAAAGCGCCGAACCGCTCCGGCAGATTGAAGTCCACCTGCGTGGTGCCGCACTGCCACTCACGGCCGATGGCGTCCTTCAGCGTGTATTCGAACTTCGGGCCGTAGAAGGTGCCCTCGCCCTCGTTGATGCCGGTCTTGATGCGGTTGTCCTCACGCGCCATTTTCGCCAGCGCCCGCCGCAAAATATCCTCGGCATGGTCCCACATGGCGTCGGTGCCGACCCGCTTTTCCGGGCGCGTCGCGAGCTTGACCTCGACTTCGTCGAAGCCGAAATCCTCGTAGACCGACATCATCAGGTCGTTGATCTTGAGGATTTCCGCCTCGAGCTGTTCTTCCGTGCAGAAGATATGCGCGTCGTCCTGCGTGAAGCCGCGCACGCGCATCAGCCCGTGCAGGGCGCCGGACGCCTCGTAGCGATGGACGTTGCCGAATTCGGCAAGCCGGATAGGCAGATCGCGATAGGACTTCAAGCCATGCTTGAAGATCTGCACGTGGCCGGGACAGTTCATCGGCTTCAGGGCAAAGACGCGCTGGTCGGCGTCCGGATCGTCGGGATGGGTGAAGGCATGCGCGGACTTCACCGCGAACATGTTCTCCTGATACCAGCCCCAGTGGCCTGACGTCTCCCACAGCGATTTATCGAGCACCTGCGGCGCGTTGACTTCCTGATAGTCGTCGTCGATGCGGCGGCGCATATAGGAGATCAGGTTCTGGAAGACCCGCCAGCCCTTGGCATGCCAGAAGACGACGCCCGGCCCCTCCTCCTGGAAATGGAACAGGTCCATCTCGCGGCCGAGCTTGCGGTGGTCGCGCTTCTCGGCTTCCTCCAGCATCGTCAGATAGGCGTCGAGCTGCACCTGATCGGCCCATGCGGTGCCGTAGATGCGCGTCAGCATCGGGTTGTTGCTGTCGCCGCGCCAATAGGCACCGGCCACCTTCATCAGCTTGAAGGCGGAGCCGACCTGCCCGGTCGAGGCCATGTGCGGGCCGCGGCAAAGGTCGAACCAGTCGCCCTGATGGTAGATCTTCACGTCCTGATCGGCGGGAATGGCGTCGATCAGCTCGACCTTGTAGGCCTCGCCCTTGTCGGCGAAGACCTGCTTGGCCTTGTCGCGCGCCCAGACTTCCTTGGTGAACGGCTTGTTGCGCGCGACGATCTCGCGCATCTTCTTCTCGATGACCGGAAAATCCTCCAGCGAGAACGGCTCGTTGCGGGCGAAGTCGTAATAGAAGCCGTTCTCGATCACCGGACCGATGGTCACTTGGGTTCCCGGCCACAGTTCCTGCACCGCCTCGGCCAGAACGTGCGCGGCGTCATGGCGGATCAGTTCCAGCGCGCGTGGGTCGTCGCGGGTTACGATCTCGACCGCGCCGGAAGCGCCAAGCGGATCGGCGAGGTCGCGCAGCGTGCCGTCGAATGTGTAGGCGACAGCCTTCTTCGACAGCGATTTCGAGATGGATTCGGCCAGTTGCGCGCCGGTGGTCGCCGCGTCGTATTCGCGAACGGAGCCATCGGGAAATGTGAGGGAAACCTGGGACATTCTTCACTCCTATCCAGTCCCGCAAACGAGCGCGGGTGGTTGATCGCCGGACAAGGTCCGGCAGCGCCGTGTCTTTTAGTCAGCGGATCGGAGGTCGTAAAGCGGCAGCCGCCGGTTTCTCAGGCCGCCGGGTCCAGTCTCTCAGGGTGCCTCGACGGTGATGCAGTCGAACTTGCGCTGCCTGAGCGCGGCGCAGGCTTTGCCAGCCGCCGTTTGATCCTCGAAGCCGTCGAAGCGGGCGCGGTAGAGCTTCCTGCCGCCGGCGACGACCGGCTCGACACTCGCCGTCAGCCCGGCCCGCGCGAAACCTGCCAGCGCGGAGACCTTGTCGAGCAACGCACGGGCTGCCCCGGCACTGGGAAGCGCTGCGATCTGGATCTTCCATGCGGAGATCGCCGGTACCACGCCGCCGTCGCCTTGCTCGATGAGAGAATCGTCCATGGCGACGTCTTCCAACGGCCGCGGGGTCGGCAACGGCACGCGCATGGCGATCTGCGGCTGGGCGGCGCTCTTGCTGCCGAAGCGGGTCAGGAGCGCCGCCATCCGGTCGTCGCGCTTGCGCGCGGTCCTGCCGCCCAGCACCACGCCGATGAGGTGGCGCCCGCCGCTGTTAAGCGAACTGACGATGTTGTAGCCGGCCAGATTGGTGAAGCCGGTCTTGATGCCGTCTACCCCGTCGTAGCGGTACATCAGGTTGTTGTGGCCCCTCAGCCGCTTGCCGCGATAGACGAAGGAGGCTTGCGAAAACCGCTTGTATTCCCTGGGAAAATCACGCTGCAAAGCGCGACCCAGCCTTGCCATGTCGCGCGCCGTCGTCGCTTGCCGATGCCCGTCGGACAGGCCGGACGGATTGGTGAAGACGGTGTTCTTCAGGCCGAGTTGCCTGCCGCGCTTCGTCATCAGACGGCCGAAGGCGGCTTCCGATCCCGCCAGATGCTCGCCGATGGCGGCCGCGGCGTCGTTGGCGGAAATGACGATCATGCCGTCCACGGCCTCGCGCACGCTGATCGTATTGCCCGGCTTGATCCACAGCTTCATCGGGATCTTGGCCGACGCATTGCGCGAAACGGTAATGCGGTCGTTCCAGTGCAAGCGGCCATCGTGCAAGGCTTCGAACGTCAGGTAGAGCGTCATCATCTTGGCCAAGGAAGCCGGCGGCTGGACGTGGTTGCCGCCATCCTCGCCCAGAAAGACGCCGCTGTCGGCATCGAGGACCGCCCAGGACGTGGCCTTCGCGGCGCCGGCTCCGAGGCTCACGGCCGCAGCCATGAACAGGACCGCAAAGACATGCCGGACACGCCGTTCGACAAAGACGCTCATTGGCCCCCTCTCCCCAAAGCAATAACGGCCAAGAGCGGTCCGCATCATGATGCGGACCGGCGGCCTTCCGGCCGGACTGTGATAAGAGCACGCTAACAAATCATGAAGCGAAGATTAACGATTGCGGCATACGGCATGGCGATCCTCGTCATCCGCCGGCATCGTCGCGCTTCCTGCCCACCCGCCAGTAGCGCCAGGGCGCCCACCAGGCGAGATCGGCGGTCAGCCGTTCCGGCACATTGTCGATGCCGTGCGTGCCGCCCGGCCCGCAGCGCAGCACGCGGAAGAGGCCCAGCCAGCCACCTGCCCACAGGCCATGCCGGGCGATCGCCTCATAAGCGTATTCCGAGCAGGTCGGCATATGGCGACAGGTATTGCCGACGAAACCGGACAGCGTGAGTTGATAGAGCCGCACCAGCCCGGTGCCGGCAAGGCGCGCCGGCGTGCGCGGCCACGGGCCGGCCCAGTTGCGGGAGCGGTTCGCGGCCGGCTTTACGTGAGGATGGTCGTGCATGGGCTCAAGATAGGCGCTTCGCCCTCGTGGCGCGAGGCGTGTCCTTCCGTCAAGGTGAGATCGTCAAGCAGGAGTGAACAGTGAGTGCTGTCCGTTCAATTTGAATAACGCCGGGACGCCCCCTATCTTGCCCTGCAAACAACCTGGCGCATCATCCGAACCCTTCGGTCAAGCGCCCCTTTCGCGACCGGCCGGACCGGATTTCCCGCGGATCGAGAACGACCATGACCAAGCCAATAGAATTCGGAATGGACACTTTCGGCGACGTCACCGTCGATGCCGATGGCAAGCTGCTGCATGAGGCCGAAGTCATCCGCAACGTGGTGGACGAAGCGATCCTCGCCGACGAGGTGGGCGTGGATTTCATCGGCGTCGGCGAGCATCATCGCGGCGATTTCGCCGTCTCGGCGCCGGAAGTCGTGCTGGCCGGCATCGCCACCCGCACCAAGCGCATCAAGCTGGGTTCGGCGGTGACGGTGCTGTCTTCCGACGACCCGATCCGCGTCTTCGAGCGCTTTTCGACCGTCAACGCACTGTCGAACGGGCGCGCCGAGGTGATCCTCGGTCGCGGCTCCTTCACCGAATCCTTTCCGCTGTTCGGCTACAAGCTCAGCGACTACGAGGTGCTGTTCGAGCAGAAGCTCGACTTGTTCGCGGCATTGCTCGCCAACGGCCCGGTCAACTGGGAAGGCGAGCTTCGGCCGCCGCTCAAGGACGTCACCGTCTATCCGCGTATCGAAAGCGGCAAGCTCAGCGCCTGGATCGGTGTCGGCGGCTCGCCGGAATCGGTCGTCCGTTCCGTGCACTACCGGATCCCGATGACGCTCGCCATCATCGGCGGCGACCCGAAGCGGTTCCTGCCCTTCGTCGACCTCTACAAGCGCGCCCAGCAGCAGATGGGCGCGGAGGCGATGCCGCTCGGCGTGCATTCGCCGGGTTACGTCGCCGAGACAGACGAGCAGGCGCGCGAGGAGCTTTGGCCCGGCTACAAGGCCATGCACGACCGCATCGGCCGGGAGCGCGGCTGGCCGGAGACGACGAAGGATAGTTTCATCCGCGAGATCGAACTCGGCTCGACCTATGCCGGTTCGCCCGAAACCGTGGCGAAGAAGATCGCCGCCACGATCAAGGCGCTCGGCAACGACCGCTTCGACCTGAAATATTCGGCCGGCACCACCAGCCACGAGAAGATGATGAAAAGCATCGAACTCTACGGCACCAAGGTGATCCCGATGGTACGAGACATGCTGGCGGAAAAGGACAAGGCCGCCTGACGGCTTGCCTGCGAATAATTGCAAACCAACAAAAAGGGCCGGCATTGCTGCCGGCCCTTTTTCTGCGCCAGTCGCCGGCTATTTGAGGCCGGCTTCGTAACGGTCCCAGTTCTTGACAATGTCCTGCGCGAAGGCATTGCCGACGCGGAAGGCGTTCTCGGTCGCCGGACCGAAGCCGCCGGATTTGGCGGCAAGAGATTCGGCCGCGCCCTGGCCGTCATGGGGCCGGTCGAAATTGGAAGCCGTGCGCAACACCGCGACGCGGTTGAAATCCAGCTTTCCGGCGTTCGCCGCGCGCTTCAGCGCCGTCAGCGTCGCATTGTCCTCCATCTGGCTGGTGCAGTAGTCGGCCTTGCCGTCGGTCAGGGCCCTGGCGTGGGCCGCCATTTCCGTCGCGATCTCGGCGCCGTGCCAATAGGTGTCCGCCGACACGGTCGTGCAGACTGTCACGCTCGGCTTGGCCCTGGCAGCCTCCTGCGCATAAAGCGCACGATAGGCGGCGGCATCCTCGTTATCGGCAAGTTCGGTGCCCTTGCTCGCGGCGACTGCGGCATCCAGAACCGCCTTGTTCATCTCATACACTTCGGTCCCGGCGCCCCAGGCCTGCTTTTCGCCGGGGGCTTTCGCGCCCAGTTCGACCACAGTCGAGGTCCAACCAGCAGGGGCGTCGGCCTTGCCGAGACGGTGGAACAGGCCGCCGTCGACCACATAGTCGGCCCAGGCGGCCGAACCGAGCGTGCCCTTGGAGGGATCGATACCGGCGATGCCGGCAACGATGAAATAGGTTTTCGACAGGTCGAACTTGTCCGACAGGGCGACCGCCGCGGTCGAGGTCGCAGCATCCGCAAAGCCCATCGTCGTCGTCATCACGCACAGCTCGCCGTTGCAGGAGACTTCGGGCGCGTCTGCAGCCAAGCCCGGCACCGCGACCTTTTCGGGGAGTTGAAGATTGTCGAGCCACGGCTTGGTTTCCGCTCCGAACATGGTGATGACCATCACCTTCGGAGCGATCGGCTGTGCCATCGCAACAGCGGGAGTGGCCAGGGCAAGAACGCCCAGGCCAAGCGTTTTGAAGAACATGGGGCCTCCGGGAGGAACGAGGGATAACCACCCGTTCCTATCCGAACGTCAGCCGGCCGGCGACGTGCGACTCCCAAGAAAGTTGTGAATGTCAGGCCGCCTCGCCGGCGTGCCGGGCTTCGATCTGGCCGATGCAATCGACCACGGCGTCGAAGGTCAGCATGGTGGAAGCGTGGCGCGCCTTGTAGTCGCGCACAGGCTCCAGATATTTCAGTTCCTCGAAACGGCCTGCCGGGGGCGGGCCGCCTTCCTTCAGCATCTTCAGCATCGTCTCGCGCACGGCGCGCAGTTCCTCGGCCGTAGCACCGACGACGTGTCGTGCCATGATGGATGACGAGGCCTGGCCGAGCGCGCAGGCCTTCACCTCATGGGCGAAGTCGGTGACGACGCCGTCCTGCATCTTCAGGTCGACGGTAACGGTCGAGCCGCACAGCTTTGAATGCGCCTTCGCGGTGGCGTCGGGATGATCGAGATGACCGATACGGGCGATGTTGCCGGCAAAACCGAGAATTTTCGCGTTGTAGACGTCGTCGATCATGATTTTTCGGTCCATCGCCGCGCCGCGAACAAGCTTTGCCGCTGGCCAGCCTTTCATTCGCTCGGCACCACCATATATAATGGTTGCAATCCGGGAACGGCAAGGCGATCCACGCATCCAAGACCCGGAACCATGTCACGCCGCTTTCGGGGCAGCCGCTCCGTGGAAGGCTGTGGTCCGTTCAACTCGTCCCTTCGCGCAAGGGACTACGGGAGACGCCTTTGATGGACGCCGTTGCCAAGAAAATCATGCCGCCCTCTGTTTACCTCGACAAGCCGGTGACCGACCGACCGAGCCAGGCCGAGGTTGAAGCCGCCGTTCGCACCCTGATCCGCTGGACGGGCGATAATCCTGACCGCGAGGGGCTGGTCGATACGCCCAAGCGCGTCGCCAAGGCCTACCGCGAAATGTTCGGCGGCTACGACATGTGCCCTGCCGACGAACTCGGCCGCACCTTCGAGGAAGTTGCCGGCTACGACGATCTCGTGCTGGTCAAGGACATCCAGTTCCATTCGCATTGCGAGCACCACATGGTGCCGATCATCGGCAAGGCGCATGTCGGCTACCTGCCGGACGGTAAGGTGGTGGGCCTGTCGAAGATCGCCCGTGTGGTGGACATCTTCGCGCACCGCCTGCAGACGCAGGAGGCGATGACGGCTCAGATCGCCGGCGTCATCCAGGACGTGCTCAACCCGCGCGGCGTTGCCGTCATGATCGAGGCCGAGCATATGTGCATGGCCATGCGCGGCATCCGCAAGCAGGGCTCGACCACCCTGACCTCGACCTTCACCGGCGTCTTCCGCGACCATCCGGAAGAGCAG
>JBQCHN010000428.1:0-34908 GCA_051954615.1 Mesorhizobium sp. | reverse complement strand
AGCGCCGCCCACGGCCTCGGCGATGCGCGCCGCCGGCGTGCGTTTCAGCTTCAGGCTGTAGGCCATGTTGTCGCGCACGTTCATGTGCGGATAGAGCGCGTAGGACTGGAACACCATGGCGATGTCGCGGTCGCGCGGCGGCAGGTCGTTGACGCGGCGGCCGTCGATGTGGATGTCGCCGGACGATGCGTCGTCCAGACCGGCGATCAGGCGCAGCAGCGTGGACTTGCCGCAGCCGGACGGCCCGACCAGTACGGCGAACTCACCCGAGGCGATGGAAAGGTCGATCCCCTTGAGCACGGACACCGCGCCGAAATCCTTCCTGACATTGGCGATTTCGATGGAAGCCATGGTTTTGAACCCGTCGTTTCAGCCCTTCACCGCGCCGGCCGTGAGGCCCTGCACGAGATAGCGCTGGATGAGGAAGAAGAAGACGCAGACCGGTAGCAGCGCCAGAACGCCGGCCGCCATCATCGGCCCGAACTCGACCGTGCCGCGGGTCGAATAGAGCAGCAGCCCCACCGGAAAGGTACTGGCCGAAGGCGACGAGTTGAGCAGCAGCGCGAACAGGATCTCGCCCCAGGCGCCGGTGAAGCAGAAGCCGACCGTGGCGACGATGCCCGGCAGCGTCAGCGGCGCGACGATCTCAACCAGCGCCTTGAAACGCGTAGCGCCGTCAATCATCGCGGCTTCTTCCAGTTCCTTCGGGATGCCGTCGAAGAAGGACTGCATCAGGAAAGTGGCGAAGGGAATGTTGAAGGCGGTGTAGATGATGATCAGGCCGGTCAGGCTGTTGGTGAGCCCGAGCACGCCGAAGATGCTGAAGATCGGCGTGATGACGATCACCAGCGGAAACATCTGCGTGACCAGCATCAGCCCGACGATCCAGAACTTGCCCCGAAAGCCGAAGCGCGAGAAGGCATAACCTGCGGCCGTGGCGAGCAGCGTCGAGGCGATCGCCGTGACGCCGGAGACGATGATCGAATTGCGGAAATAGAGCAGGAAATCGCTCTTGCCGACGACGGTGGCGTAGTGGTCGAGTGTCACCTTCGACGGCAGCAGGGCCATGCCCTGCTTGTAGAGGATGTCGTTGGGCGTGATCGAAACCCTGAGCAGCCAATAGAGCGGGAAAAGGGCGACCGCCACATAGGCAAGCAGTGCCGCGTAATGCAGCGTCCACTTGACCGTCCGGCTGAGCGAGGTTCCGCGCATATCAGGCCCTACCTGCTGCCCAGCATCGCTTGCCGGATCGAGAGCAGCAGCAATGCGTAGATGAGCAAAAGGACCACCAGGGCGGTCGCGACCGCCGAGGCGTAGCCGAAATTCAGCCCCTGATAGGCCTGGGTGAAGACGTAGCTGGCGACGATCTGCGAGGAATCGGCGGGGCCGCCCTTGGTCATGACGACGATGAGTTCGGGCGAATTGGCGACCCAGATGGTGCGCAGCATCACCGTGATCAGCATGGTGGGCGCAAGGAAGGGAATGGTGATGGAGCGGAAGCGCTCGAAACCGCCGGCGCCGTCGATCTCGGCCGCCTCGTAGATCTCGCGAGGGATCGACTGCAAGGCCGCCAGAAGCGTGATGGCGAAGAACGGCGTTCCCCACCAGATGCCGGCCAGGATCGGGCCGACAAGCGCGTAGTTCGGATCGGCAAGGATGTTGGAGGGCGCGCTCATCAAGCCGAGCGCATAGGCCCAATGCGGCAGCGGTCCGATCGCCGGATTGAGCAGCCACGACCAGTTCATGCCGATGAGGAAGGTGGGAATGGCCCAGGGCAGGAAGACGATGGGCTGGATGATCGAACGGCCGGGAAACGGCCGGTTGAGCAGAAGGGCCAGGATCAGGCCGAAGAGGAACTGGAAGGCGACGCAGCTCGCCGTCCAGGTGACCGTGTTCTTCAGCGCGTTCCAGAAGCTGGCGTCGCGCATCAGGTCGCGGAAGTTGTCGAGGCCGACGAAGCCGCCCGAGGTCGGGTCCAGCAGCATCACATTGCGGAAGGCGTAGGAGATGCCGATGACGATCGGCACCAGCGTCGTGACGATGATCAGGATGAGCGCCGGGGCGCTGTAGAGCCAGGGTTCGAGAATGGCGAGGCGCCGCCGCGCGGCTGCGCCAGGATGGGACATGGTCATGCTCGGCCCGGATGGTTGGGGCCGGCGGTGCCGGGGCGTTCTGGCACCGGTACCGCCGGGAAGAAAGGCATGGCTACTTGGCCAGGTACTTCTGCTGGGCCTTGGTGAGGATGTCCGCCCACTGCTTGCCGAGGTCCTCGGCCGTGATCTGACCGAGCAGTGCCTGCTGGCCGAGCTTCACTGCGGTCGAGCCGGCAAACAGGCTGTATTCCGGCAGATAGGCCGGGGTGATGGTGGGGATGGCGTCCTTGTCGGCCAGCGTGTCGAACCATGCGCGGTACTTCGGATCGGCATAGGCCGGGTCCTTCTCCGCGCTCTTGAAGACGGGCAGGGCGCCGACCGCCTTCGTCCATGCCGGGTCCGTTTCGGGGCTGTCGAGCAGGGTCAGGAATTTCCACGCCAGGTCCTTGTGCTCGCTCTTGGCCATGATGCCCCACGAGCCGTAGGTGAGCACGGGATACGACTTGCCGTTCGCGCCCTTGGGCATCGGAACCACGCCGTATTCGTCCGGCGCCATGTGCTCGGCCGTCGGCGCCAGCACGTCCGCGTCTTGGTCGAGAAGCGCGCAGGTGCCGGTGTAGAAACCGGCGACGGTTTCCTTGTAGCCCCAGTTGACGCTGTCCTTCGGTGCCCAGCCGTTCTTGTAGATGTCGATCTGCTTCTGGAAGCCGGCGACCCAGCCGGGGCTGTCCAGCGTAGACCTGCCTTCCTTGTCGAAGAAGGCGTTGTCGCCGTTGGCGGCGGCCCCCATCATCGCCCAGGCGTTGAAGGAGCCGCTGCCGCCGCGCAGGCAGTAACCGAACTTGCCTGGAAGTGCCGACACTTTCTCGGCCGCGTGCATGAATTCGTCGACCGTCTTCGGCGCTTCGGCGATGCCGGCCTCGTTCAGCAGCTTCTTGTTATAATACAATGCCTTGACAAAGAAGCCGTAGGGGATGACGTAGGCGGTGTCCTTGACCTTGCGAGCCAGCTCCAGCGCCCGCTGGTTGAGGTCGCCGGCCTGATCCCACTTGGCGATGTAAGGTTCGAGGTTCTCCAGATGCCCGGCATTGGCGTAGAGCGCCACCCAGTTGTCGGGCATCTCGGCAATGTCTGGAATGTCGCCGGCGGCGACCATGGTGGCGAACTTCTCGAAGGAATTGTCCCACGGAATCGAGATGAGTTCGATCTTTACGCCCGGATTCTGTTCCTCGAACGTCTTGATCACCGAATTGAGCACGGCCAGCGATTCGTCGCTGGTGTTGGTCTGGACAAAGCGCAGCGTCGTGTCCGCCTGAGCCTGTCCGGCATAGAGACCACCCAGCATGGTGGCGGCGAGCAGTATTTTCTTGAGCATCGGATCCTCCCACTTTCACCTTGATGCCGGCGGCCGGTATCGTTCTGACACCAGATCGTCGTTCTCCTCTGGTCAAAAAATATAAAGATCATTTGATCAAGTCAATGGACATTGGACATGCATCGTCAGATGCGGCTGATGGATCGGGGCCACCCCGGCTTCCGTTTCAACGGGGCTTTCGATCCGCAGCCATCATCGATATGGCGGCTGCGGCTGCTGCGTCCAGGCCGGCAGCGACCGCCTCGTTGAAGCCTTTGCCTGTCATCGCCCTGAGCGCGGCGGCGGTCGTGCCTTCGTAGTCGATGAAGGTCCGGACCATCTGCTCGGGCGTGGCATCGCCCGTCGCAAGCAGACGGCTCGCATCGCACACCACACCCAGGACCGCGCGGCGTGCGACCTCGGGCGGCAGGCCGCGTGCCCTGGCGTGCGCCAGCATCGCGGCTGCCAGAAGGGCTGGAAATGCGGGACCGGATCCGCTGAGGCCGGTCAGGGTGTCGATCTGGTCTTCGGTGGTGACCTCGTCGGTCTCTCCGCAACTGGTAAACAGGGCGCGCACGAAGGCGCGGTCCTGCTCCGTCACATCGGCGCCGGCCAGCCAAGGCGTATAGGAGCGTCCTATTTCGGCGGCGGCGTTGGGCATCGCCCTGACAACGCGTGCGGTGCCTAGCCGCGATTGCAGCATTGCCATCGATACGCCCGCCATGACCGAGACAACGAGGCTTTCCCCGGTTTCGATGGCGAGATCGGGAAACTGCTGTGGCCGCACGGAAAGCACGATCACGTCGGATCGCCGGGCGAGGTCGGCATTGTCGGATGTCCATTCGACGGCGGCCCAGCCGCCGAGCCCGCTGGTGCGCGGCGACCGTGACGAGAGGATCAGCGACCGTTCGGCGATCACGCCCGCCGCGAGCGCGTGCGAGGCGATCGAACGGCCGAGCCAGCCGCCGCCTCCGATGATCCCGACGACGGGCGCCGAATGCGTCAACCTGGCCTCCGCGGGTGCTTCTCCTTTGCCGGGACGGTCGGCACGCATCCATTCAGGAAGCGCGCCGGCCTGCTTACCCGGACCGAAGTGGGATCAGGCGTCCAGCCAGACGTTCTGAAGGTCCATCTCGAAGGTCTGGTGGACGCCGTAGTTCCTCACCTTCTTGTTCATGTGGCTGAAGAGCTTCTGCCAGTACGGTTGGATGATGATGCCGGAATCCTGCAGGATCGTCTCTAGGTCCTTCATCACCTCCTTGCGCTTGTCGACGTCGTTGATCGACAGCGCTTCCTTCAGCTTGGCGTCGAAATCGGGATTGGAATAGCCCGTTTCGTTCCACGCTTCACCGGTACGGTAGCCGAGCGCCAGGATCTGCACGGCAAGCGGGCGCATGTACCAGATCGTCATCGAGTATGGATATTTCGTCCAGTCGTTCCAGAACGTCGAGCCCGGCAGTACGGTGCGCTTGACCTTGATGCCGGCCTCGCGAAGCTGTGCGGCGATGGCGTCGCCGGTGTTCTTCTGCCAGTCGTCCTCGATGGTGATCAGCTCATGCTCGAAATCGGCCTGACCCGCCTCCGCCATCAGCTTTTTGGCGCCCGCCGCATCGCGGGTTTTCTTCGGTAGCGGGTAGTATGCGGGCTGGATCGGGCTGACGTGATGGTTCTCGCCGACGGTTCCGCGCCCGTTGTAGCCGAGTTGCAGCACGACGTTGTTGTCGACCGCCATCTGCAAGGCGTTGCGCACCCGCTGGTCGTCATAGGGCTTGTTGGTGACGTTGGTGCGCGCCACAAGTGTGGTGGCGGTGGCGACCTCGGATTTGACCAGATCCATCTTGTCGAGGATGTCGATGAAGTCGGCCGGCGTCTCGAGGTTGATGTCGATCTCGCCGGAATCGAAAGCGCTGACGGTGGCCGAAAAATCGGTGCCGTAATCGATGAAATCGACGCCGTCGAGCGGCGCTTCGCCGCCCCACCATTTGCCGTTCTCGCGCCGCTTCACCACGGCCTTCTGGCCGACATCGTAGGATACTAGCTCGAACGGGCCGGTGCCGATGGGTTTGGTGATGGGATTGGCGCCGTCGGCATCGAAATTGCGATGCACGATGAGCGCGGGATAGTCGGTGAAATTGGCGATAAGCGAAATATCCGGTTCGGCGAGCGTCAGCTTGACGGTGTGGTCGTCGACCTTGGTGACGGCGCCGTCCCTGGCCTTGCCCGTCTTGGCGTCGATCATGCCGCCGACGCGCGCCGCCATGGAGTTGCCGGCCACGCCCTTCTCGCACCAGCGCGTCACGTTGTAGACGACGTCGTCGGCGTTGAAGGCGTCGCCATTGTTCCAGGTCACGTCCTTGCGCACATGCAGCACGTATTCGGTGGCGCTGTCGTTGACGTCCCAGCTTTCCAGCAGCACCGGCTCGAAGGTGAACTCGCGGGTGTAGCGCACCAGCGGTTCGAGCCAGGTGCGCGAGATGTTGGCAAGCTCCACCCAGTCATAGGTGCGCGGATCTTTCTGCGCCTTGACCGGCATCGCAACGCGCAGCGTGCCGCCCTTCTTGACTTCGTCGGCATGTGCCGGCTGTGGCACGGCGAGGCCGGCCATTCCGTATGCGAGCGCCGTCGACGCGCCCAGCGCGCTTGCCAGCGACAGGAATTCGCGCCGGTCCATCCGCCCTTCGCGAACGTCCTTCGCCATCTGCTCCACGGCCGCCGGCACGCGATCGCCGTTGCTTCTGTAGAATGCCATTTTCTCCTCCTTCTTCGTGTTCCCGGTCCCGCTTGCCTTGAAGGCTTTCTGTCGCGACCAATTCAGGTGACGGTATCCGGCAGTTTTTTCTCGGCTTTCGCGATGAAGTCCCTGAGGCCTTCGGCGATGCTTTCGTCGAGCCTCGGCTCCTCGTAGTCGGCCAGCATGTTGCGCGCCTTCTCGCGGCCGCGCGTGTCGTGATCCTTGGCTCCTTCGGCCTTCCACTGCTCGTAGGAATTGAAATCCATCAAGGTAGGCATGAAGAAGGCGGATTCGAAATGATCGAGCGTGTGCTGTGTACCGAGGAAATGGCCCTGTGGACCCACTTCGCGGATCGCCGCCATCGCGTCCTTGAAGTCGTCGAACGACACGCCGCCGGCATATTTGTACCAGCCGACGAGCTGTTCGCAGTCGGTGGCGAATTTGGAATAGCCGCAGGTCAAGCCGGCTTCGAGCCATCCGGCGGAATGCCAGATGTAGTTGGCGCCGGACAGGATCGCGGCATGCATCAGCATGTTCGATTCATAGCCCGCCTGCGCGTCGTTCAGTTTCGAACCGACATGGAAGCCCGACGTGCGCCACGGCAGCCGGTATTTCCGTGCCAGCGCCCCCATCAGGTACATCATCTGCGCCGCTTCCGGCGTGCCGCCCATCGGCGCACCGGTCTTCATGTCGACGGTGACCATGAACTGCCCGTAGATCTGCGGCGAGCCGGGGCGCAGGAGCTGCGTGAAGGCGACGCCGGCAAGCGCCTCGGCGTTGACCTGTGCCACCGCGCCGACGGCGGAGGCCGAGGTCGAGGCGCCGCACAGCGCGAAGGGTGCCAGGATCAGCGGCTGGTTGGAGCGCGCATAGACCTTCATGGCGTCCAGCATGGTGGCGTCCCACACCAGCGGCGAATTGCAGTTGGTGATGGAGACCAGGACGGAATTGTCCTTCACGAAGTCCTCGCCGAAGACGATACCGGCCATCGCCATCGTGTCCTCGGCGCGTTCCTTCGACGTGACGATGCCCATGAACGGCTTGTCGGAGTGCTTCAGCGCGGAATGGATGATGTGCAGGTGGCGCTTCGGCACCGCGATCTCCATCGGCTCGCAGATGATCGAACTCGACGAATGCAGCGCCGGCGCCATGTAGGCGAGCTTGTGGAAATTGTTGAGGTCGGCGAGCGTGCCGTAGCGCCGGTTGTTGTCGAGGTCGCGCACATAGGGCGCGCCATACATCGGCACGAAGATGGAATTCTTGCCGCCGACCTTGACCGTGCGCTCGGGATTGCGCGCATGCAGCGTGAACTCCGGCGGAACCTTTGCCACAAGCTCCATCAGTAAGGCGCGGTCGATGCGGACGCGCGTTTCGGAAACATCGGCACCAGCCTGTTTCCAAAGCGCGATCGCCTCGTCGTCACGGAACTCGCAGCCGACGTCTTCCAGTATGGCGAGCGATTCCTGATGGATGAGTTCGACCGCCTCGTCTGGAACGATCTCATAGACGGGAATGTTGCGGACGAGGGTTGGAAACGAGGCGACCGGCGCGCTTCGCATCGTCCTGCGTCCGACGCGGCCGCCGCCGCGGCGATGGGATGGGGGTGCTTCCGGTGCTGCGAGCGTGTCCGTCGTGCTCATGCTGGCTCTCCTTGGAGCAGGATGCACCCGCAACGATCACCCGGAATGCGTCTTGCCCTGACCTCTAGGAGAACGCCTGCGAACCGGTTGTTCAAGCGAAATAGGAAGCCGGCTCGCTTGAGTTGAACTCAACGATCCAACAGAGAGCAGCCAGTCCCTCAACATGACGGCCTGCGGGCTCAGCGGCCTGCGGGCGCTCCAGGTCACGAAGTAGGATTGCGGCGCCGCGATTGCGGTATCGGTGACCTGCATCAGGCTGCCTGCCTCGATGAGCGGCGCGACCAGGCTTTCCCAGCCCAGCGCCACGCCCTGTCCGCTGCGCGCGGCCTGCAACGCGATGACGTAGCTGTTGAAGCGGCGCACGTTGACGTGTCGGTTCGGATGGCCAGCCTCGCGCAGGAATTCCGCCCAGGTGGTCCAGGTCCAGTCGATGCCTTCCACCGACAGCAGCTGCAGTTGCGCCAGGTCCTGCATCGATTTCGTCGGATACGCCTTGGCGAATGCGGGGCTGGCGACGGGAAAGATGCGGTCGTCATAGAGCTTGGCCGATAGTTCGTCCGGCCATTCGCCGTCGCCGTAGCGCAGGCGTAGTTCCACATCCGGCCGGTCGAGGCCATGCGGATGGTCCGAGATCACATGATCGACGACGATGTCGGGGTGGCTGTTCCAGAACGAGCCCATGCGCGGCATCAGCCACAGCTGCGCCATCGCCATGGTGCAGCCGACGGTTGCGACGGGCTGTCCGCCGAGCGATTTTATCTGCCGGAATGCAGATGCCATGCGCTCGAAGCCTTCGCGCATCGCCGCTGCCAGCGTCTCGCCCTCGCGGGTCAGTTCGATCGCCCGATGCCGGCGTAGGAACAGCGGAATGCCGAGTTCCTCCTCCAGCATCCTGACCTGCTTGGAGACGGCGCCGGGCGTCACGTTGAGTTCGTCCGCCGCCTTGGTCAGGCTCAGGTGCCGCGCGGCCGCCTCGAAGGCGGCGAGGGCGATCAGCGAAGGCAGGCTGTAGAAGCGGCGGACCATGTGGATCGAAACCCTGACAATATCCACGCCGCGCACTGCGGCCCGGTTGCGAATGAAGATCTATTCCCTAGCATCGGTTGCCTGTGGCTCAATCGCCGGAGAATTACGTTCGGCTTGACTATTAGCCTCGGTTGGCTGTCGATGTGCAACCCTCGTCTTCCTGTGCGGAGACGATTGCGCCACAGGTACCAGACATGCGCTCGGCCAGGAGTCGGCGCTCAAAGGGAGGGGCGATGACGGAGCGGACGTTCAAACGGCTGTTCACCCCGGCCACATTGCGCGGCAGGACGCTGCGCAACCGCATCGTCTTCGGGGCGCATACGGCGAACATGGCGGAGGACGGCCTGCCGACCGAACGGCATGTCGGCTATTATGCCGAGCGCGCCATCGGTGGCGCCGGCATGGTCGTCGTCGAGCCGATGCCGGTGCATCAGGCCGCGGTGCTGACCCGTGGGAATTTCCGTCCCTCCGACGACAGCGTCGTGCCGCATTTCCGCAAGGTGACGGAAGCGATCAAGGGCAACGGCGCCGTCGCCATCCAGCAACTCTACCATGTCGGCCAGCATGCCGATGCCGACAATTCCTACCATGCCGGCTGGTCGCCGTCCGGCCTGCCGAGCTACCACGATTCCGACGGCTCGCATCGCATGACCGAGGCCGATATCGAAGAGACGATCGACGGCTTCGTACAGGCGGCGCGGCGCTGCCGCGAGGCCGGTTTCGATGGCGTCGAGGTCTGGGCCGCCTATCATTCGATGCTCGACCAGTTCTGGACGCCCTGGTCGAACCGACGCGACGACCGCTGGGGCGGCAGTCTGGAAAACCGCACCCGCATGAGCCGCGAGGTGATGACGCGCATCCGCAAGGTCTGCGGCGAGGATTTCATCGTCGGGCTGGCGATCAACGACGAGCCGGACGTCGGGGTGGCGCTGCAGCGCGAGGCGCTGGCCGAGATCGCCGACCGGCATGATCGCGACCACTTGATGGACTACGTCACCTGCGGCACTGGCTCCTATTTCAGCTTCGAGAAGATCATTCCGCCCTTCATTTACCCGGAGAAGCTCGGCGCCGACCTGTCGGCCGTCATCAAGTCGGCGGTCCGCCATGCGCTCGTCACCGCCGAAAGCCATATCCGCACGCCGGAGAACGCGGAGAGCGTACTCAGCGAAGGCCGCGCCGATCTTGTCTCGATCGTGCGCGGCCAGATCGCCGACCCGCACCTTGCCAACAAGGCGGCGGCCGGGCGCGCCGAAGACATTCGCGGCTGCCTGTCCTGCAACCAGATGTGCTGGGGCCGGCGTTCGCGCGACTACTGGATAAGCTGCGTCATCAATCCGTCGGCCGGTCGCGAACGGGAGTGGGGCGGCGACCGCTTTACTCCGGCCGAGCGGCCGAAGCGCGTGCTGGTCGTCGGCGGCGGGCCGGCAGGATTGGAGGCTGCGCGCGTGGCGGCCGAGCGCGGGCATCAGGTCGTGCTCGCCGAGGCTTCGGACCGTCTCGGCGGGCAGTTCAGGCTTGCCGGGCTGCAGCCGCGTCGTGCCCAGATAACCGACCTTGTCGACTGGTATCAGCGCCAGCTTGCCCAACTTCAGGTCGATGTGCGTTACGGCCAATACATGGAGGCCGACGATGTCGCACATGAGGGCGCCGACCACGTCATCGTCGCGACCGGCTCCCTGCCGCCGGACGGCGCGTTCCAGCGGGCGCTGCCGCAGCTGGACACCATTCCGGGCGGCGGCGCGATGCATTCCGCCGAGGCGGTGATGGCGCGCGAGGTCCGACCGGGAAAGCGCGTGATCGTGCTGGACGACGGCGGCAACTGGAAGGGATGCGGCACCGCCTGGAGACTCGCCGAGGATGGTCATGAGGTGACTTTGGTGACGCCGGACGCCCTGGTCGGCAAGGAGTTGCAGCGCATGGCCGCGGACGGCCCGCTGCGCCGCGCGCTCGCCCGCCTCGGCGTTCGCTTCGTCACTGAAAGCGCTGTCACCCACTGGGACGGCAGGACGGCCACCGTCGGTTCGCTGCTCGACGGAAGCGAACGGCGGGCCGAGGCCGACACGCTTGTCTTCGCCGGCACCAATCTTGCCGCCGACGGCCTGTCTGCCGATCTCGATGCACGCCAGATCGCCTTCACCGCGATCGGCGACTGCACCGCCGCGCGCCAAGCCGCCTTCGCCATCTATGACGGGCGCAAGGCGGCGCTCGCCCTGTGAGTTGATCGTCCGGCGGACTGGAACTGACCTACGACGGTATGTCTTCGGGAACGATCCCGCCCCTAGCGCATTGTCCACCGGGTTGAATGCAGCCGCGCGGCTGCTCACGAGCTATCTGGAGAGGGAACAGTAGAGGACTGCAACATGAAAATTGCCCATGTCGCGCCTCTCTATGAATCGGTGCCGCCGCAGCTTTACGGCGGGACGGAACGTATCATTTCCTATCTGACCGAGGCGCTTGTTGATCTAGGCCATGACGTCACCTTGTTCGCCAGCGGCGACAGCCGGACGTCAGCCAGACTGGTGGCCTGCCGGGAACAGGCGCTCCGGCTCGATCCTCGTCCGCTGAAGTCGGAAATCGCCGCTCACCTCGCTATGCTGGAGGAGGTGCGCCACCGCGCCGACGGCTTTGATGTCATCCATTTCCATCTCAGCCATTTCCAGCACTTCCCGTTCTTCGAATATATGGCAGGGCGCACCGTCACGACGCCGCACGGACGGCTCGATTATGTCGATCTTGCGCCGGCCTACCGGCGTTTTCCGCCTTTTCCGATGATATCGATTTCGCGTAGCCAGCGCGCCCGGCTGCCCGAGGCCAACTGGATCGCTACCATTCCGCACGGGTTGCCGCTCGACCTTTATAAGCCCGACTACGAGGCCGGTACCGACGGAACCTATCTCGCCTTTCTGGGGCGGCTGTCGCGCGACAAGCGGCCCGACCGCGCCATCGAGATCGCGCGTCGCACCGGTTTGAAGCTGAAACTCGCCGCCAAGATCGGCGATGGCGATCGTGCCTATTTCCGCGAGGTGGTAGAGCCGCTGATCGACGGCGACCGCGTCGAATATGTCGGCGAGATCGAGGAAGCTGAGAAGGCGGCGTTCCTCGGCAATGCGGCCGGCCTGCTCTTTCCCATCGACTGGCCGGAGCCCTTCGGCCTCGTCGTCATTGAGGCGATGGCCTGCGGCACGCCGGTGTTGGCCTGGAACTGCGGCGCCATGCCTGAGATCATCGATCCCGGCGTGACTGGCTTCCTTGCCGAATCGATCGAGGACGCGGTGGCCTCGGTGCCGGACCTGCTCGGCCTGAATCGGCGCCGCGTGCGTGAGACCTTCGAGGCGCGCTTTTCCGCCACCCGCATGGCCCGCGATTACACGGCTGCCTATGCGCGGCTGCTGGGCGGCGGCACGCAGGCGCAGGCATCCTGATCGCGGACGGACGGATGGCGTCAGGACAGGAACAGCTGATCGCTGAAAACGGCACCCCGAACGTCGCGCCGCTGGACGAACGCAAGCTCGATCCGGCGATTGCTCTTGCTGCATTGGATGAGACGGCGCCGCGCGAACCGCACCGGCTGTTCGCCCTCAAGCACGGCGACTGCTTCGCAGTGGCCGATTCCTATGGCGACATACGCGGTATCGGCGACGGTTTCTTTCGCGACGATACGCGCGTGCTTTCCGAATTCCGCCTGACGCTCGGCGGCCGCTCGACTTCGCTGCTCGGCGCTTCGCTCAGCCAGGACAACGTGCTGTTCACCGCCAACCTTACCAACCTGCCGATCAAGAGCGCCGGCGGCCGCGATATCCCGCAGGGCGGCGTCCATATCGAGCGCGTGCGGCTGATCTGGCAGGATCGCCTGTTCGAGCGCATCACGCTTTCCAACTACAGCCAGGAGCATTCGACCGTGCTCCTGTCGCTGCGCTTTGCCGCCGACTTCCGCGATATGTTCGAGGTGCGCGGCTCGACGCGCGCCCAGCGCGGCACGGTGCACGCCGCCGAAGTGGGCGAAAACTCGGTGGCGTTGCGCTACGACGGATTGGACAAGCTGGAACGCAGTTCCGTGCTCTCCTTCTCGCAGGCGCCGGACCGGCTTTTGGAAAACCGTGCGGACTTCTACATCGCCGTCACCAAGCGCAGCCGCCGGACGCTTTACGTCGAAGTGGGCGCAGAGGTCGCCGACACGCCGGGTGTGGAGCGATTCCGGGGGGCGACCGCGCGCGCCCGTTTCGCCATGCGGGCGAAGCGGCGCCACGGCGCCACGGTCCACAGTTCGGGCCGTGTCTTCAACGACTGGATCCAGCGTGCCCGCGCCGACGTCGCGCTGCTCACCACTGACCTGCCGACCGGCCCCTATCCCTATGCCGGCATCCCCTGGTTCTCTACCGCCTTCGGCCGCGACGGCGTCATCTCCGCGCTTCAGATGCTGTGGCTCAATCCCGGCCTCGCGCGCGGCGTGCTCGCCTTCCTGGCGCAGCATCAGGCCACTGACACCTCGCCCTTCAGCGATGCCCAGCCGGGCAAGATCATGCACGAGACGCGCAAGGGCGAGATGGCCGCGCTCGCCGAACTGCCTTTCGGACGGTATTACGGCGGCGTCGATACGACGCCCCTCTACATCCACCTTGCCGCCGCCTATGCCGGGCGCACCGGCGACATGGATTTCATCGACGGCCTGTGGGATTCGCTCACGGCCGCGGCCGGATGGATGGAGGAAGCCAGCCGCGCCACGGGCTTCGTCACCTACCAGCGCGCGGCGGCTTCGGGACTTGCCAATCAGGGTTGGAAGGACAGTGTCGATTCCATCTTCCATGCCGATGGCCGCATGCCGCCCGGGCCGATCGCCCTTGTCGAGGTACAGGGCTATGTCTTCGCCGCCTATCGCGGACTTGCCGCACTTGCGCGGCGGCGCGGCGAAGACGCGCGCGCGAAGCATTGGCAGGAACGGGCCGAGACGATGCGGCAGTTGGTGGAGGACCGCTTCTGGCTGGACGATCTTGGCACCTACGCGCTTGCCATCGACGGCGAAGGCCAGCCATGCGAGGTGAAGACCTCCAATGCGGGCCATCTGCTCTATGTTGGCTTGCCGACGGAGGAGCGTGCTCGTCTGGTGGCCGAGCAACTGCTTTCGGCGTCGTTCCAGTCGGGCTGGGGCATCCGCACGCTGGCCGACGACGCCATCTTCTTCAATCCGATGTCCTACCACAACGGCTCGATCTGGCCGCACGACACCGCCCTCTGCACGGCCGGGCTCGCGCGCTACGGCGTGCGCGAACAGGTGGTGCGGCTGATGAGCGGGACTTTCGAGGCTGCCGTGCATTTCAACATGCGCCTGCCGGAACTGTTCTGTGGCTTCACGCGCGCGCCGGGCGAAGCGCCGATCGCCTATCCGGTCGCCTGCCTGCCGCAGGCTTGGTCGGCGGGCGCGGCCTTCATGTTCATGCAGGCGTGCCTCGGCATCGAGATCGACGGCTGGAAGGGCGAGATCACGGTGACGCGTCCGAAAATGCCGATCGGCATCGACACGCTGGTCATCCGCCACCTCGAGGTCGGGGACGTCAGCGTCGATCTGAACTTCCAGCGCATAGGGGATCGCGTAGCCGCCTTCCTCGGCGACCGCTCCGAGGGGCTGGTGCCCCTCATGGTGCGCAGCTGAGCGACTGCCGGAACGAATGCGACCCCCGCGCGTTGCTCATGTCCGGCCGGGTGGGTGACCATCCGGCAACATCCCTTGAACCCATAGGTGAAAGCCCTCCGCGGAGGGCGAAGGTTTTTCGACCGTCATGACAAGCAACGACCCGGACCTGTTCCTCTCGCTTTCGGCGATCTGGGTCTTGCTTCTTGCAAGCCTGGTCCTGTCTCTCGTTGCAGTGATCTTGGTGGTGCGGACACGGCGCGGCAGAACGCCTCGCAACCTCGCCAACACCGCTTACGCCAATCCGGATTCGGCCGTGGAAACCGCACGCACGCCGCTGCGGGAATTCGAGAAGAACGGCCAGTCCGCCGATGCGGCACTGGTCAACTGGACCCCCGACACGCTGCGCAAGATCCTCGCCGACGAACTGCCGGGCGCGCAGGTCATCGTGGTTTCCAACCGGGAACCCTACATCCACAATCTCGTGGATGGTCCCGACGGCGACGAGGTGGAACTGGTCGTGCCGGCGAGCGGCCTCGTGTCGGCGCTTGAGCCCATCACCCGCGCCTGCAACGGCACCTGGATTGCCTATGGCGGCGGCTCGGCCGACCGTCTCACGGTCGGCGCCGACGATTGCCTTCAGGTTCCGCCGGACCGGCCGTCCTACACGCTGCGACGCGTCTGGTTGAGCGAAGAGGAGCATGAAGGCTATTATCTCGGCTTCGCCAACGAGGGGCTTTGGCCGCTCTGTCATATCGCCTTCACGCGTCCCGTCTTCCGCACCTCCGACTGGGAAACCTACCAGGCCGTCAACCGCAAGTTCGCCGATACGGTGGTCAAGGAAGCGCGCAACGAACGGCCCATCGTGCTCGTCCAGGACTATCATTTCGCCTTGCTGCCGCGCATGATCCGCGAAAGGCTGCCGGAGGCGATCGTCATCACCTTCTGGCACATCCCCTGGCCGAATTCGGAAGTCTTCAGCATCTGCCCCTGGCGCGAGGCGATCCTCGACGGGCTGCTGGGCAGCTCCATCATCGGCTTCCACACGCAGTTCCACTGCAACAATTTCATCGAGAGCGTCGACCGGTTCATGGAAAGCCGCATCGAGCGCGAAGATGCCGCCATCTCCTATGGCGGGCAGACAAGTCTCGTGCACGCCTATCCGATTTCCATCGAATGGCCGCCCGTGCAGCTCGAAACCCTGCCCTCGGTAGCCGAGTGCCGGCGCAACGTGCGCGAGAAATACGGCCTGGCCGACGATGTGAAACTGTGCGTCGGCGTGGAGCGGCTCGACTACACCAAGGGTATCCTCGATCGCCTGCGCGCGCTGGAAGATCTGTTCGAGCGGCACCCCGAATGGATCGGCAGGCTCACCCTGCTGCAGGTCGCCGCGCCGAGCCGGGGCACGCTACCCGCCTACCGCCACTTGTACGAGGAATGTCATCGCTATGCGAATGAACTCAATCGCCGCTTCGGCCGCAACGGCTCCAAACCGGTGCTGATGGTGGCCGAGCATCATTCGCAGCGTCAGGTCTACGAGGTCTATCGCGCGGCGGACCTGTGCCTCGTCACCAGCCTGCACGACGGCATGAACCTCGTCGCCAAGGAATTCGTCGCCGCCCGCGACGACGAGTTGGGCGTGCTTTTGCTATCGACTTTCGCGGGGGCTTCCAAGGAGCTTCTGGAGGCGCTGATCGTCAACCCCTACGACGTGACGATGATGGCCGGTGCGCTGCAGCAGGCGTTGACGATGCCCGAGGATGAGCAGCGAAGCCGCATGCGGCGCATGCGCGAGATCGTGCGCGACAACAACGTCTATCGGTGGGCGGGCTCGATGCTTCTCGACGCCGCCCGCCTGCGCAAGCGCGGCGAGATGGAGCGCGCGACGGCGCATGGCGGCCCGCCCGCCGGCAACGGCAACCTGCTCACCATGATCCGTCGCGGCCGGGTGGCGGCACTGTGATCGGGATGGATCTGTCGCCGCCGCCCGATCTCGACGGGCCGAACTGGGCGCTGTTCCTCGACATCGACGGCACCCTCGTGGAACATGCTCCGCATCCGGATGCGGTGGTGGTTGATGCCGGCCTCCGAGATCTGCTCGCCTCGCTGCAGGATCGGCTCGACGGGGCGCTGGCCCTGGTGACAGGGCGTTCCGTGGCGGCGGCCGATCGGCTGTTCGCACCGCTGGAACTACGCGCGGCCGGGCTTTACGGGCTGGAACACCGGCTGGAGCCGGGCGGCCCCGTCGAGCCGGCAAAGGAGCCTGCCGACATCGCGGCATTGGCCGACGAGATCGAGGTCGAATTCGCCGGCCGTAACGTTCACGTCGAGCGCAAGGGGCCGATCCTGGCGATCCACACGCGCGCTGCCCCGGACCTTCTCGACCGGGCGATCCAGCTTGTCGAGCAGGCCTTGACGCGGCTGCCGCCGAACTATCGCCTGCTGCCCGGCAATGCCGGTGTCGAACTGATGCCGCTGGAGGCGGTCAAGGGAGCCGCGATCCGGCGCTTCATGAAGATGGAGGATTTCCGCGGACGCCGCCCGGTTTTCCTCGGCGACGATACGTCCGACGAAACCGGCTTCGACGCGACCAACGAGGCGGACGGCATCTCGATACGGGTGAAGCCGAATGGCGCGACGCTGGCCGGCCATGCTCTCGCCGACGTCGCCGCCACGCTCGAATGGTTGCGGCGGCAGCGCCGCTGACTTTCCGTCTGTGCACGGGCGGGAACACGGCGTATCCAAGGGATACAGCGACTCGGGCGACGGAGAAGACCTTCGATGACAGGCAGCACGGCCTTCCAGCAGAAATTCGGCTTCCGCCGCGACGAAGTCACCCTCGCCAACTGGCGCACGGCGCCGTTCAACCGCTGGGCTTTCCAGAACGTCGCCGAGATCGTGCCGAGCGTGGTCCAGACCTGCGGGCAGGCGCAGGACGAGGCGCCTGCGGACCCGGCCGGCATTCTCGACAGGGAGGTTGCGTCGCTGAATGGAGCGCCGACCGTACGGGCTTTTCTCGAACGCTCGCATAGCGATGCGCTGGCGGTCATGCGGCGCGGCGCCTTCATCGCCGACTGGTCGGCTCCGCATACGCGCTTCGGCGCGCCGCATCTCGCCTTCTCGATCAGCAAGTCGCTGACGGCCATCGTCGCCGGCATCCTCGAGGGCGACGGGCTGCTCGATCCCGAAGCGCCGGTGGTGACCTATGTGCCGGAGGCGGCGAACTCCGCCTATGGCGACGCCACGGTGCGCCATGTGCTGGACATGACCGTCAGCCTCGATTTCGAAGAGGCCTATCTGGATCCCGAAAGCGTGTTCGCCCGCTACCGCCAGGCGATGCTGTGGAATCCCGGCGGTAACGGCGAAAGCCTGCTTGACCTGCTGTGCGATCTCAAGCGGTTGCCCGGCCCGCATGGCGAGGTCTTCCGCTATCGCTCGCCCAACTCGGATATGCTGGGCGTCATCGTCGAACGGGCATCCGGGCAACGGGTATGCGACCTCATGCGGGATCGCCTGTGGGGACCCCTCGGCATTCGCGGCACGGTGGCCGTCACGGTGGATCGCCAGGGCTATGCGCGTACCGCCGGCGGCGTGTCGATCAGCCCGCGCGACCTTGCCCGCGTCGGCGAGATGATGCGGCAGGGCGGCGTCGCCGGCGGCAGGCGCATCGTCGCCGAAAGCTGGATTCGCGACACGACAACCGCCGGCAGCCGCGATGCCTGGCTGGTCGGTGATTTCGTCAACCTCCTGCCGGAAGGGCGCTACCGCAACAAATGGTATCAGAGCGGCAAGGGCTGGTTCTGCGGCATCGGTATCCACGGCCAATGGGTAGTCGTCGATCCGGCGACCGAGATCGTCGTCGTCAAGATGGCCTCGCAGCCGGAGCCGGTCGATGATGACATGGACCGCGAAAACGTCGCCTTCTTCGAGTGGCTTTTCACGGCAGTCTGAGCACGATCAGCGCTTGCGCAAGCCGTCGACGAAGACGTCGACAAGGCGCAGCGCCGCCGGCTGCCAGTCCGCGGTGCCTTGCGAATAGAAGATGCCCAGAAGCGTGCGCAGCAGGTCTTCCGGCGCAATGTCGGCGCGCAGTTCGCCTGCCGCGACGCCCCGACCGAGCAGCAGGCCGATGGCTTCGGTCAAGCGCTCGAAGGAATAGGCTTTGAGCTCCGAGGAGCCATGCGCGACCAGTTGCAGCCCCTGGATCATGCCTTTCTTGGCGGCGACCAGCCGCACGTTCGCATGCAGCCATTGCCGCAGGGCCTCGACCGGATCGGGCTCGAAGGAAAGCAGGCCGGCGAGATCGGCAAGGTGATCGACCTCGTGCCGATAGACGGCCTCGAATAGCGCCTCGCGCGTCGGGAAGTGGCGATAGAGCGTGCCGATGCCTACGCCCGCCCGGCGCGCCACCGCCTCCAGGCTCGCCTGCGGCCCGCCCGTGCTGAACACATGGGTCGCCGCTTCCAGCAGAAGCTCGCGGTTGCGCAGTGAATCCGCGCGCGGCTTGCGTCTTGTCTTTACGGTTTCCTGTCCCATTTGTTCAGAACGTGCTCTTTCCCTCTTGATAAACGGAGGCATCCTCCGTATAAATAACAGATACCGGGGAAACGCACAAAGGCACGCATTCCCGGCCAGGGCCGACGAACGTCCGCGTCAGTATCCTTCCCGCGCCCGCACCTCGTGCCGTCTTCCGGCGGCTTGGATTCATACACCATAGAAACTGAATGGAGTACAACATGGCTCTCTCCATCAGCCTTTCCGTCAATGGTCAGCCGCGTGACGTCGAACTCGACGATCCGCGCGTCACGCTGCTCGACCTGTTGCGGGAGCGGCTCGTTCTGGCCGGCACCAAGAAAGGGTGCGACCGCGGCCAGTGCGGCGCCTGCACCGTGCTTGTCGACGGACGGCGCATCAACTCCTGCCTGGTTCTGGCCGCCAGCCTCGACGGCGCCGAGATCACCACCATCGAGGGCCTGGCCGACGGCGACGCGCTGCACCCGGTGCAGGCCGCCTTCATCGCCCATGACGGCTTCCAGTGCGGCTATTGCACGCCGGGCCAGATCATGAGTGCCGTCGGCCTGATCGCCGAGGGACATGCCGGCGACGATCCCGAGCGCATCCGCGAGCTGATGAGCGGCAAAATCTGCCGCTGCGCCGCCTACAAGGGCATCACCGAAGCCGTTCTCGATGCGCAGCAGACGCTTGCCGGTGCGCAATCCAGCCGGAGGGACGCGGCATGAACCGCTTCGACTATATCCAGCCGGCCAGCGTGGCCGAGGCCATCGCCGCCGTCTCCGAACCGGGTTCGGTCTATCTCGGCGCCGGCACCAACCTGCTCGACCTGATGAAGATCGGCGTCACACGCCCGCAGCGCGTCGTCGACATCACGCGCCTGCCAGGCCTCGATCGCGTCGACTGGTTGCCGGACGGCAGCGTGCGCATCGGCGCGCTGGTTCGCAATTCCGACCTCGCCTATGACGAGCGCTTCGCCAAAACCTTTCCGGCGGTTGCCGAGGCGCTGCTGTCGGGTGCGTCCGCGCAGCTCCGCAACGCCGCGACAGTCGGCGGCAACCTGATGCAGCGCACGCGCTGTGCCTATTTCCAGGATCTTGCCAGCGCCTGCAACCGGCGCGCGCCGGGCTCGGGCTGCGATGCGCTGGGCGGCGAGAACCGCCTGCACGCGGTACTCGGCTGGAGCGAACACTGCATCGCCACCCACCCGTCCGACTTCTGCGTGCCGCTGGTGGCGCTGGATGCGGTAGTCGAGGTGGAAGGTCCTCACGGCGTTCGCGAGATCGCGCTGGATTCGCTGCATGCCCTGCCGGGCTCCACGCCGGAACAGGAAAGCACATTGGCGGCCGGCGAACTGATCGTCGCGCTGCGGCTGCCGGCGGAAGCCGCGTCCTTCGCGGACAATGCCCGCTACCTGAAGCTGCGCGAGCGCACGTCCTATGCCTTCGCCGTCGTCTCGGCGGCGGCGGCGCTGGAGATGGAAGGTGACACGATCCGCGCCGCCCGCATCGCGCTCGGCGGTGTCGCCGCCAAACCCTGGCGGGCCCGCGAGGCGGAGGCGTCTCTGGCAGGTGCGAGGCCGACCGCCGAGGCCTTCGCCGAGGCGGCCGAACTGGCGCTCGCCGAGGCGCGGCCCTCCGGCGCCAATGCGTTCAAGATCGAATTGGCCCGCCGCATCGTCGCGCGCGCCTTGAATTTCGCGCTGGCGGGGACGCCACAGGAAATGCCGGCCCTGCCGGCCTCGCCCTTCTCCACCAATCCCGGAGCGCAACATGTCGCCTGAAAACGCTGCCTCTTCCCTCCAGTACGGCCGGGCGGGTTCCAATGCCGGCCAGCCGCTGACGCGTCGTGACGGCCTGCTCAAGGTCACCGGCCGCGCCACCTATGCCGCCGACAACCACCCCGATGGCGTGCTCTACGCCGTAGCAGTGGGCGCCAGCATCGCGCGTGGTCGTGTGGAGAGCCTCGACGTCGCCGCGGCAAAAGCGCATCCCGGCGTCGTCGAGGTGCTGACGCCGGCCAACCGGCCGCCGCTGGCCCACGATCCCGACGAGAAGATGCCGCCCTTCGGCTTTCGCGTCGACGTGCTGCAGAATGACACCGTGCGCTATGTCAACCAGCCCGTCGCCATGGTGATCGCCGAGACGCTGGAAGCGGCGACGGAGGGGGCTGCCCTGCTTGATCCGCACTATGAGGTGGAAAGCGCAGCCATCGACCTGGAGAGCGGCGAGCGCTTTGCAGCGGCTGCCGTCGGCGTCGGTGCGGCCGCTCGAACCGCCCATGGCGACGTCGAGGCCGGGCTGGCCAAAGCCGTCCGGGTTACCGAGGTCGACTATGAGACGCCCTCGCAGTACCACAACGCGATGGAACCGCACGCGGTCGTCGCCGAATGGGACGGCGACCGGGTAACGCTCGACATGCCCAATCAGGCTTTGGCGCTGAGCGCTGCGGCCTATGGCGCCTATTTCGGCGTTCCTGCCGAGAACGTGCTGATCCGTTCGCCCTTCCTCGGCGGTGGTTTCGGCTCCAAGGCGATCCTCAACGGGCCGCAGATCCTCACCATCCTCGCCGCGCGCATGCTCGGCCGCCCGGTCAAGCTGGCGTTGCCGCGAAAACAGATGTTCGGCCCGGTCGGTCATCGCGGCCGGACGTGGCAGAAATTGCGTATCGGCACCGACGGCGAGGGGCGGATGACCGCGCTGCACCATCATGCGCTTGCCGAGACGTCCACCTTCGACGACTTCATCGAACCGTCCGCAAACATCGCCCTGCCGCTCTACGCGGCACCCGCCATCCTGGCCGAGCACGAGGGCCTGCGCCTCAACGTCGGCACGCCGGGGCCGATGCGTGCGCCGGGCGCGGCGTCCGGATCGGCGGCGCTGGAGGCGGCGATCGACGAAGCGGCAGAGGCCTGCGGCATGGACCCGCTCGCCTTCCGGCTTGCCAACTACGCCGAGACCGAGCCGGGAACCGGGCGGCCGTTTTCCTCCAAGACGCTGCGTGAATGCTACGCCGAGGGCGCGAAGCGTTTCGGCTGGTCTAGCCGGCCGCTGGAGCCGCGTCGCATGCGCGACGAGAACGGCTTCCTCGTCGGCTGGGGCATGGGCACGGCCGTCTTCCACTGCCCGCATTTCCCGGCCGAGGCGCGCGCCACCTTGCGCGCCGACGGCACCGCGCTGGTGGAAACCGCCGGCGCCGACATGGGGCAGGGCGCCTGGACAGCGCTCGCCCAGATCGCCGCTGAGGCGCTCGGCCTCGATCCGAGCCAGGTCGAATTCCATTCGGGCCTGTCGAACCTTCCGGATGGCGGCGTGGCCGGCGGCTCCGGCCATACCGCCAGCGCCGGGCTTGCGCTCCACAAGGCCGGCGAGGACGCCATCGCCAAGCTGGCGGAGCTCGCCACCGCCGATCCCGCGTCGCCGCTGTTCGGCGCCGGCAACATCGGCGTCGTGGTGCGGGAGGGTCGGCTGTATCGTCGCGACGACGAGACGCGCAGCGACAGCTATGCCGATATCCTGAAGCGCTCCGGCCGCGCGCAAATCGTCGGCACCGCCAAGGCGGCGCGCGACCCGGCGGTCGCCTCGGCCTATGCGATGTTCTCGCACGGCGCGGTCTTTGCCGAGGTGAAGGTCGATCCCGATCTTGGCCAGGTGCGGGCGACGCGGCTGGTCGGCGCCTTCGCCGCCGGACGCATCATCAATCCGCGCCTGGTGCAAAGCCAGTACTACGGCGGCATGATCTGGGGCGTCTCCTTCGCCCTGCACGAGGAGGCGGTCACCGATCGCCGCACCGGGCGCATCATGAACGCCGACCTTGCCGAGTACCATGTGCCGGTCAATGCGGACGTGCCTTCGGTCGAGGCGATCATCGTCCCGGAGGAGGACGCCCACGTCAATCCGCTCGGCGTCAAGGGCGTCGGCGAGATCGGCATCACCGGCACGGTGGGCGCCGTCGCCAACGCCGTCTGGCACGCGACGGGGGTGCGCGTCCGCCGCTTTCCCGTCCGCATCGAAGACCTCGTTGCCGGCCGCGCGGCGGGCTGAGCCGCCGCATCAGGTTCTTTTTGTGCAAGGGCTCCCGGCGCCGCCGGGAGCCCTTTTTCACATGCAGAAGCATGATTGACAGTTTGCCCGTCTCTTAATAAGTTCGGTAACAGAACGAATTAAAGAGGGTGCGGTGAACGACAGCCTGAGCATCTCCCGGAAGTTCTCGCAGCGCTCCGTCATGGAGGCCATCGTTCAGGGCGGTCCGATCTCGCGGGCGTCGATCGCCAAGCAGACCGGCCTGTCGAAGCAGACCATCTCCGAGATCGTGCGCACGCTCGAACAGGAAGGCTGGGTCCAGGAGACCGGCCGCACCAAGGGCCATGTGGGCCGTACCGCCGTGACCTACGAACTGGTCTACGATGCCGCCTATATCGTCGCCGTCGACCTTGGCGGCACGAAGGTGAGGGTGGCGATCACCGATCTCGCCTGCCAGATCTTCGGTGAAGAGATGGCGCCGACCGATCCGCGCGGCGGCCAGTTCGTCGTCGACCAGATTGTTGCGCTGGCCTTCCGGGCGGCCGAGGCGAGGGGGGTCTCCCGCGACAGGATCCGCCTTGCCGTGATCGGCGTGCCGGGAGCGCCCGACAGCCGCACCGGGCGGGTGATGCTGGCACCCAACATCGCCGGCTTCGACAGCATGGATGTCGCCAGTTCCCTCGCGCGGGCCTTCGGCTTCGACGTGATCCTGGAAAACGACGTCAACCTCTCGGTGATGGGCGAAAACTGGCTGGGCCAGGGACAGGGCATCGACGATCTCGCCTATGTCGCGCTCGGCACCGGCATCGGCAGCGGCCTGATGGTCGGAGGACACCTCGTCCGCGGTGCCATCAATGCGGCGGGCGAGATGGGATTCCTGCCGCTGGGCGCCGATCCGTTCGAGCCGGAATCGCTGCGCTCCGGTGCCTTCGAGCGCGTCGTCGCCTCGCACGGCATCGCCGAGCGCTATGCCGCCCTGTCGGGTAACCGTCTCGGCGTTCCAGCCATCTTCGACAATGCCAATGCCGGCGAGGCGGCAGCGGCCCAGGTCCTCGACGAGGTGGCGCGCCATCTGGCGCGCGGCATCGCCGCCATCGCTGCCATCGCCAACCCGCAGAAGATCATCCTCGGCGGCTCGATCGGGCTGCGCGCTGAAATGCTGGCGCGCGTGAAGGCGTTCCTGCCGCAATGCTTCCCCTATCCGGTCGACGTCGAAACCGGAACGCTCGGCGCGCGCGCGGCCATCGTCGGCGCCGCCGCCATCGGGCTCGGCCAGTTGCACAACACCTTGTTTGGCGTCGATGCGCCTGACGGCCGCATCTCGCTGCCGCCTGCCGATGTCGGCGCCTTGCGGGAGGCGGGATGATGCCGGCCCGCGACGACCTGATGCAGCGCCTGCGCAAGACCCTCGACCGCGAGGACGCGCTCGCCCTTTGGCGCGGTGCGATCGGGCGCGAGAGCATCACCGGCAACGAGGCCAATTTCGTCGCCTATCTCGAACGGCAGATGCAGGCGCTCGGCCTTGCCGGCCTGACGACGGCGGAATTCCTACCGGGGCGGCCCAACATCTGGGCCGAACGCAAGGGCGCGGGCGGCGGCAAGCGCCTCCTGTTCATCGGCCACACCGATACCGTCCATGTCGATGGCTGGCGCGAGCACTGGGCCGGAACCGAGCGCGAGGACCCGTTCGCCGCGTCGATCGTCGACGGCGCGGTATGGGGGCGCGGAGCGGGCGACCTCAAGGCGGGCATCAGCGCCTCGCTGGCGGCCCTGAAACTGCTCGACCGCGCCGGCATCCGGCTGGCCGGAGACGTCTCCTTCGCCTTCGTCGGCGACGAGGAAAGCGGCCAGCCCGGCACCGGCGTGTCGGCCGGGATCAAGCATTTCGTCGGCGCCATCGAGGCGGGCGAGGTCGCGAA
The DNA here is from genome assembly GCA_051954615.1 of Mesorhizobium sp. GTDB lineage: Bacteria > Pseudomonadota > Alphaproteobacteria > Rhizobiales > Rhizobiaceae > Mesorhizobium. The sequence goes on along the minus strand of JBQCHN010000428.1, from coordinate 9,985 downwards.
GCCCGATTTCGCCGTCTATGTCGAGCCGACCCGGCTGGCGGTTTATCCCGCGCAGATCGGCTTCTTCATCACCGACATCACGATCACCGGCAAGTCGGCCTATTTCGGCGTGCCGGAACTGGGCAAGGACGCGCTGCGGGCCGCCCATGCGGCCATGACGGCGCTCTGGCGGCATTCCGATGCGGTGGCGGCGCGTGCCGACCACCCGCTTGTCGGGCGCGGCTTCCTGCTCGTCACTGGGCTTGCCGGCGGCGGCTACATCGCCGTGCCGGAGCGCTGCACGCTGTCGCTGATCCGCAAGCTGCTGCCCGGCGAATCTCTGGACACGGCGGCGGCCGAAATCGAGAAGACGGTGCGCGAAGCGATCGCCGATCCGGAGATCAGGGTCGAGTTCGCCTATCCGGCCGGGCGCGACCATCCGCTCGGAGGCACTGCCGCCGAGATCGATCGGGACGCGGCAGAGGTGCGCATGCTGTCGGCCAGGATGGAGTCGGCCATGGCCGGGCGAGGCGCGATCGAAGGCGCGCCGTTCTGGTCGGAGACGCCCTTCTTCGTCAACCGCCTCGGCATACCGGCCGTCTATTGCGCGCCGGGCGATATCCGCAACTGCCACACCCACGACGAGCATGTGGACGTGGAGGAATATCTGGCCGGCATCGTCGGCTTCGCGGCCTTCATGGCCGACTATTGCGGCACCGTTGCATGAACCATCGACAGTCCAAGCGATCCAAGGGAGGAACCGCCATGTTGTTCAAATCCATCCTGACCACCGCGTTCGCGGCCGGTCTTTCACTGGCAGGCAGCGTCGCCTTCGCCCAGACGGTCGGCCCGTCCGGCGAGACCGCCACGCCGAGCGCCGAGGTCAAGCTGACCGATGCCGACATCGCCGCGCTGAAGGACAAGGGCTACAAGGCGGCACTGCTCTGGCATACGTCGTCCGATTTCACCAACGCGGTTTCGGCCGGCGCCAAGGACGAGTTCGCGCGCGCCGGCGTCACCATCGCCGTGACCACCGATGCCCAGTTCGACGCCGCGCGCCAGCGCAGCGACATCGAGACGGCACTGGCCGCCAAGCCGAACGTCATCCTTTCGCTGCCGCTCGATCCGGTGACCTCGGCCGAGGCGTTCCGCCAGGCGGTCAAGGACGGCACCAAGCTCGTCTTCCTGTCCAACGTGCCGCAGGGCTACAAGCAGGGCACCGATTACGCCTCGATCGTCACCGACGATCTTTTCCAGATGGGCAAGCAGGCGGCGGATGCGCTCGCCAAGGCCATCGGCGGCAAGGGCACGGTCGGCTACATCTTCCACGACGCCAGCTACTATGTCACCAACCAGCGCGACCAGGCGTTCAAGTCCACCATCGAGAAAGACTATCCCGACATCAAGATCGTCGCCGAGCAGGGCATTTCCGACCCGGCGCGCGCCGAGGAACTGGCGAGCGCCATGCTGTTGCAGCATCCCGATCTCGACGGCATCTACGTGACCTGGGCCGAACCGGCGGACGGGGTCCTGTCGGCGCTACGCGGAGCCGGCAACACCAAGACGAAGATCGTCACGCTGGACCTCGCCGAGCCGGTGGCGCTGGACATGGTCAAGGGCGGCAACGTCGCGGCTCTGGTCGCCGACAAGGCCTATGAACTCGGCCGTGCCATGGCGGCGGCCGGCATGAAAGCGCTGCTCGACCAGCCGACTCCTGCCTTCGTCGTCGCTCCCGCACTTACGGTGACGAAGGAAAACGTCGCCGAGGGCTGGAAGGAATCGCTCAACCGCGACGCTCCGCAGTCGGTGCTCGACGCCGCGAAGTAGTGCAGCCACCCGGCGGCGGCCGCCGCCGCCGGGCCAATATCAGGTTGGAGGAAATTATGAGAACGATGTTGAAGAGCCTTGTCGCGCTGGCCGGTCTGACGGTGGCCACCGCCGCTTTCGCCGCCGACGGTGCGACGACCGGCCCGCATGGCGAGACGCCGACACCCGCCGCCAGCCTGACGCTGACGCCGCAGCAGGAAGATGAGATCAAGGCCGGCAAGTTTACCGCCGCTCTCGTCTGGCATGAGATGAGCGAATACACCAATGCCGTCAACAGCGGCGCCCATGACGAGTTCAAGCGCCTCGGCATCGAGGTCGTCGCGCAGACCGATGCCGGTTTCGACGCCGCGCGCCAGAAGTCGGACGTCGAGACGGTGCTGGCCAAGAAGCCGTCCATCATCGTCTCGCTGCCGGTCGATCCGGCGACGGCCGCGGCCGTGTACGACCCGGCGCGTGCCGCCGGCGTCAAGCTCGCCTTCGTCGACAATTCGCCGGCCGGCTACGAGCAGGGCAAGGATTATGTGACGATCGTTTCCGACGACCTGTTCCAGATGGGCAACAAGGCTGCCGTCGCCATGGCTGACGCCCTCGGCAAGAAGGGCAAGGTCGGCTACATTTTCCACGACGCCGATTTCTACGTGACCAACCAGCGCGACGGCGCCTTCAAGAAGACCGTCGAGCAGGACTATCCGGACATGAAGATCGTCGCCGAGGCCGGCATGGCCGATCCCGCGCGCGCCGAGGAGATCGCGCAGGGCATGATCACCCAGCATCCGGATCTCGACGGCATCTACGTCACCTGGGCCGAACCGGCGCTCAGCGTGCTGTCGACCCTGCGGGCCGCTGGCAACAGCCATACCAAGATCGTGACGCTGGATCTCAACGAACCGGCGGCGCTCGATATGGTCAAGGGCGGCAACGTCGCCGCGCTCGTTGCCGACGAAGCCTATAATATCGGCGTCACCGTGGCGCGCGCGGCGGCCGGCTCGCTGGTGGGCCAGGAGGTGCAGCCATTCCTGGTGGTCGATTCGCTCGCCGTCACCAAGGATAACGTCGCCGATGGCTGGAAGAAGTCGCTCAACAAGGACGTTCCCGCAACCGTCGCCGACGCGATGAAATAGTCAGCGGGGCCTCGCTGCCCCGCTCTCCTTCGGAGGAAGATCTATGCCCATCGCCAATACCGGGGCCGCGGACCGAACGGGCGGCTTCGCCAGCCGCTTCAACCTGCAGCAATATGTCGTCTATCTCGGCTTCCTTGCGATCTTCCTTTTCTTCGCGGTGGTGCTGAGGGACAGCGGTTTCCTGACCGTCCGCAACCTGTCCAACATCGTGCTGCAGACGGCGCCGGCCACGATCATGGCGATCGGCCTGGTGTTCGTGATGGCGGCGGGCGAGATCGACCTGTCGATCGGCTCGATCGTCGCGGTGGCGGCACTCGCCGCCGCGGTGACGATCAATGCCTACGGCCTGGCGCCCGGCGTGCTGGCAGGGCTCGGCGCCGGTCTGCTTATTGGTTTCGTCAACGGAGCGCTCGTCGCCTACGTCAAGCTCCCGTCCTTCCTGGTGACGCTGGCGACGATGGGCCTGTTTGCCGGCGTGTCGCGCTCGATGACCAATCTGCGCTCCATTCCGGTGACGGATTCGACCTTCACCGGCTTCTTTGGCTCGGGTTCCTTCCTCGGCGTCCCGTCGCTGATCTGGTGGACCGTCATCGCCGTCGCCGTAGGCCATCTCGTCTTTCGCGAAAGCCGTTTCGGCGCGCATCTACTGGCGACCGGCGACAATGCGCGCGCCGCCGCCGTTTCCGGCATCAGCGTGCCGCGCATCCGGCTGGCCGTGCTGACGATCAGCGGCGGTCTCGCGGGGCTGGCCGGCCTGCTCTATGCGGGTCGGCTGCAGGCGGCGAAATACACGCTGGGCGAGACGGACCTGATGACCGTCATCGCCGCCGTCATCGTCGGCGGCACGCTGCTCAACGGCGGCAAGGGCTCTATCGTCGGCGCGCTTGTCGGCTCGCTGATGATGGGCATGCTCAACAACGGCCTGATCCTGATGGGCCTTTCCGTTTCCGACCAGATGATCGTGCGCGGCCTCATCATCCTGGCTGCGGTCGCCGTCTCGCTGCGCGAAAAGAACCGCTGAGGAAGGTTTTCATGTTTCTCGATATCCTGCGCCGCCGCAACCCGGCCTTCGTCGAGGCGGCAATGGCCTTGCACCAGCAGGGCAGACTGCCGGCCAACGCCTATGTGATCGACCTCGATACGGTCGAGCGCAATGCCCGTGTCCTCAAGGAGGAGGCCGACCGCCATGGCCTCAAGGTGTTCGCCATGACCAAGCAGATCGGGCGTTCGTCGTCCTTCTGCCGGGCGCTCATGCGCGGCGGCATCGATCGTGCCGTAGCCGTCGACATGGCCTGCGCGCGCGCTACCCATAAGGCCGGCCTCAGGCTCGGCCATCTCGGTCATCTCCAGCAGGTGGCCCGGCACGAGGCGGCTGCTGCCGCCGGCGCCTTCCGTCCTGACTACTGGACCGTGTTCAACGAGACGAAGGCCGTGGAGGCTGGCGCTGGTGCAAAGGCAGCCGGCTATACGCAGGCTCTGCTCGCGCGTATCCAGGCCGAAGGCGACACCTTCTATCGCGGCCACGAGGGCGGCTTTGCCGCCGACGGCATCGACGCCGTCGCCGACAGGCTGGACGCGGTGGACGGAGGTCGCTTCGCCGGCATCACGACGTTCCCGGCGCTGCTGTTCGATCACGAGAGCCGCAAGGTCAAGCCGACGCACAATCTGGCCACCCTTACGAAGGCGGCTGACGCTCTGGCGAAAGCCGGCCGCAAGGATGTCGAGATCAACGCGCCGGGCACGACTTCCAGCGTCATGCTGGCGGCGCTGGCCGAGGCCGGCGCGACCCAGTGTGAGCCGGGCAACGGCCTGCACGGCACCACCGCGCTGCATGTCATGGAAGACCTGCCGGAACTGCCGGCGGTGCTCTACCTCACTGAAGTGTCGCACCTTTCCGGCGGCAAGGCTTACTGTTTCGGCGGCGGCTTCTATATCGACCCCATCTTCCCCGCATACGATGTGAAGGCGATCGTCGGCGCCGAGCCGACGACGGCGGCCGCCGCCCTGCGAAGCGTCGAGGTGCCGCCACCCTCGGCCATCGACTATTATGCGATGATCGACGCCGACGGCCCAACGGCGCCGAAGCCCGGCGACACGGCCGTGTTCGGCTTTCGCGGCCAGGCTTTCGTCACCCGCGCCTATGTCGTCGGCGTCTCCGGCATCTCGACCGGCGCCCCGAAGGTCGAGAGCATCGAAAACGCCTTCGGCGAACCCTACGCCTGGCCCGTCTAGGAGGTCATGCCATGCCCGCCAACGCGATTTCCACGGCTGCGCCGGTCCTGCAACTCACCGACATCCGCAAGACCTTCGGCGGCATCACGGCCATCGAGAAGTTCTCGCTCGACATCCATCCGGGCGAGATCGTCGCGCTGGTCGGCGACAACGGCGCCGGCAAGTCGACGCTGATCAAGATCGTCTCCGGCGTCCATCCTCCCACGTCGGGCAGCATCGCCATCGACAACGAGACCGTGACGATGTCGAATGCCACGATGGCGCGTGCGCGCGGCATCGAGGTCGTCTACCAGGACCTTGCCCTGGCCGACCAGCAGAGCGTCTACATGAACATGTTCCTCGGCCGCGAGCCGGTGAACCGTTTCGGCCTGCTCGACCGCCGCAGGATGATCGCCGAGACCGAGCAACTCGTGAAGGAACTGGATGTCCGCATTCCTTCCGCCCATGCCACGATCCGCGACCTTTCCGGCGGCCAGCGGCAGGGCGTCGCCATTGCCCGCGCCACCCATTGGGCAAGCAAGCTGATCCTGCTCGACGAACCGACGGCCGCGCTCGGCGTCGCCGAAACGGCGAAGGTCGAGGAGATCGTGCTGTCGCTCAAGTCGCGCAATATCGGCGTGCTGATCATCAGCCACAGCCTCGACCAGGTGTTCAGGCTCTCGGATCGCATCTGCGTTTTGCGGCGCGGCAGGCAGATCGGCGTGCGCAAGACCGCCGAAACCGACAAGAACGAGATCGTTGCCATGATCACCGGTCTTCAGGAGCACTGACGCCGCCGGGATCGACAACTCGTCGCGGCGTCGGTCAGACCGTCTCCAGGTAGGTCTGGTATTCGAAGGTCGTCACCCGCTCCGAAAACGCCTCCATTTCCTGGCGCTTGCAGTCCACCAGCATCTGCTGGAGCGTCCGCGAGAAGATCTTCGGGATCGCCAAGCCGTCCTCGAAGGCGTCCACCGCCGATGCCCAGTCGGGAGGAATGTCGGGAAGATCGCGCGAATAGGCATTGCCGACGATCGGCTCGGCCGGCTCCATGCGGGCCTCGATGCCCTCCAGCGCGGCGCCCAGGATGGCACCCAGCACAAGATAGGGATTGGCGTCGGCACCGGCGACCCGGTGCTCGATGCGCCTCGCCTTGGGGTTGCCGCCAGGAATGCGGATCGCCGTCGTGCGGTTCTCGTAGCCCCAGGCGGCTGCCGCCGGCGCGTGCATGCCCGGCCGCAGCCGGCGGAACGAGTTCATGTGCGGCGCGAATAGCAGTGTCGATTCCGGCATCATCGCCAGGAGGCCGCCGACGGCGTGGCGCATCATGTCGGAGCCTCTGTCCGTGCCGTCGTCGAAGACGTTGCGGCCGTTGCCGTCGACAAGGCTGAAATGGACGTGCAGACCGCTGCCGGCCCGCTCGCCATAGGGCTTGGCCATGAAGGTCGCGGCAAAGCCGTGCTTGCGCGCGATGCCTCGCACCACATCCTTGAACAGCATGGCGTCGTCGGCGGCCTTCAGGGGGTCGGCGACATGCACCAGATTGATCTCGAACTGGCCGGGACCGTTCTCGGCGATCGCCGAATCGGCGGGAATGTCCTGCGCCGCGCAGGCCGCATAGACATCGTCGAGGAAGCGATGGAAATGGTCGAGCTCGCGAATTGCCAGCACCGAATCGGAATCGAGCACCTTGCCCGACACCGGCGAAATCGGAGCCTGCGGTCGGTCGCCGGACGGATCGACAAGGTAGAATTCAAGCTCGGTGGCGACGACGGGGGTGAGCCCGCGGGCGGCGTAGCGGCCGGCGATGGCGGCGAGCGCGCGTCTCGGGTCGCCCGGGAAGGGGCTGCCGTCCTCGGTCGCCATCCACAGCGGGATGAAGGCGGTCGGCCGCGGCGTCCATTCGATCGGCAAGGGGCCGCGCCCCGTCCAGGCGCAGATGCCGTCGGCGTCGCCCGTCTCGAAGACCAGTCGGCCACCGACGATGTCCTCGCCCCAGATGTCGATGCCGGCGATGGAGACGGGCATGCGCAAATCCCCTTGCAGGACCTTCGCAGCCTGGGCGGCGGGAATGCGCTTTCCGCGCGGAATACCGTTCAGGTCGAAGATGGCAGCACGCAAACTCGACACTTCGGGGTGGCCCCTGAGCCAACCGACAACTTCTGAAGCAGACAAGATATACCCTCCGGGAGAAACTCGTTCCATATATTTGGGGTCCTGGTCAAGCCGGGGCGACGAATGCGCCGCAGACCACAGGCGATCTGAGCTTGCGGCATCTCGCCCGATGGGCCTCCTCGATCTGATCACCACGCCGCCGATAGCGTCGCGCCGCCTTTCGTCTCCTGTTGGCTGCCATCAACGGGGGCTTGACAGGCAGGAGCCTCAATGCAAAATTTTGCATCAAGTGAAAAAAATATCACAGGGAACTTGGCGTGGTGATGGCTGCGGGCAACTCCATACGGGATGACGAGGCGAGTATCGCCACGCGCGCGGCCTGGCTTCACTATGCCGGCGGCCTGACGCAGTCCGAGGTCGCAAGGCGCCTCGGCCTGACCGGCCTCAAGGCGCATCGTCTGATCACCAAGGCCAACCAGGACGGCCTCATCAAGATTTTCGTCGACGGCGACGTTTCCGAGTGCGTCGAGCTCGAAAGCCGGCTGAGCGAACGTTTCGGCCTCGACTATTGCGAGGTCGTTCCCGACTTCGATCCCGATGCTCTGCCGCTTAAGGCGCTCGGCATTGCCGGCGCGCGCTACCTGAAGCGGCAGATCGAAAACGGCGAATATACCATGGTCGGCGTCGGTCACGGCAGGACGCTGGCGGCATGCGTCGAGCATCTGCCTCGCATGGCAGCCGGCGGCACCAGCTTCGTTTCCTTGTTGGGCGGGCTGACGCGCAAGTTCGCCGCCAATCCGCATGACGTGATTCACCGGCTGGCCGAGCGCACCGGTGCAGAAGCCTACGTCATGCCCGTTCCGATGTTCGCCAACACCGAACAGGACCGCGAGGTACTGCTTGGCCAGCACGGCGTCGCCGACGTTCTGGAACTGGCGCGTTCTTCGGGTCTGGTGCTGGCCGGTATCGGCACGGCCGAACCGGAGGCATCGCTGGTCGCCACCGGCATGGTGGCCCGCAGCGAAATGGACGAAGTCAAGCACATGGGCGGCGTCGGCGAACTGCTCGGTCATTTCTTCGACAAGGAGGGCAAACCCTTCGAGACCAGCCTGTCCAAGCGCGTGCTGGCGCTTTGCCGGGAGGATCTGAAGCGCTTGCGCATCGTCGCCGTGGCCGGCGGCGTCATCAAGATACCTGCGGTCCTGTCGGTGCTGCGCAGCGGCTACCTGGCGGGGCTGATCACGGACGAGCGCACCGCGCGTGCGCTGATGGAGGGAATGCCGGTCGGGTAGCCGGCGACGCGGAACAGGTGGAACTACCCGGGAGGAACGGCAGATGTACGAGAAAGAAAAAAGTCTGATCGACGCCTTCGTGCGTCACCAAGTCGACCGCCGTGAACTGCTGCGCAGGCTCGGCGCGCTGGGCATCACGGCCGGTGCGGCCGGCACCTTGCTCAACCTGGCACAGACCAGGGCATGGGCCGCCGACTTCGACTGGATGGCGCACAAGGGAAAGAAGCTGAAGCTTCTCTTGAACAAGCATCCCTATGCCGATGCCATGATCGCCAATCTGCAGGCGTTCAAGGATTTGACGGGCATGGACGTGACCTACGACGTGTTCCCGGAAGACGTCTATTTCGACAAGGTCACCGCCGCCCTGTCCTCGGGGTCGAGCGAATACGACGCCTTCATGACCGGCGCCTACATGACATGGACATACGGCCCTGCCGGCTGGGTGACCGACCTTAACGAATGGATCAAGGATCCGGCCAAGACCAACCCCAACTACGCCTGGGACGACTTCCTGCCCGGCGTGCGCAAGTCGTGCGCCTGGAACGGCAAGCCGGGCGGCGAGCTCGGCTCCGAGGACGCCAAGCAGTGGTGCATTCCGTGGGCTTTCGAGCAGAACAACATCACCTACAACAAGGGAATGTTCGACAAGGTCGGCGCCACCGTGCCTGGAAATCTGGACGAACTGCTGACGACGGCGGCGAAGCTTACCAAGGATGTCGGTGGCGGCGTCTACGGCATCGGCGTGCGCGGCTCGCGCTCCTGGGCGACGATCCACCCCGGCTTCCTGTCGGCTTACGCCAACTTCGAACAGAAGGACCTCAACGTCTCCGCCGACGGCAAGTTGTCGGCGGCGATGAACACGCCCGAGTCCAAGGAATTCCACAAGAAGTGGGTCCAGATGATCCAGGAGAGCGGCCCGAAGAACTGGTCCACCTATACCTGGTATCAGGTCGGCACCGATCTCGGTGCTGGCGCTTCGGCGATGATCTACGACGCGGACGTTCTCGGCTACTTCATGAACGGCGGCGACAACAAGATGGCCGGGCAACTCGCCTACGCCGCCTTCAAGGCCAACCCGGCCGCGAAGATGCCGACGCCGAACATCTGGATCTGGTCGCTGGCCATGTCCAGCTACGCCAAGGACAAGGATGCGACCTGGTACTTCATCCAGTGGGCGTCGGGCCTGGATCATGCCATCTTCGGCGCCACCAAGATGGACTTCGTCAACCCGGTCCGTCAGGCGGTGTGGAAGGAAGAGGCGTTCCGCGAGAAGCTCAACAAGAGCTATAGCGGGTTTGTCGAGATGTTCGATGCCTCTGCGCCCGGTGCTTCGATCAAGTTCACGGCCCAGCCGCTGTTCTTCGACCTGACCACCGAATGGGCCGCCACGCTGCAGAAGATGGTCGCCAAGGAAGTGCCCGTCGACGAAGGCCTGGACGC
>JBQCHN010000427.1:0-4711 GCA_051954615.1 Mesorhizobium sp. | reverse complement strand
GGCGGCGGCGGCTATGGCGATCCGGCGCGGCGCAGCGCCGGCAGCCGGGCCGAGGACGAGACGCGCGGATACCTGTTGGAGAACGATCGATGAGCTATGTCGCCTCACGCCTGTCGGCGGTGAAACCGTCCGCCTCGATGGCGGCTTCGATGGCCGCCAAGGCGTTGCGCGCCACCGGGGTGGACGTGATCGACCTCGGCCTCGGCGAGCCCGATTTCCCGACGCCCGCCCATGTCATCGAGGCGACCTACAAGGCGGCCCTTGCCGGCGAGACGCTCTACACCGCCGCCGCCGGCACGCCGGCGCTGCGCAAGGCCGTGGCCGAAAAATTCGGCCGCGAGAACGGCCTTGCCTACGGACCGGACGACATCGTGGTGGCCAACGGCGCCAAGCAGGTCATCTTCAACGCGCTGATGGCGACGCTGGACGCGGGCGACGAGGCGATCCTGCCGGCGCCTTATTTCGTCTCCTACCCGGAGATGGTGAAGCTGCTCGGCGGCGTGCCGGTGATCGCTGAATGCCCGGCCGATGCCGGTTTCCGGCTGACGCCGCAGGCGCTGGAGGCGGCGATCACACCGCGTACCAAATGGCTGTTCCTGAACATGCCCGGCAACCCGTCCGGCGCGGTCTACTCCGAAGCCGACCTGAAGGCGCTCGGCACCGTGCTGGCGAAGCATCCGAACGTGCTCGTGCTCTCCGACGAGATCTACGAGCACATCATCTTCGACAACCGCAAATTCGTCTCCTTCGGCAAGGCCTGCCCGGACCTGAAGGACCGGACCCTGATCGTCAACGGCGTCGCCAAGGCCTATGCCATGACCGGCTGGCGCGTCGGCTATGCCGCCGGTCCCGCCCCGCTCGTCAAGGCGATGAACACCGTGCAGAGCCAGTCCTGCACCTCAGTCGCCGCACCCATGCAGGCGGCCGCCCTTGCCGCGCTGACCGGGCCACAGGACTGCGTCGGCGAATTTCGGGCCGCCTTCGAGCGCCGCCGCGATCTCGTCGTCGCCGGCATCGCCGGCATCGAAGGCCTGACCCTGCCGCCGCCGGAGGGCGCGTTCTACGCCTATATCGGCTGCGCCGCCCTCATCGGCCGCCGGACGCCGAAGGGCACCGTGCTCGCCGACGACGTGGCGGTGGCGGACTACCTGCTCGCCGAAGGTCACGTCAGTTCCGTTCCCGGCACGGCCTACGGCCTGTCGCCCTTCTTCCGCATCTCGACGGCGACGTCCGACGCGATCCTGACCGAGGCCATCGCCCGCATCGGGCGCGCGGTGGCCGCCCTCCAGCCTGCCGAGGCCGCCGCATGAGCCCGCGTTTCGACACCCTTCTGCTGACCGGCGCCGCCGGCCGGCTGGGAACCCATCTGCGCCGTGGGCTGGCTCCGTTGACGCGCCGGCTGCGCGTCTCCGACCGTACTGAGATCGCCGATCTGCGGCCGAACGAGGAAGCCGCGATCTGCGACCTCGCCGACGCCCATGCGGTGCTGGAGATGACGCGCGGCGTCGACGCCATCGTGCATTTCGGCGGCGCGCCGCTGGAGACGAGCTGGCAGACAATCCTCGACGCCAACATCCGCGGCAGCTACAACATCTACGAGGGCGCCCGCAAGAACGGCGTCAAGCGCGTCGTCTATGCCTCCTCGGTCCACGCAATCGGTTACCACAGGATAGAAGACCATATCGACACCAATGCCCTGCATCGGCCGGACAGCCTCTACGGCGTGTCGAAATGCTTCGTCGAGGACCTGAGCCGCCTCTATTGGGACAAGTTCGGCATCGAGACGGTGTGCTGCCGCATCTTCTCGTCCTTCGACCAGTATACGGACCGGCGCATGCTGTGGTCGATGCTCACCTTCGATGACTGCGTGCGGCTGGTCGAGGCCAGCCTGACGGCACCGCGCGTGGCGCATTCGATCATCTACGGGACCTCCAACAACCGGCACAAGATGGTGGACAACAGCCTCGCCGGCCACATCGGCTTCGAGCCGCAGGACAGCACCGAGCCGCACCGCGCCGAGGTCGAGGCGCGCCTGCCCCCGGCCGATCCGGATGCGCCGGCGGCGCGCCATCTCGGCGGCTGGTTCGTCAATCTCGGCCATCCAGACGACGAACAGAAGACGTGACATTCCCGGCCTGAAGGCCTCACGACGAGGTCGCGGACGGTCGCGCGCCATGGTCTTCATTCTCGCGACATTTGGTCCATGGCATTCCCCGAACACGCCTGTAAGGCTGTCTTTCACGGACGGCCTTGCAGGGAACGATGATGAGCCAGGAATTTCTCGACGCACTGACGGCGGCGCTACCGGACGCCGTCTTTCTGGGAGATGACATCCCCGCGCGCTTCCGCGCCGACTGGAGCGGCCTTTCACCCGTCATGCCGCTGGCGCTGGTACGGCCGCGTGATACCGCAGGGGTGGCGCGCGCCTTGAGCCTGTGCAACGAGCACCGGGTTTCGGTCGTCCCGCAGGGCGGGCTGACAGGGCTTGCCGGTGGGGCGCGGCCGATCGCCGGCGGCGTGGCGCTGTCGCTCGACCGCATGACCGGCATTGAGGAAATCGACCCGGTGATGGCGACGATGACCGTCCAGGCCGGCACCCCGCTAGCCGTGGTGCAGGTCGCCGCCTCCGAGGCTGGCCTGTTCTTCGGCGTCGATCTCGGCGCGCGCGATTCCTGCTCGATCGGCGGCAACATCGCCACCAACGCCGGCGGCAACCGGGTCATCCGCTACGGCATGACGCGCGAAAGCGTGCTCGGCCTCGAGGCGGTGCTGGCTGACGGCACCGTGGTGAGTTCCCTCAACAAGATGCTCAAGAACAACGCCGGCTACGACCTCAAGCAACTGTTCATCGGCTCCGAAGGCACGCTCGGCGTCATCACGCGGGCGGTGCTGAGGCTGCAGGCCCGGCCCGCCGCCATCGACAGCGCCTTCTGCGCCTGCCCGGACTTCGAGGCGGTGCTGAAGCTTCTGCAACAGGCGCGCCGGCGCCTCGGCGCCTCGCTCACCTCCTTCGAGGTGATGTGGCCGAGCTTCTACGACTTCATGACCGGAAAGCTCCCGCAACTGCGGCGCCCCTTCGACAAGAGCCATGGCGGCTATGTCCTGATCGAGGCGAGTGGTGCCGACGCCACGCAGAACGGCGCGCTGCTCAGCGAGCTTCTGGCCGCCGGCATCGAGGAAGGATGGGTGGCCGACGCCGTCCTGCCCGCCTCGGAGCGCGACGCGCGCGACCTTTGGGCGGTGCGCGAAAGCGTTTCGGAATACGGCCGCGTGATGGGTCCGCTGACCGCCTTCGACGTCGGCCTGCCGACCGTCGGCACCGATGGCGTCGTCGCCGAGGTCGAACGCGAATGCCGTCGGCGCTGGCCCGACGCCATCGTGCTCGCCTACGGTCATATCGGCGACAGCAACCTGCATCTGGTCATCAACGTCCCGGCAAGCGGCGACGGCCAGCCGCACGACGAAATCGCCGCCCTCGTCTACGGCCTGGTCGGACGCGCCGGCGGCACCATTTCGGCCGAACATGGCATCGGCGTGATGAAGAAGCCATATCTGGCGCTGTCGCGCTCGCCGCAGGAACTCGCCCTGATGGCGCGCGTCAAGAAGGCGCTCGACCCCAACGACATCCTCAACACCGGCAAGGTTGCCGCCTTCGCGGAGCTTTGCCCGTGAGCCGGCGGTTTCATGGTGGAGCGGATATCCGCCGCACCCTCTCCATCGCCGAACTGCGCCACATGGCCGCCTGCCGGCTGCCGGGCTTCGTCTTCGAATATCTCGAAGGCGGCGCGGAGGAGGAGGTGACGCTGCGGCGCAACCGCGCCGTATTCGACCGGCTGGAATTCGTGCCGCGCACGCTGGTCGCCGGCAAAACCGTCGATACGGCGACGACGTTTTTCGGCACGCCCGCCACCTTGCCGCTGGCGATCGCGCCGACCGGCTTTTGCGGCCTGTTCGCGCGCGACGGCGATCTGGCGCTGGCGCGCGCGGCGGCGGCCGCCGGCATCCCCTTCATCCAGAGCACGGTGTCCAACGCGCCGCTGGAAAAGGTCGCGGCGACCGCCGGTCTCAGCCACTGGATGCAGATCTACGTGTTCCGTTCGCAGTCGTTCATGGAAAGCCTGATCGCCCGGGCGCGCGCGGCCAACTGCGAAGCCCTCGTCGTCACCTCCGACGCAACGGTGTTCGGCAACCGCGAATGGGACCGCCGCAACTACCGCGCCGGCACCGATCCCACCTTGATGAACAAGCTCGAGACGCTTTGCCATCCGCGCTGGCTGCTCGACGTGCTGTCGCGCGGAATCCCGACTTTTGGCAACCTCGTCGAGGCCCTGCCGCCGGACCGCCGCGACCTCGCCGCGGCCGCCACCTGGTCGCGCGACGAGATCGATGCCGACCTCGACTGGGAAAAGCTCGCCCGCATCCGCGCGCTGTGGCCAGGCAAGCTGCTGTTGAAGGGCGTGCTCTCGGCCGACGACGCCGAACGCGCCCAGGCGGAAGGCATGGACGGCATCGTCGTGTCCAATCATGGCGGCCGCCAGCTCGACGGCTCGGTGTCGCCGATGAGCGTGCTGCCCGAGATCGTGAACCGGCTCGGCGGCAAAACGACGATCCTGATCGACAGCGGCTTCCGCCGCGGCACCGATATCGTCAAGGCGCTGGCGCTGGGGGCCGACGGCGTGCTGGTCGGCCGGGCCACGCTCTACGGTCTGGC
>JBQCHN010000426.1:0-9633 GCA_051954615.1 Mesorhizobium sp. | reverse complement strand
TGATGGCGGCGCAGCAATGGGCGGCGCTGGTGAAGGACCATCCCTCCGCCGACGCCGACCTTGCGGCCGGCGACCTGACGGCGATCAACGGCTGGCGGCGCGAGAAAATCTGGTCGCAGGGATCACGCTGGTCGACGCCGGGACTGATCGAGCGCGCCACCGGGGAGAAGCTGGAAGCGGGGCATTTCATCCGCCATCTCAAGCAGCGCTACGGCAGATCGTGATAGGGTCGTGCCGTCGCCAGTGCCGGAATTTCGCCTCGTGAGCGAGCCTGACAGCATCTCCACCGTCCACAGGATCGCCGAGGTGATCACACAGGCCGTGCGCGACGGCCGGCTGGCGCCGGGTCAGCGGCTGACGGAGACCGATTTCGCCGGCCGCCACGGCGTGTCGCGCTCGTCGGTGCGCGAGGCCTTCCGGCGCCTGACGGCCGACGGGCTGCTCGCCTTCGAACCCAATCGTGGCGTCACCGTGCGCATGCTGTCGCGGCGCGAGATCGACAATCTGTTCGCCGTGCGCGGCGCGCTGGAGGCGCTTGCCGTGCGACTGTCCCTGCCTGCGTTGAAGGCAGCACCCGAGCGGCTGCTCGCCCTGCTGGCCGACATGGACCGCGCCGTCGCCGACAACGACATGCCGGCGTTCTCGGCCGCCAACGCGGCCTTCCACACGCTGTTCGCCGAGGTCGCCGACAACCCCCTCCTGTCGGAGACGCTGACGCGACTGTCCAATTCCATCTACTGGCTGCAATTCCGCATGCTGGTCGACCGCCGGCAGGTGTTCGACAGCCATGCCGAGCACAGGCGTATCGTCGAAGCCATCGTCGCGGGCGATGCCGTGGCGGCCGAGGAGGCCATGCGGGCGCATGTCGACGGGTCGCGAAAACTGGTCCAGCAGCTGCCGGACAGCCATTTCGCCGGGTGAGGCTTGCGCCCTTACTTATTGTCTGACAGGATTGTCCGACAATCTTGGAGATACACCATGGACGCAACCGCCAGCTACCGGCCCGTGCCGCTGCCCGACTACCGCGAGCTGCCTCTGGAAGAGATGCGGGCCAACGCCGAGGCGTTCTATGCCGAGATGCGGGCGCGCCATACGGTGCGCGATTTCTCCACCCGGCCGGTGCCGCGCGACATCATCGAAACGTGCATCCTGGCCGCCGGCACCGCGCCGAACGGTGCTAACCACCAGCCTTGGCATTTCGCCGTCATCGGCAACCCGGCGATCAAGAAGCGCATCCGCGAGGCGGCCGAGGTCGAGGAACGCGCCTTCTACGAGGGCCGAGCCGGCGAGGAATGGCTGCAGGCGCTGGCGCCGCTCGGCACCGATGCCGACAAACCCTTCCTGGAAGAGGCGCCGTGGCTGATCTGCATTTTCGGCGAGCGCCGCAGCCGCTCCGCCGACGGCGTCAAGCGCAAGAACTATTACGTGCCGGAATCGGTCTCGATCGCCACCGGCCTGCTGGTCGCCGCCATCCATCGCGCCGGCCTCGTCGCGCTCACGCATACGCCGAACCCGATGAGCTTCCTCAACGAGATCTGCGGCCGCGACCCGCACGACAAGCCCTACATCCTGATGGTGGTCGGCTATCCGAAGGATGGCGCGACCATTCCAGCACATGCCATGGAGAAGAAGCCGCTCGCCGAGATCGCGACCTTCCTGTGAGGTGACACGCCGCTGGACGGTCGTTTTCCGGCGGCTGCATCTTTCAGGCGTTGACATGGGACCGGATGGTTGCCGACCATGGACACGATGTGGAGGCCGCCTTGTCCCTGACCAACCAGGACCTGATCGAACTCGTCGCCTGGCGGCGCCAGCTGCACCGGCGGCCGGAGATTTCCAACGAGGAGGAGAAGACGGCCGGCGAAGTGGTCGCCTTCCTTGCCGACACGAAGCCGGACGAAGTGCTGACCGGCCTCGGCGGCCATGGCGTGGCGGCGATCTACGACAGCGGCAGGCCGGGCTCGACGGTGCTGTTCCGCTCGGAACTGGACGCACTGCCGATCGAGGAACTGTCGGGCGTGCCGCACAGCTCCGAGGTGCCCGGCAAGTCGCATATGTGCGGCCATGACGGGCACACCGCAATCCTCGCAGCCCTCGGCCGGCAGTTCGGACGGCAGCGCCCGGCGAGCGGACGCGTGGTGCTGATGTTCCAGCCGGCGGAGGAAACGGGTGACGGCGCCGCCGGCGTTGTGGCGGACCCGCGCTTCGCGGCTATCGCGCCGGATTTCTCCTTCTCCCTGCACAACCTGCCCGGCATCCCGTTCGGTGAGGTCAGGCTGAAGCCCGGCGTGGTGAACTGCGCCTCTCGCGGCATGCGCATCGTGCTGGAGGGCAAGACGGCGCATTCCTCGATGCCGGAGACCGGCACGTCGCCGATGCTGGCGGTGAGCCAGCTGATGCCGGCGCTGGCGAAGCTCGGTGGCGGCGCTTTCAGCGACGACGATTTCGGTATGGTCACGGTCACCCATGCGGAGATGGGGGAAGCGGTGTTCGGCGTCGCGCCCGGCCGCGCCGAGGTGTGGGCGACGCTGCGCACGCGGCTCGACGAGCGCATGGCGGGCCTCGTAGCTGCCGCCGAGGCGCTGGTGGGGCGCGTCGCTTCCGAGCAAGGGCTCACCTTCGCCATCGACTATCACGAGATCTTCGTCGCCAGCATGAACGCGCCGTCGGCGGTCGATCATTTGCGCGCCGCGCTGGACGAGGAAGGCGTCGCGCATAGCGAGGAGGCGCTGCCCATGCGCGCCTCGGAGGATTTCGGCATCTTCGGGAGAGCCGCGCCTTCGGCGATGTTCTTCCTCGGCGCCGGCGAGCGGCATCCCGCTTTGCACAATCCCGATTACGACTTTCCGGACGACCTCATTCCGCTCGGCGCGCGGATCTTCATGCGCACGGCACGCAATCTGCTGGGGTAGGTTCTAAAGCGTGTCGCGATCTTTCAGATTCGCTCCGCATGCTTTAGAGTCTTGATTTTACGCATGTCTTTGTCCCGAAGCCGGGTCCCACTTTCGGGAGACATGCTTTATTCCGCCGCGCGGTCGAAGGCGTCGGCGCCGCTTTCGAACTGGAGGCGGGCAAGCGTGGCGTAGGTGCCGCCCTTGGCGACAAGGCTCTTGTGCGTGCCTTCCTCGACGATGCGGCCGTCCTCGATGACGAGGATGCGGTCGGCTTTCAGCACCGTCGCGAGCCGATGGGCGATGACCAGTGTGGTGCGACCCTGCATGAGATGTTCCAGCGCCTCCTGCACCAGCGTCTCGCTGGCAGCGTCGAGCGCCGAGGTCGCCTCGTCGAGCAGAAGGATCGGTGCGTCGCGCAGGATGGCGCGGGCGATGGCGATGCGCTGGCGCTGGCCGCCCGAGAGCGTGACGCCGCGTTCGCCGACCTCGGTGGCGTAGCCGTCCGGCAGCCGGGCGATGAACTCGTCGGCGAGCGCGGCCGTCGCCGCCGCCTCGATCTCGGCATCGGAGGCGCCGGGCCGGCCGAAGCCGATGTTATCGCGCACGCTGGCGGCAAAGATGGTTACGTCCTGCGGCACGATGGCCATGCGACGGCGCAGATCGTGCGGATCGGCCGCGCGCACGTCGATGCCGTCGACGCGCACCGTGCCCGTCTCCGGATCGTAGAAGCGCAGCAGCAGCGAGAAGATCGTGCTCTTGCCCGCACCCGACGGGCCGACGATGGCGACCGTCTCGCCGGGCCTGACCGCGAAGGTGAGGCCATGAACCGCCGCCCGGTCGGGCCGCGCGGGATAGGAGAAGGAGACGTCGTCGAAGGCGACGGCGCCTTGCGTTACGTCCGGCAGAGGCAGCGGATCGGCGGGCGCGGTGATGGCGGGGCGCTCGTCGAGGATTTCGGTCAGCCGCTCAGCCGCACCCGCGGCCTGGCTGAGCTCGCCCCACACTTCCGACAGCGCCCCCAGCGCGCCGGCGGCGAACACCGAATAGAGCAGGAACTGGCCGAGCGTGCCCGGCGACAGCGCACCCGACAAAACGTCGCGCGAGCCGAACCACAGCACCGCCACCACCGAGGAAAAGACCAGGAAGATGGCGAAGAAGGTGAGCACCGCACGCGCCAGCACGGAGGACTTGGCGGCGGCGAAGGCCGCCTCGACCGCCGCGGCAAAGCGGCCGACGACCAGCGTCTCGTTGGTGAAGGCCTGGAGCGTGCGCACGGCGCCGATCTGCTCGCTGGCGTAGGCGGTGGCATCGGCCAGCGTGTCCTGCGCCTGGCGCGACTTGCGGCGCACGGAACGGCCGAAGGCGACCAGCGGCAGAACGATCACCGGGATCGCCGCCAGCACCAGCCCCGACAGTTTCGGGCTGGTGACGACCATCATGGCGACGGCGCCAAGACCGAGGATGATGTTGCGCAGCGCCACCGAGGCGGTCGCGCCGATGGCGGACTTGATCTGCGTGGTGTCGGCGGCGAGCCGCGAGACGATCTCGCCGGAGCGGGCGGCATCGAAGAAGGCAGGCGACAGCGTCGTGACATGCGAGAAGACGTCGCGGCGCAGGTCGGCGACGACGCGCTCGCCGAGCGTTATGACGAAATAGTAGCGGCCGGCCGAAGCCAATGCCAGCGCCGCCGCCATCACCACCAGCATGGAGAAATAGCTGGCGATGAAGATGGAATCGGAGGCGGAAAAGCCGTGGTCGATCATGCGACGCACGGCGACCGGCAGCGCCAGCGTGGTGACGGCGGCCAGCACCAGCGAGACGGCGGCGCCTGCGACCAGCCCCCTGTAGCGGCCGATATAGGGGCCCAGGCGGCGAAGCGGTCCGAGCGAACGCCTGCGGTCGTTTGCGCCGGTTTGCGCCATCGATCCTTTTCCTGACTGGTGGTCCCAAACGGGATTGTGATTCAAATCCGCCTGATGTATAGGCCGGCTGACCGTTTTGAAGCCGTGGCTTTCCATAGCTGCGGCTTCGAGTTTTAGAAAGAGGCGAGATCGACGCAGGCCGTCGCCGCCGTGCCAGCAGGACAGAACCGATGAAGGCCGATATCCATCCCGACTACCACACCATCAAGGTCGTCATGACCAACGGCACCGAGTACGAGACGCGCTCGACCTGGGGCAAGGAAGGCGACACGCTGAACCTCGACATCGATCCCTCGACGCATCCGGCCTGGACCGGCGGCCAGCAGACCCTGCTCGACCGCGGCGGCCGCGTCACCAAGTTCAAGAACAAGTTCGCCAATCTCGGCATCTGAGCCGGACCGGACTTCGGACACAGAAACCCGCCCTTGTGGCGGGTTTTTTGTTGGTGGCACTGCCGCCTTCTACCTGTCTCAGTCGTCCAGCAGTTCGCGCAGTGCCATGCGCTTGTAGGTTTCGACTATCGCGTCTCCCTCCCGCCGGCCGACGGAGACGGCCAGCCGCACCGCCGCCTCGCCTAGCTGCCAGACGAAGAAAGCCGTCCGCCCGGCGGCCTCGCGCTCGCGGCCGGGCTGTGCGGCAAGCAGCGCCTCGACCAGAAGTGCTGCGCTGGCGCGGCTGTCGGCGAGTTCCAGCGTCCGCAGCGTCCTGTCGGCCTGCGTTCCGGACCAGACATCGCGCATGACCGGCTCGGCCAGGAAGAGCGCGTAATAGGTGTTGACGAGGTCGCAAAAGGCTTTTCGCAGTTCGTTGGCGGTGCGCACCGGCGCCAGCGCCTCGGCAATGCAGGCGCGGGCTCCCGTGGTGATGCGCTCCGCCAGCGCGCGGATGACGGCGCTCTTGTCCGGGAAGAACTGATAGAGCGAACCGATCGGCACGCCGGCGCGCTCCGCCACGTCCCGCATCTTCAGCGCGTCGCTGCCCTGCTCGGCGATCAGCTCGGAAGCCGCGGCGAGCATCCGCTCGACGCGTTCGCGGCTGCGCTGCTGGCTGGGCAACCGGCGCGCCTCCGCCTTTCCGGGTGCCAGCCGTCGAGTGCTGAAGTCGGTTTTTTCCATCGAAGCCTCCACCGCTTGACTTTCAAAATATGAGAGTTTATCACGTTTATCAACATGAACATTACTCATATTATGAGGAAGCCAGTCATGCTCGCACCGCTGTTCGCCACCCTCACCCTGGTCGCCATTCTCGGTAGCGGGCTGATGGCCGGCCTGTTCTTCGCCTTTTCGACGGCCGTAATGGCCGCGCTCGCCCGCCTGCCACAAGGGCAGGGCGCAGCGGCGATGAACGCCATCAATGTCGTGATCCTGAACCCGGTGTTCCTCACCGTCTTCATGGGCATGACGGTCGTTGCGCTGGCGCTCGGTACCAGGGCCGTCCTCGGCTGGAGCCAGCCGGGATCGGCGTGGCTGCTCGCCGGCAGCGTCTGCTATCTGGTCGGGATCTTCGGCGTCACCGCCGCCTTCAACGTGCCGCTCAACGACGCGCTGGCGGCGGCGCCCGGCGATGCGCAGGTCTGGTCACGCTATCTTGCCGAATGGGTGCCGTGGAACCACGTCCGCACCCTTGCCGGCCTCGTCGCGCTGGCCTGCTTTGCCATGGCGCGGCAATAAGGGATAGGTCAGTCCTTGGCGCGCTCGACATAGGAGCCGTCGGCGGTCATCACCACCACGCGCGTGCCGGCGGAGATGTGCGGCGGCACCGCCGTCTTGACGCCGTTCGACAGGATCGCCGGCTTGTAGGAAGAAGACGCCGTCTGGCCCTTGGTCACCGGTTCGGTCTCGACCACCTCGAAAGTGGCGCGCTGCGGCAGCACGATGGCGATGCCGACGCCTTCATGGACGGAGAGCGACACCGCCATCTCTTCTTGCAGATAGGGCGCGGCGTCGCCGATCACGTCCTCGGCGACGGTGATCTGGTCGTAGTTTTCCGGGTTCATGAAGTGGAAGCCTTCGGCGTCGCTGTAGAGGAAGGTATGCTCACGATCCTCGACATGGGCGCGCTCCACCTGCTCCGTCGTCCTGTAGCGTTCCGACACCTTCACGCCGTCGGAGATGCGGCGCATGTCGAGCTGCGTCACCGGCGTTCCCTTGCCGGGATGGATGTTCTCGGAAAACAGGATGACATAGAGCTTGCCGTCCTTGTCGACGACGTTGCCCTTGCGGAGCGAGCTGGCAATGACCTTGACCATGAAACTTCCCGGAAGCGTTCGTTGTTGCGCAGGCCCTTAGCGCATCTTAAAGCCTATCGCCAGTCTTCCCCGCAGATTCCGGATACCGATGACCGAAGCTTCCCCCTGGTGGACCCCGCACGTCCATGCCGACCGCCGGCCCCGCCTGATGGCGCGCAACCGTATCGCCGCCGCCCTGCGCGGCTGGTTCGCCGAACGCGATTTCGTCGAAGTGACGACGGCCGGCTTGCAGGTCTCGCCCGGCAACGAGGCGCATCTCGCCGCCTTCGCCACCGAGGCGATCGCGACGGACGGCACTCGAAAGCCGCTCTACCTGCACACCTCGCCGGAATTCGCCTGCAAGAAGCTGCTGGCGGCCGGCGAAAAGCGCCTGTTCTCCTTCGGGCCGGTGTGGCGCAACCGCGAGCGCGGGCCGCTGCACCATCCCGAATTCACCATGGTCGAATGGTATCGCGCCGGCGAGACCTACGAGAGCCTGATGGCCGACTGCGCCGCCTTCCTGACGCTCGCCGCCGAGCGTGCCGGCGCAAAGCGCTTTGCCTTCCGGGGCCGCGAGGCCGATCCCTTCGCCGAGCCGGAGTGGCTGACGGTGGCGGAAGCCTTTTCGCGCCATGCCGGTATCGACCTGCTGGCGACCGTTTCCGCCGACGGTTCGACCGACGGCGAGGCACTGCGCATAGCGCTTGATGGAGCCGGCATCCGCAGTGCGCCGGACGACAGCTGGGCCGACCTGTTCAGCCGCGTCATGGTCGAGCGCGTCGAGCCGAATCTCGGGCAGGGCCGAGCGACGGTTCTGTGCGAATATCCCGTTTCGGAGGCCGCACTGGCCCGGCCGAGCGCCCGCGATCCGCGCGTGGCGGAGCGTTTCGAGCTTTATTGCTGCGGCGTCGAGCTGGCCAACGGCTTCGGCGAACTGACCGACGCTGCCGAGCAGCGCCGGCGTTTTGGCCTCGAGATGGACGAGAAGGAGCGCATCTACGGCGAGCGCTATCCGATCGACGAGGATTTCCTGGCGGCCCTTGCCGTCATGCCGGAAGCCAGCGGCATCGCGCTCGGCTTCGACCGGCTGGTCATGCTGGCGACGGGCGCGGCGCGTATCGACGACGTGATCTGGACGCCGGTGGCGGAGTAGGGCGTTTTTTAGTCGCAGCCGTCGCGCACCCCCACCCTTGTTCCCTCCCCACAAGGGGGAGGGAGGCGCTGACATGACCGTTTCGTCCTAAATCGCCACATCGGCGTATCGTGGTGCTGCCGCAAGATTCCCCTCCCCCTTGTGGGGAGGGGTTAGGGGTGGGGGTGCGCGGCAGCCGAAATTGCCAAGAGAACAGAAGTCCTCCGACCTCAACCCTTCTTCTCCGAATGCCCGAGCTCGCGCTCGGGCCAGACCAGATCGCGCACGCGGCGCTTCAGTTCGGCCGCGTCGGGGAAGCCGCCGTCGCGTTTGCGCTCCCATATCAGATCGCCATCGCATTCGACCGTGAAAATGCCGCCGGTGCCGGGCACCAGCGCCACCTCGCCGATGTCCGGCCCGAAGGTGGAGAGCAGTTCCTGCGCCATCCAGCCGGCCCGCAGCAGCCACTGGCACTGCGTGCAGTAGGTGATGACGATACGCGGCTTGTCTTCGACCACGGAAAGCCTCAGGCGGCGCTGAGCTTGGCCAGCGTCGCCTCGTCGACCTCGAAGTTGGCGTAGACGTTCTGCACGTCGTCGTCGTCTTCCAGCGTGGCGACCAGCTTCATCAGCGACTGCGCGCGCTCCTCGTCGACGGGCACGTTGTTCTGCGGTTTCCAGATCGCCTTCACTGTCTCGGCTTCGCCGAGTGCCGCTTCCAGCGCCTTGGAGGCCTCGCCGATGGCGTCGAAGGCACAGTAGATTGTGTGGCCTTCCTCGTCGCTCTCGACGTCGTCGGCGCCGGCCTCGATCGCCGCTTCCATCACCTTGTCGGCATCGCCGGCCGAGGCTGGGTAATAGATCTCGCCGACGCGGTCCCACATGAAGGACACCGAACCGGTTTCGCCGAGCGCCCCGCCGGCCTTGGTGAAGGCGGCGCGCACATTGGAGGCGGAGCGGTTGCGGTTGTCGGTCAGCACCTCGACGATCAGCGCCACGCCGCCGGGGCCGTAGCCCTCGTAGCGCACTTCCTCGTAGTTCTCGGCGTCACCGCCGGAAGCCTTGTTGATGGCGCGCTGGATGTTGTCCTTCGGCATGGATTCGGCCTTGGCCGCCTGCACGGCGAGCCTGAGGCGCGGGTTCATCGCTGGGTCAGGGGAGCCGAGCTTGGCGGCGACTGTGATCTCGCGCGCCAGCTTGGAGAAAAGCTTCGACCGCATCGCATCCTGGCGACCCTTGCGGTGCATGATGTTCTTGAACTGTGAATGGCCGGCCATGAAACCCCTATGGTCTGTTCGCGGCTACCAAGCCGCCGAGCGTCCGCGAGGGCGCAAATAAAACAGCCTGGTATGTTGGTTGGGCAGCGGATTCTTCATGCGATCCGATGCTGGGAATGACGGGCTTATAAATAAATCGGCTCAAAACGTCCAGTCGCGGCCGTTACGCAAGTGCAGCGGCC
>JBQCHN010000425.1:0-3936 GCA_051954615.1 Mesorhizobium sp. | reverse complement strand
ACCGCGCTGATCGACACCGGCAGCCGCATGGACGAGGTGATCTTCGAGGAGTTCAAGGGCACCGGCAACTGCGAGATCCAGCTCGACCGCAAGGTGGCCGACAAGCGCATCTATCCGGCCATGGACATCCTCAAGTCCGGCACGCGCAAGGAAGACCTGCTGGTTCCCCGCGCGGATCTGCAGAAGATCTTCGTCCTGCGCCGCATCCTGGCGCCGATGGGCACGACCGATGCGATCGAGTTCCTCATCGACAAGCTCAAGCAGACCAAGACGAATGCGGATTTCTTCGATTCGATGAACACCTGAGTCCGCGCCGCGAGGCACGATATCCTGAAATGAAGAACGGCCGCGTGAGCGGCCGTTCTGTTTTGGTCCTTGATGCGTGTATCAAGATTTTGCTTCATCGGCGGCGCAGGAGATCATCGAGTTTGTCCGGATCGGAGACCGGCGGCAGGCAAACCTGTCCGGTGCACAGATAAGCGCCGGGTCTGTCCGTGGGCGGCATGACGTTTCCCGGCAGAAGTGGTTGATTCGCCTCCGTTCCAACTGCAAGCATGATGTCGACGCGGCGGGGGTCCGGATTCCGATTCGCTACCGGAATGAGCCTTGGCGCATCAGGCGTGTCAATCACGACGAGCTTCATCGGTTCGATCGCCATGGCGCAGGCGTTGACGATGCCGGCCTGGCCATAGGCCTGTCTGGCGATGCGGCCCGCGGCATGTTCGGCGACCCGATAAGCCTGCTCTGCCAACGCGGCGTCGCCGGTCAGGCTGGCGTAGCGGATTTGCGCTTCTATGATCTGGGCTGTCGCCGACGGGATCGCGTCGTCGACGTCGCCGCGAACGCGTAGGGGTACATCCGCGCTGTCTGATGCGGTCAGATAGTACCCCGTGCCGTCCTCGTCGCTATACCAGGCATCGAGCTGTTCGAGGAGCATGCCTGCCGTTGCGATGTGGCCCTGTTCGTTGGCTGCTTCGAACAGCGCCATGGCGGCGTTGGCCATGGCGGCGTAATCGCTGGAGAGGGCGGGATACAACCGCGCCGGACCCAGCATGGAATGCGGTAGCCGATCCTGCGCACGTGCGGCGAGGATGTGGGCGAATGCTGCTTGCGCCGCTTCGATCCATTCCGGCCGGTCGAGGCTGCGGCCGCATTCGGCGAGAGCGGCGATGGCGAACCCATTCCAGTCGGCCAGAATCTTGTCGTCGCGACCTGGCCTGACGCGGTGTTCGCGGGCCGAGAGGAGCGCGCTTTTCAGCCTCCGGACGCGCTCCGGCTCTTGAAGGCTGCGCTCGCGCTGCTCGGCGGTCTGGAAGATGATGGGATTGCCTTCCCATCCGGGCGGCCCGGCGAGCGAGAAGAAGCGATCGAAATCGGCCGGGTCGACGGCCGCGTCGACCTCTGCCCGCGTCCAGGTATAGAAAAGCCCTTCCTCGCCGTCGCTGTCGGCATCCAGGCTGGCGGCGAAGGCACCATCAGCGGTTCGCATCTCGCGCAGGAGCCAATCGACGGTTTCCTCGATTCGGGTTCGGAACAGTTTCTTTCCGGTCGCGGCATAAGCCCAGTTGCACAGGCGCAGGAGCTGTGCGTTGTCGTAGAGCATTTTTTCGAAATGCGGCACCAGCCATTCGGTGTCGGTCGAGTATCGGCTCAGCCCGCCGCCGGCATGGTCGTAGATGCCGCCGGAAAGCATGGCTTCCAGGCTGATCAGGACGGCGTCACGATGCTGTTGGTTGTCGGAATCTAGCCAAGACAACCAAAGCGTGTGCATGAACGGCGCGTTCGGGAACTTCGGTGCACCGCGCAAGCCGCCGCGCTCGCCGTCGATCATACCGCCTATGCCCTCGGCCAGCGCCGAAAGCGTTTCGCGGCCGAGTTGGGCCTTGCCGGCATTTGCGGAAAGTTGGGCGTCGACATGGGCGATCAGGGCGTCGGCGCTCTGGGCGAGGCTTTCGGCCTTGTCCCGCCATGCCTTGTCGACCGCCTGCAGCACCTGGATGAAGCCCGGCCGGCCGTAACGCGGCTCGCGCGGGAAGTAGGTGCCACCCCAGAACGGCTTGCCCTGCGGCGTCAGGAACATGGTGAGAGGCCAGCCGCCCTGCTCTCCCATGGCGGCGAGTGCGGCCATGTAGATCTGGTCGATGTCCGGCCGTTCCTCCCGATCGACCTTGATATTCACGAACAGCCGGTTCATGACTTCGGCGACTTCGGTGTTCTCGAAGCTTTCATGCGCCATGACGTGGCACCAATGGCATGCGGCATAGCCGATGGAAACGAGAACGGGCTTGCCGGTCGCCTCGGCCTCGGCGAGAGCTTGCCGCGACCAGGGCCGCCAATGCACGGGGTTGTCGGCATGCTGGCGGAGGTAAGGGCTCGCCTCGCGGGCCAGCAGGTTTTCCGGAGGCAGGGGCATCAGTGACATTTATCTCCGCTAGGAACTAAACGTAGGGCGGACCAGCCGGGCAGGCAAATGATCTTCTCCGATTCCATCGTCGCCTTGTCGAGCGGTCGCTTGCCGGCGGGCGTCGCGGTCATCCGCGTCTCAGGTCCTGCGACTCGATTCGTTGTCGAAACGATTGCCGGGGCGGTTCCCGAACCGCGCGTCGCTGCCTTTCGCGGGTTGCGCGATGTCGACGGCGAGACCATCGATCGTGGACTTGTCCTCTTCTTCCCCAGCCCCCACAGTTTTACCGGCGAGGATGTTGCGGAATTTCAGGTTCATGGTGGAAAGGCATCGGTTTCCGCCCTGCTGGATCGGCTGACGGCATTCGAAGGGGTCCGCCATGCGGAGGCTGGCGAGTTTACCCGCCGCGCCTTTCTGAACGGAAAGCTCGATCTGCCGCAAACCGAGGCGCTTGCGGACCTCATCGGTGCCGAGACGGAGGCGCAGCGGCGTTTCGCAGCGCGCAATGCCGACGGTGCACAGGGTCGCCTCTACCAGAGCTGGCGCCAGCGGCTCATTCACGCGCGTGCCATGATCGAAGCGGAGATCGATTTCGCTGACGAGGATGATGTGCCTGGTTCGGTCGCCGATGCGGCTACGGCGGATATTGGTATTCTGGTCGGTGAGATCGCATCGCATGTCACAGGATTTCGGGCTGCCGAGATCATCCGCGACGGCTTCGAAGTGGTCATTCTTGGAGCGCCGAATGCCGGCAAGTCCAGCCTTCTTAACGCACTGGCCCGGCGTGATGTGGCGATCGTCACGGACGAACCCGGCACGACGCGCGACCTGCTGGAGGTCTCGCTCGACCTGAACGGACTTTATGTACGTATCGTCGATACCGCAGGATTGCGGGAAGCCGCCGGTGTGGTCGAATCGATCGGCATCGAAAGGGCAAAGGCGCGCGCCCGCGATGCGCATCTGGTGCTGTTGCTTCATGATATGGCCGGGCCTGACCAGGTTGACCCGGCAGGGGCTGGATCGGCGCCAGTGCTGCGGATCGGGACAAAAGCGGACCTCGAACCTTCAGGTCGAGGTAGGTCCCACGATCTTGTTTTATCGGCGAGGACCGGCGCCGGCCTGACCGAGCTGTCGGATGAGATCGCGCGGCGCGCGATGGCTCAGGTCGAAAGCGCGGGTGACATCCTCCCGTCGCGCCTCAGGCATGTCGAATTGTTGAAGGACGCGCTTGAATTGCTGCGTGGAGCTGTGGAGCAGGGCGAGGAACGCGAGGTGCAGGCGGAGATGCTGCGTCTGGCTACGGATCGACTTGGCCGGATCGTGGGAGCGGTTGATGTGGAAGACCTTCTCGACGTGATTTTCGGGCAATTCTGCATCGGCAAGTGATTCACGTGAAACAAGCACAGGGGATTGAACAGTGATTCACGTGAAACATCCTATTCGAGATTGTTTCACGTGAAACGGCCGGCTTGACAGGAGAGCGACCGGCGCCCAAGTGTCGCGCTCAAGGATAGAAGAACCATGACCAGAAA
>JBQCHN010000424.1:0-4955 GCA_051954615.1 Mesorhizobium sp. | reverse complement strand
CTTGGCGCCCGTCTTCAGCGTCGGCACGACGTTGTCGAGCATTGCCTGGAAGATCGACGGCACGCCGGCCATGACGTGCACGTTGCCGATGCGGAAGCCCGGCGCGGTCGAAACGGGATTGTCGATGTGGTCGGCGCCGCGTGGCATGCGCGCCATGCGTTTGCGGGCCTCGGTGAACTCGATGCCGCGCTGGGCGTAGCTGTCGCCGAGCATCTTGTAGGCCTTGGCGTCGTATTCGCACGGCACGCCGAATGCCTTGGCCACCGAATCGGCGGTGATGTCGTCATGCGTGGGGCCGATGCCGCCGGTGGTGAAAACGTAGGTATAGCGGGTCCTGAGCGCGTTCAGCGCCGCGACGATCTCGTCTTCCTCGTCCGGCACGATGCGCACTTCCTTCAGGTCGATGCCGATGGCTGTCATGATGTCGGCCAGATGGCCGATGTTGCGGTCCTTGGTGCGGCCGGAAAGGATCTCGTCGCCGATGACCATCATGGCGGCGGTGACGATATCTGGCATGGCGGTCTCCGGAAGAAGGGCGGGGCTTCGACCCATACTCCCGCATCGGGGCCGGGGCAATGGTATCCAATCAGTGAACAATCCGTGCTCCAGAAGGTGGCTTCCGATGAACGGTGGACACCTTAGATAGGGGTCGACGGCGCGCTTCGCGTCGACAGATTTGCACATCAAGGAGACGGTAATGGCAAAGGTTCTGGTTCTGTATTATTCGAGCTTCGGTCACATGGAGCAGATGGCGAAGGCCGCCGCCGAAGGCGCGCGCGAAGCCGGTGCCGAGGTGAGCCTCAAGCGCGTTCCCGAACTGGTGCCGGAAGCCGTCGCCAAGGCTTCCCACTACAAGCTGGACCAGCAGGCCGAGGTCGCCACGCCCGCCGAACTGGAGAACTACGACGCCATCATCGTCGGCTCCGCCACCCGTTACGGCGCCATCGCCTCGCAGATGAAGAACTTCCTCGACCAGACCGGTCCGCTGTGGGCGCGCGGCGCGCTGCTCAACAAGGTCGGCTCGGTTATGGTCTCGACTGCCACCCAGCACGGCGGCGCGGAGCTTGCGCTTCTGTCCACGCAGGCCTCGCTCCAGCACCACGGCATGATCATCGTGCCGCTGTCCTATGCCTATCAGGGCCAGATGGGCAACGACGTGGTGCGTGGCGGTGCGCCCTACGGCATGACAACGACCTCCGACGGCGACGGCTCGCGCCAGCCCTCGGCGCAGGAACTGGAAGGCGCGCATTTCCAGGGCAAGCGCGTTGCCGAGATCGCCGCCAAGCTGCACGGCTGAGTTCACGGCCTGTCCGCAACGATCAGGAAAGGGCGCTCCGGCGCCCTTTCGCTTTTCCGGCGCCGTCTTCCCGCGGTAATTTTTGCGTAACGCCGCCGCGATAGCCAGTGCTTGCGGGCAGGCGTTCGGCAGCGAGGACGGCGATGAGAGCATGGATATGGGCGGCTTTCGTGGTGACCGCCATGATGGAACATGCAGGCGCCGTGCAGGCGGCGACCGTCTGCACCATCCTGGCCGACGCGACGACCGGCGACAGGCTGGTGGCCGAAGGCGATTGCGACCGGCGCGTCACCCCGGCTTCGACCTTCAAGATCGCCATCGCCGTAATGGGCTACGACGACGGCTTCCTCAAGGACGAACACAGCCCGAAACTGCCCTTCAAGAAAGGTTATCCCTCTTGGATTCCGGCCTGGAAGGCCGATCAGGACCCGACGTCGTGGATCGCCAATTCGGTCGTCTGGTATTCGCAGCAGGTGACGCGGCATCTGGGCGTCGAGAAATTCGACCGCTACATCCGGGCCTTCGGCTACGGCAACCGGGACGCCTCCGGCGATCCGGGCAAGGACAACGGGTTGACGCGGGCCTGGCTGTCGTCGTCGCTGAAGATTTCGCCGGCCGAACAGATCGAGTTCCTGCGGGCGCTGACGACGGGCAAACTGCCGGTGTCGCGCCACGCACTCGACATGACCGCCGCCGTTACCGCCCTTGGCAAACTGCCCGGAGGCTGGGACCTGCACGGCAAGACCGGAACCGGACCTTTCCGCAAGGCTGACGGGAAACCAGACCAGAACCACACCTATGGCTGGTTCGTCGGCTGGGCGGTCCGTGACGGCCGTACGGTCGTCTTCGCCCGTCTTGTCGAGGAAAGGGGCAAGCGCGTCACCATGACGGCAGGCCGTTCGACGCGCGAGGCCATGATCAGGGAACTGCCGTCCCTGCTGCTTTCTCGTTAGGCCAGCCGGCCTCGATCAGCCGTTTTCGGCATCGTCGGCGATCTCGGTCTGCGGCCGGTCGCGGCCATCGGCCAGTTCCTCGTGCCACTTGCCCTGGGCGTCTTCGTACTGGATGCCGTCGGTGGTGCCGGCCACCTGCTGCTCGGCCGAGGCGTTCTCGGCAGCGCGCCGCGCTTCCTCGTGGCTCCGGAAGGTTTCGGAGAAGGTCGAGCCGACCTTATAGGCCCAGCCTCCGTCATGCTCGACGATCGTGTAGGTCAGTTTCGCCATGAGACGTCTCCGAGGGAATCATATTATGGTCGCGCTGCCGAAGGGCGCGCGTTCCGTGCCAAACGCGACGCGGCGAAAATGGTTGCCTGCCGGCGCCGGCACGGAACAGCCCATACTATGCGTCAACCCGCCTTCTTCATCCAGTGCTGCATGGTGGTCACGGCGCGCACCAGTTGCGGCGCGGCCTGGATCGG
Source organism: Mesorhizobium sp. (assembly GCA_051954615.1). GTDB lineage: Bacteria > Pseudomonadota > Alphaproteobacteria > Rhizobiales > Rhizobiaceae > Mesorhizobium. Next base: position 2,241 of record JBQCHN010000424.1, on the reverse strand, counting down.
CTCGCCGAGTGCCGCCGCCGCCCGCCATCCCCAGCGCGGATCGGCCATGAAGGCACGCGCTAGCGCCACCATATCGGCGCGGCCGTCAGCGACGATGGCGTTCGCCTCCAGCGGGTCGTCGATCAACCCGACGGCACGGACGGGAATGTTCGCACCCTTGCGGATCGCCTCGGCCAGATGCACCTGGTAGCCGGGGCCGGTCGGCAGTTTCTGATGCGGTGAATTTCCGCCCGAGGAACAACAGATATAGGCCACACCTTCGGCTTTCAGCGCCTTCGCCACCTCGATCGCCTCGTCGACGTCGAAGCCGCCGTCCACCCACTCCTTCACCGAGAGGCGTGCGCCCAGCATCAGCTTCGGCGCGGCCTTGCGTACGGCGCGCGCGATCTCGATCACGAAGCGCATACGGTTTTCCAGGCTGCCGCCCCAGCGGTCGGTACGCCGGTTGGAGAGTGGCGACAGGAACTGGAAGATCAGGTAGCCGTGCGCGGCGTGCAGTTCGATGAAGTCGAAGCCGGCGCGTTCGGCGCGCCGGGCGGCGTCTGCGAACCGCTCGATCAGCTGGACGACTTCCTCGTCTTCCAGCGCATGCGGCGTGTGCCACCCCTGGTCGTAAGGAATGGCCGAGGCCGACACCGTCTGCCACGGGTCCTGTCCCGGCAGCAAGGGCCCGCCGCCCTCCCAAGGTCGCTGGCAGGAAGCCTTGCGGCCGGCATGGGCAAGCTGCGTGCCGAACTTCGTGCCGGGCTGCGCCACCCGGCGCGCCGCATTCAGCGCGCGCTTCGCCGCCGCCTCGTTGTGGTCCGAATAAAGGCCGAGGCAGCCGTGGGTGATGCGGCCGCGCCTCTCCACGTCGGTCATCTCGACGGTGACCGTGCCGGCGCCCGACAGCGCATAGCTCATCCATTGATGGAGATGCCAGTCGGTGGCCGAGCCGTCGTCAGCCGAATATTGGCACATCGGCGCCACCGCGATGCGGTTGGGGACGGTCATTCCGCCAAGCGTGATGGGCTGGAAAAGCGGTGCGGTCATGGAGAACTCCGGCTGATCGTGCAGGTGGCTGGATTGTCGAGCCTATGTAGGGGCATCTGCGGCGCGACGCCAGAGATGGGACCTGCCGGTTCGCCGGCTGTTCGACGGTGCACCGGCAGGTCTATTTCTATGAGGCGATGGAACCGCCAGCCGCGCCAGCCATTTGTTTCCCACGCCGACCGAAGGGAGAACGAGGCGATGCCGAAACTCAGCAATGCAAGCCCCGAGCAGATCGAGCGGCTGCGCGCCGATGCAAGCGCCATGTTCGGGCCAGTCCTGCTCAGCGAGGCGCTGCGCCGCCTGTGCAAGACCCATGGCAGCAACTGCCTCGACGAATTCGAGAAATCGATGGCCGACCGCATTGAGGCCATGCAGGCCGAGACGCCGGATTTCGGCGACATGAAGGAACTTGCCATCGAGCAGTTGTTCGCCGTGGTCAAGGATGTTCGCGCCCACCCCGACAACAAGCAGCCGCTTGAAAACCTGGCCTCGCGCCGGACGTCCGGTCGTTCGGAGGAAAACGAGACGCTGGAAGAGCAACTTCAGTCCGGCCTCGAGGACACTTTCCCGGCAAGCGATCCGCCGGCGGTCGTGTCCACCGCCATCCCAGGCGGCGCCAAGGACAAGCAGCCCACCGGCGTCGAGGAGCATCTGCGTCGGCAGCGCGAAGCCGCCAAGCGCGCAGGTTGAGCATGGCAGCCACCGGGGCAGGGAAGCCGGTGGCTGCGATCACGTCTAGCGGAGAAATTCGTCTATGCGGCGGATGGTGACGCGACGGTTGCGCCAATCCTCGTAAGGCGTGTCGACCAGAAGATAATCCTCGCCGTAGCCCACCGCTTCGAGTGTGCGCGGCGGAATGCCGAACTCCGACACCAGCAGACGTTTCAGCGATGCGGCCCGCCGCTCGGAAAGCGCCTGGTTGGATTGGCGCGACCCGACCGCGTCGGTATGGCCTTCGATGAGGAAGCGCGCCCTGCGGCGGCGACGCGTGATCTGGTCGAAGGCACGCGCGATCTCCCGCACCTTGCGAAATTCGGAGCGCGGTATCTCGGCCGAGCCGAATTCGAAGTTGATGGCCTGGATGTCGATCGAGGGCGCGGCGCGCCGCAGGTCCGGCCGGCGCCGGAATTCCTGGATGGTGACGCGCTCTTCGGGGCGTATGCGTTTGCGCGGCTCGACGTCCAGCCGGCGCATGATCTGGTCGGAAGT
>JBQCHN010000423.1:0-8093 GCA_051954615.1 Mesorhizobium sp. | reverse complement strand
CTGACGGCGGTGCTGATCACCATCAACTGGAGCATCTACGTCTGGGCGATTGCCGTGGACCGCACCGTCGAGACGGCGCTCGGCTACTACATCAATCCGTTGGTCAGCGTCTCGGTCGGCGCCATCTTCCTCGGCGAGCGGCTGAGCCGGCTGCAGATCGTCGCCGTCGGGCTGGCGACCGTCGCCGTGGTCGTGCTGACGATAGACAGCGGCACGTTGCCCTGGGTGTCGCTGGCGCTGGCTTTCTCCTTCGCCGCCTACGGCTTCTTCCGCAAGACGTTGCCGATTGGCCCGAGCCAGGGTTTCCTGCTGGAAGTGCTGATCCTGTCGATCCCGGCGATCGGCTATGTCCTTTATCTCGCTGCGACGGGACAGAGCCATTTCGCCACGGGCGCCTGGCAGGATACCGCGCTGCTCCTGTGCTGCGGCCCGATCACGGCGGTGCCGCTGCTGATGTTCGCTTTCGGCGCCAAACTGCTCAGGCTGTCCACCATCGGCATCATGCAATACATCGCGCCGACCATGGTGTTCCTCATTGCCGTGCTGATCTTCCATGAGCCGTTCGGCACGACCCAGGCCGTCGCTTTCGCACTGATCTGGGCGGCGCTCGCCATCTATTCCTGGCCGATGCTGACCGCATTGGCGGGCGCGTCGCGCGGTTCGGCCTCTGGCACGACGTCCGGCACGATGCATTGACGTCGCCTCCACATCGTCTAGGCTCTCGCTTCCGAGGCGGCCGGCAAGAGCCGCATGCAACGACGGTTGGGAGTGAAGCGGCATGATCCTGACGGCATCGCTGCTTGCCGGTCTGGCTTTTGCCTGGCTGCTGATCGGGGTGATCGAGAAGATTCGGCTCGGAATCACCTTGCCGCAGGCGATTCTCTACGTCCCGCTCAAGCTTGCCTGGCGCGTCGCCGACCAGCGCATGGCACTTGCGCGCGATGCATCGGCGCCGGTGATCTACATCGTCACGCACCGTTCGCGCATCGATCCCGCGCTGATGCTGTCGCTGCTGCCGCACGACACCTTGCATATCCTCGACGAGAAATCAGCCGCCTCGACCTGGCTGGAGCCGTGGCGCGAACTCGCCCGCACCATCGCATTCAACGCCGAGCACGTCTTCGTCAGCCGCCGGCTTGTGCGTGTCCTGAAGGGCAGGGGGCGGCTTGCCGTCTACATGCCCGAGGCCGTCGAGCCGGACGTCAAGTCGTTCCGTCTCTACCGCGCCGTCACCCGCATAGCCATGCAGGCGGAGGCCCGTATCGTGCCGATCTTCGTCGGCGGTGCGAATGCGCTGCCCTTTGCCCTGAATCCGCCGAAGGGCTTGCGTTGCCGCTGGTTCCCGCGCCTTTCGATCAGCGTGCTGGAGGCGAAGACGGTCGACGAACTGGTGGTGCTGAACGGCGACGGTTCGGCAAACACCAGCAACGCCGTGTTCGACCGCCTGGCCGAGGTACGCCTTGCCGCCGCCGACCTCGACCGCGGGCTGTTCCTGGCGATGCGCGATGCGGCGGACCGTGTCGGTCCCTCGCATCCCGTGGTGGAGGACGTCGTTTCGGGCGCGCTGAGCTATCGCAGGCTGTTCACCGGTGCGCGCGTGCTGGGTTCGCGCTTCGAGAAGGCGACGGCGCCCAGCGAGGCGGTTGGCGTGCTCCTGCCCAACACCAACGGCCTCGTGCTGTCGCTGCTCGGCCTATGGTCGGCAGGCCGCGTGGCGGCGATGGTCAACTATACGGCCGGGCCGGCGAGCGTCACGGCTGCCGTCCGCACCGCCGTGATCCGCAAGGTGGTGTCCTCGCGCGCCTTTATCGAGAAAGCCGATCTCGGCGATATCGTCAAAGCGGTTGAAGCCGGCGGCGCTGAGTTTCTGTGGCTGGAAGACCTGCGCGCCAGTGTCGGCGCGGTTGAAAAGCTGTCCGCCGCGCTTCTGTGGCGCCGGCCCCTGCAGCGGCAGGATGCGGGCAAGCCTGCGGTCATCCTGTTCACCTCCGGCTCGGAAGGCTCGCCGAAGGCGGTGGTGCTGTCGCACCGCAGCCTGCTCGCCAACGCCATGCAGGCCGAGGCGCGCATTTCCATCTCGCCGGCCGACACGCTGCTCAACGTGCTGCCGGCTTTCCATTCCTTCGGCCTGACCGGTGGCACCATCCTGCCGCTGGTGACGGGCGTAAAACTGTTCCTCTATCCCTCGCCGCTGCACTACAAGCTGATCCCCGAAATCGCCCGCAAGGTCCGGCCGACCATCATGTTCGGCACCGACACCTTCCTCGCCAACTATGCGCGCACGGCCAGGGACGGCGACTTCTCCAGCCTGCGCTTCGTCGTCGCCGGCGCCGAGGCGGTGAAGCCGGAAACGCGAAAAGTCTGGCGCGAGCGCTTCGGCGCCGAGATCATCGAAGGGTTCGGCCTGACGGAGGCCGCCCCCGTCGTCGCCGTCAACACCGCCATCCACGGCCGCGACGGCACGGTCGGTCGCCTGCTGCCGGGCATGCGCATGCGGTTGGAGCCGGTCGAAGGCATCGCCGAAGGCGGGCGCCTGTGGCTCGCCGGCCCGAACCTGATGATGGGCTATATGAGCGGCGACCGGCCGGGCGAATTGCAGCCGCTGACGGACGGTTGGCACGACACCGGCGATATAGTCTCTGTCGATCGCGAGGGCTTTCTCACCATTCGCGGCCGCGCCAGGCGCTTCGCCAAGATCGCCGGCGAGATGGTGTCGCTCGGCGCGGTCGAGATGCTGGTGCAGGCGCTGTGGCCGGAGGAACGGCACGCCGTCGTCTCGGTGCCGGACAAGCGGCGCGGCGAGCGCATCGTGCTGGTGACCACAGCAGGCACCGCCGATGCCGAGCAACTGCGCAAGTTCGGCAAGGCGCATGGCGCGGCCGAGCTGATGGTGCCGGGCGATATCGTCAAGGTGGACGAGATCCCGGTCCTCGGCTCCGGTAAGACCGATTATGTGGCCGCGCGCGGGCTGGCGATCAGCCGGCTCGGCCTCGGCGAGGCGGCCTGAAACTCGCTTTGTAAGACGCTACTCGCGCGAGCCTTCGTCGACGTCGGGCGGCAGGATGGCCTCGCCCTCCTTCTTGGCGCGGCGGGAATAGGCGAGCACGCTGAACGGCAGGAAGATGAGGTAGGCGGCCACCGAGGCGGTGAGCGTGTACCACGGATAGCTGACCAGAAGCAGGATGTAGAGCGCGACCGCGAGGATGACCAGCAGCACCCGGTCGCCCGGAATCTTCAGGCTCTTGCCCGAATAGACCGGCAGCCGGCTGACCAGCAGAAAGGCGATCAGCACGGTGAACGCCGTGGCGGCGAAGGCGATCGGCCGCGTCGGCTGCAGGCCGAGGAAGGAGAGGTAGAGCGGCAGCATGACCAGCATGGCGCCCGCCGGCGCCGGCACGCCGACGAAATATTCGTTCTGCCAGGCCGGCCGGTCCTTCTGCTCGTCCAGCACGTTGAAGCGGGCCAGCCGCATGCCACAGGCGATGGCGAACAAAAGCGTCGCGATCCAGCCGGGCGAGCCGGCGCGGTCGAGCAGGTAGGCATAGAGGACGAGCGCCGGCGCCACCCCGAAATTGACGATGTCGGCCAGAGAATCCATCTGCGCGCCGAACTTGGAGGTGGCCTTGAGCAGCCGCGCCAGCCGGCCGTCGATGCCGTCGAGGAAGGCGGCGAGCAGCACCATCACCGTCGCCGTCTCGAAGCGGCCCTCGAAGCCGAAGCGGATGCCGGACAGGCCGGCACAGATAGCCAGCACCGTCACCAGGTTGGGAAACATCAGCCTGAGCGGAATCTCGCGGATGCGCGGCCCGCCTTGGCCGTGCGGCTCGAAGCGCTTGAACGGCTTGTCCATCGGCGGGCTCAGGAAACGCGCACCAGCGGCGCGCCCTCGGCGCCGCCGAACTCGGCGATGACGGTTTCGCCGCCGACGGCCGTCTGGCCGATGGCGACGCGGGGCGCTGCACCCGTCGGCAGGTAGACGTCGACGCGCGAGCCGAAGCGGATCAGGCCGAAGCGCTCGCCGATGGCCAGCGCGCCGCCGGTCTCGGCCCAGCAGACGATGCGGCGCGCCACCAGCCCGGCGATCTGCACCGCCACGACCGTGCCGTTGGGGCTGGCGATGACGAGGCCGTTGCGCTCGTTCTCGGTGCTGGCCTTGTCCAGTTCAGCGTTGAGGAAGGCGCCGGGCCTATGCTCGATGCGGCTGATGCGGCCGCGCACCGGCGCGCGGTTCACATGGCAGGAGAACACGTTCATGAACACCGAGATGCGCGTCATCTCGGTGTTGCCGAGGCCGAGTTCGCGTGGCGGCACGGCCGGCCCCACCGCCGAGACGATGCCGTCGGCCGGGCTGACCACCAGCCGGTCGTCCACCGGCGTCACCCGCTCGGGATCGCGGAAGAAATAGATGCACCAGGCGGTGAGGATGAGGCCGATCCAGAACAGGATCGAGGAAAAATAGCCGAGGATCAGCGTCACCACGGCAAAGCCGGCGATGAAGGGATAGCCCTCGCGGTGGATCGGAACGAGCGTGTTCTTGATCGTGTCGACAAGAGACATCGGGCTGGGGGCGGCTCCGTTTCAGGGTGCGGCCTGTCTATCGGAAACGCCTGCCCGCCGCAACGCGACAATCGGGCAGGGGTCAGGGGGAAAGCGGCGCGCCGGGAACGTAGAGCGCGATCGGCCGGATCTCGTAGACGGCGGTGGGGTTGGCGCCGCGCAACTGCCGCGCCATCTCGGCCGCCGCCCCGTCGTCGGCGCAATCCACCACGTAGAGGCCGAGCAGCTGTTCCTTGGTTTCGGCGAACGGACCGTCGAGCACGGTTCCCTCGCCGGGGCCGCGCAGCGTGCGGGCGTCCACGGTCGGTCCGAGCCGCGCGGCCGGCCCCATGCGGCCCTCCCTGACCAGTCGGTCATGCACCTTGAGCAGGTCGTCCATCAGGGCCGCGTCCTCGTCCGGGGTCCAGGATTCGACGACGCCTTCGGCATGGTAGGCGAGGATGGCGTAGAACATGCGGGTGATCCTCCGTCATTCGCGATGCGCGGCGCACCATACGGCAAACGGAGGCCGGGCGACACCGCCTTGGGAGGGCTCCACGGCGCTGATGTCGGGTCGACGAAAGGCAGTCGAGCCTCGCCGCCAACCCGAGTTCACGGCCGTGGGAGGGTTCAGCTCACCTCGGCCGTGCGCCGGCGCACGATAATGCCTTCCTTGTCGCTTTCGCGCGCGATGCGCAGGCGCTCCTCTGCTTCCGTGGCTTCGCGCTGGCGGTCCCACATGGAGGCATAGAGCCCGTGTTCCTTGAGCAGCGCGGCATGGGTGCCGCGCTCGGCGATCCGGCCGTCCTTGAGCACGATGATCTCGTCGGCGGAAATGACGGTGGAAAGCCGGTGCGCGATGACGATGGTGGTGCGGTCGCGGCTGACCAGATCGAGGGCTGCCTGGATTTCCTGCTCGGTATGGCTGTCGAGCGCCGAGGTTGCCTCGTCGAGGATGAGGATCGGCGGTGCCTTCAGGATGGTGCGGGCGATCGCCACGCGCTGCTTCTCGCCGCCGGACAGCTTCAGGCCGCGCTCGCCGACCATGGCGCGGTAGCCATCGGGAAGCTGTTCGATGAAGGGGCCGATCTGTGCCAGTTCGGCCGCACGCCTGACGTCCTCTTCGCTGGCGTCGGTACGGCCGTAGCGGATGTTGTAGGCAATGGTGTCGTTGAACAGCACGGTATCCTGCGGCACCATGCCGATGGCGGCGCGCAGGCTCTCCTGCGTCACGTCGCGCACGTCCTGCCCGTCGACCAACACCGCGCCCGACTGCACGTCGTAGAAGCGGAACAGCAGCCGTGAAATGGTGGACTTACCAGCCCCCGAGGGACCGACGATGGCGACCGTCTTGCCGGCGGGCACGGTGAACGAGATGCCTTTCAGGATCGGCCGGTTGGCGTCGTAGGCGAAATGCACGTCGCGGAACTCGACACGACCGGCTTCGATGGCGAGCGGCTTGGCGCCGGGCTTGTCCGTCACCTCCTGCCTGACGTCCAGGAGATCGAACATCTGCTCGATATCGGTCAGCCCCTGCCGGATCTCGCGGTAGATGAAGCCGATGAAGTTGAGCGGCACCGAAAGCTGGATCAGCATGGCGTTGATGAAGACGAAATCGCCGACCGTCTGCGTGCCGGCCTTCACCTCCAGCGCCGACATCACCATGACGATCGTCGTGCCGAGGCCGAAGATGGCGCCCTGGCCGAAGTTCAGCCAGCCGAGCGAAGTCCAGATGCGGGTGGCGGCGATCTCGTAGCGCGCCATCGAGCGGTCGAAGCGCTCGGCCTCCATCGCCTCGTTGCCGAAATATTTCACCGTTTCGAAGTTGAGCAGCGAATCGATGGCCTTGGTGTTGGCGTCGGTGTCGCTGTCGTTCATGTCGCGGCGGATGCCGATGCGCCAGTCGCTGGCCTTGACCGTGAACCAGACATAGATGGCGACCGTCAGCGCCACCACGGCCACGTATTTCCAGCCGTAGGTGAAGGCGAAGATGCCGGCCGTCAGCGCGAACTCCAGCACCGTCGGCGCGGTGTTGAGCATGATGAAGCGCACGATCGTCTCGATGCCTTTCGTGCCGCGCTCGATGATACGCGACAGGCCGCCGGTGCGCCGCTCCAGATGGAAGCGCAGCGACAGTTCGTGCATGTGGACGAAGGTGCGAAAGGCGAGCTGGCGCACGGCATGCTGGCCGACGCGGGCGAACAGCGCGTCGCGCAGCTGGTTGAAGCCGAGCTGCACCAGCCGTAGGAAATTGTAGGCGATGACCAGCGCGACGGCGCCCGTCAGGATCGCCGGCAGCGGCGGAGTGTATTTGCCGGTACCGGCCAGCGCGTCGGTCGCCCATTTGAAGAAATAGGGGCCGGCGACCAGCACCAGCTTGGCCACGATCAAAAGCAGCGTCGCCCAGGTGACGCGCCAGCGCAGGTCCGGCCGGTCGGACGGATACATGTAGGGCCAAAGGTTGCGCAGCGTCTTCAGCGTGCCGGATTCGGCGGAAACGGTCTTGTCTGCCACTGGGGTCTGCCTTGTGGTTTAGGGTGCCGTCAGTCGGCGCAGCAGGTATCGACCAGGGCCGCCACCGAGGAGGAAAGCTCCTTGAGGGCCGCGTGGTCGAGTTCGTAACGGGAGCGCTGGCGGTCGGGCGAGAAACGCACCAGTCCCGCATCCACCAGCACCTTCAGGTGCTGCGAGACGGTCGATTGCGCAAGGTCGAGCTTCTCGACCACGTCGCGGCAGCAGCAGGCGCGGGCGCCCGCAAGCTGCCTGACGATCTCGACGCGCGCGGGATGGGCCAGCGCGGCCAGGCCGGCGGCCAGCCTGTGCTTGTCGTGCGTGCAAGTGCCGATCGTGCCGAACGTTTCCATCGTTCATCGCCGATAAACGATGGAATGACTTTGCGCAAGAGACGGAAGGAAGAAAACCTATTCCGTTTTTGCCGGCGCCGTCGTCATCTGGTCGCCCAGCACGGTCAGGTCTGCGGCTTCGCCCTCGCGCGATTTCTCCGGCAGCTTGAACACCTGTCCCGGCCAGATCCTGTCGGGATCGCTGATCTGGTCCTGGTTGGCGAGATAGATGGTCGAATAGCGGATGCCGTGGCCGTAGACGCGGCGTGAGATGCGCCAGAGCGTATCGTGCCGGCGGATGATGACGGCGCTGTCGGCGTGCTCGAGCTTCGGCGCGACCGTCTCGGGAACGGCGCCGGCCGGCGGCGTGGCCGCGGCCCCTTCGGCCGGCTTGCTCTCGCCCGCCGGCGCGGTTCCGGGCTGCTCGGCAGGCGCGACGGCGGCAATGGCTTCGCCCGGTTCGCGCTCGAACGGCACCGTGGCGCGGGCGACCACCTTGGCGCCGTCGGCGTCGAGCGCGTCGACGCGCACATTGTAGGTGCCGACGGGTAGGTCACGGTTGGCCTCGACCAGGAAATGGCCGTCGGGCGAGGTGATGGCGTCGCCAAGCAGAATCTCGTTGGCGTAGGCGCGCACCTTGCGGCCGGCATCGGCGATGCCGGCGACGAAGACCTTGCCCCCGTCGATCTCGACGGCCTCGACCACGACTTTGGC
>JBQCHN010000422.1:0-3050 GCA_051954615.1 Mesorhizobium sp. | reverse complement strand
GTTGGCGGCATCGGCGGCCGGGCGCGGCATGGCCATCAGCCGGTCGAAGATGGAGCCTGCCTCGCCGCCGCGCGAGAGAAGGGCGTCGATCTGGTAGTCTGTATGCATGACGTTCGCCTCCTTTCCAGTTCGTCGCGATATGCCCAGACTATACGGGTTACGTGACGGCTGTTTGAAGGCAAGACAAAGGCGATTGAGGGGCCGGCCGGGGCAAAGTTTTGTCCCGGAACCGCGGCTTTGCGAAATCGTCTCCCCGGCGCGGCCGACGGTTAACCACTGTAACAATTGTTGTGCCGGGACTGCTCGCGAAAATTGTAAAAGAGCGGCGGGGCGCATCGCATACGGACCCGCCGCGGATGACGGAACCGACACGAGCGACGGTAAGGCAAAGGCTGTACGCATTCCTGATCGCGGGCCTGGGCGGGCTGGCCGCATCGGCCGTTTCGTTTTCGATGGCCGTCTACGAGGCCGCCCACCCACCCGAGACGCCGGCGGTGGCCGCCGGCCAGCAGATCGACACCGGCCGCTGGTTCGTGACGTTGCGCTCGGCGCGCACCGGCACCATTTCGCCGACCGGCGTGCCGCCTTCGAATCCAAAGCAACTCATCATGGTGGATCTCGACGTGGTGAATCGCTCGGCCATGCCGAACAATCTCCTCGGCAAAGTCGTCGTCCCCGCCCCGCTGGCAGCCCCAGCGGGGGCGGTGCCGGAAATTCCGGTGACCTACCTCGACCGGGACAAGTATTTTGCCAACCACATAAACCCGAACATGCCCGAACGGGTGACGATGGCCTGGACCTGGCCGCAGGACATGCCGGCGCCCGAGACGCTGAAAGTCATCGTCAAGGGCGAGATCTACAAGCTGCGCGACAATCTTTACGGCGCAACCGGATGGTATGACGGCGATCCGGTGGCGACCGTCGAACTGCCGGTGGAGCGGGTCCCGTGATCGGCAAGCTGCGCACGGCGCTCGCCCTACTGTTCGCAGCCGCCGTGCTTTACGGCCTGCAGCAGACACGGCCGCGCTACAGCCAGATCACCTCGCCGATCGTCACCACGGGAGGCATGAACGAACGGGTCCAGACCGGCAATTTCGCGCTGTCTCTGGACAGCGTGCGGGTGGCCCGCGCGCTCGATGTCGAAACCTTCGGCAAGACGAAAGCCTACACGACCCCGGGAGTTTGGGTCGTTGTCGAGGGTACGGCCGAAGCGCGCTACGAGACGCTTTCCCTCACCTCGGCCGACTGGATCAGCAAAGCGGGCGTCCGCTACGCCCTGACCGACCGGATACCGGCCACGATCGAGATGCTGCCGGGGGACGTGAACCAGCCGGGCTTGCCGCGCCGCGCGCTGCTGGTGTTCGAGATGCCGCAGGAAGCGGTCGCCGGCGGCTCCGTCGCGGTGACGCGCAGCAAGCTCTCGCCGCTGGACGACGAGGTGCATATCGCCGCGGATGCCGACACCGACCGGACGGAGCCGAAGATCACGCTCCGCCGCAACAACGAGGGTTTTCCTTGGACAGTCCTACCGCAACGATGACACCGTCCCGGCGCGGCTACTGGCTGAGCATGGCTGCCCTGGCCGTCGCCCTGCCGGCGACGCTGGCCGTAAGCGGCTGGGGTGCATTCGTGAACTGGCGTGCGGCGAACGTGCGCGAACCCACGACCGCGCAGGTAGGGCAGAAAGTGGACTACGCCGGCGCGCAATGGACGGTGACGCGCCTGACCCGGCTGGCCGGCGGAGAAGGCCGCGCGGTGGTGTTTGCCGAATTCGAGGCGACGATCCCCGATCCCGAGGCGTTCGCCAGCGTTCCCTGCGAGATCGGGCTTTCCGACGGCGAAGGCCGCACATGGCGGCCGATATTCCTGGGCGACCCGGTCGTCAGGGCAATGTATCCGGAAGCGATGCAAAGAGCCTTGTGCGGCGGGCCGAGCTTTGCCGAGGCTCAGGGCAGCGAGCCCGTCAAGATGGCGGCAAGCTTCTCAATCCCGGCTTCGGCGAGGGACCTCACGCTGTCGATCGCCCTGCTCTCCGCGCTGCCCGCCTATCTGAGCGTCAGCGAGCCTCAGCCCTGACGCCGGCCGCTTCGCTTCGCTGCCCGCTCCCCTGGGCCACCGCCGTTTCCAGCACGGCCGCCAGCAGGGCGATGCGCACCGCATCCAGCAGGATGCCGCCGTTCATATCGCTCGGACTGCCGATGAACACGCTGATGATGTCGGCCAGGAGTTGCCAGGTCGCCAGATCATGCGCACCGATCAGTCTTGTAAGGCCATACCATAGCCACATGCCCGTCCACGAAATCGCCTGATAGGCGATGACGAAGGTGATCAGAGTGGCAAGGCCGGCGCTGAGCGTCAGCTTGAGACATGTCCACACCGGCGTATAGCGGCTGCGATAGCCACCGAGAAAATGCCTGGTGAAATCCTGCAGCCATCTGCGCCAGGTGCCCGAACGCGAGGGCGCGGGCGAAGTGGCCGGCGGCGCCGAAAGCTCGTAGCCGTTGATGACGGCGGCCATCACCAGCCAGACCATCGGCAGCAGCGCGTAGAAGAAGAGAGCCTGCAGCTGATCGCCAAGCGGAACCGGCCGGAACTCGACCGGAACGAAGCCACCGGCCGCCCAGGCCGCCGTTACCGGCGAAAGAAGATCGAACGCGCTCTGCTGCAGGATCGAGGCAGCGCCGAGCCAGCGGATGAACTGATCCTTCCACACGCCCAGCGCGTAGAGGCCGATGAATATCCATGTTGCATCGGCCGCCACCACCACCAGACGCCAGTAGGGATGGGATGCGCGGCTGTTGAGCCGCTTGGCCACGAACCGCACCAGCCAGCAGGCCACGATGGACAGGATCACGCCGCCGGACTGCAGGATGGAAAAGATGTTGAGCCTCTCGCCGAACGCGACCTGTGCAAGCGCCATGCGCGAATATTCGCGCACGGTGTCGCCGAGAAAGCCCCAGGCGGCATAATAGGCGAAGAAGGGGAGGACGGCTGCGGCGGTGATGGCGAGGATCGGCTCGCGCCGGTTTTCGTCGGTGGCCTTGCCGGCG
>JBQCHN010000421.1:0-17294 GCA_051954615.1 Mesorhizobium sp. | reverse complement strand
AGGCCGCGCCCGCGTATGTCGCCGACATTGTGATGGTTGCCGAACCGCTCGTTCAGCCGGCGCGACAGGTGCGCGCCCATGGTCCGGACATTCTCAAGCAGGTTGTCACGGCGAATGACTTCCTGCACCGCAAGTCCTGCGGCTGCCGCCATGGGATGCGCCATATAGGTGTGGCCGTGCTGGAAAAAGCCCGAACCGTTGGCGAAGGCATCGAAGATTCCATCCGAGAGCAGGACCGCGCCGATCGGCTGGTAGCCGCCGCCCAGTCCCTTGGCGATGGCCATGAGGTCCGGCGCGACGCCTTCCTGCTCGCAGGCATGCAGCGTGCCGGTGCGGCCCATGCCGCACATCACCTCGTCGAGGATGAGGAGCACGCCATAGCGGTCGCATATCGCGCGGATACGCTTCAGGTAGTCGGCGACCGGCGGCACCGCACCGGCAGTCGCGCCGACGACTGTTTCCGCAACGAAGGCGATGACCTCGTCCGCACCCAGTTTCAGGATCTTGTCCTCCAGCGCCTGCGCGGCGCGGACGGCATAATCGGCATCGGATTCGCCGGGCTGCTGGAAATGGTAGGCGAAACAGGGATCGATATGATGGGTCTCGATCAGCAGCGGCCTGAACTGGCTGCGTCGCCACTCGTTGCCGCCGGTGGCCAGCGCACCGAGCGTATTGCCGTGATAGCTCTGCCGGCGGGCGATGATGTGGCGGCGTTGCGGCTCGCCCTTTTCGACGAAATACTGCCGCGCCATCTTGAGCGCGGCCTCGATCGCCTCGGAGCCGCCGCTGACCAGGTAGACGTGGCCAAGCCCTTCGGGCGCGTCAGCGACCAGACGGTCGGCAAGCTGCTCGGCCGCGTCGGTGGTGAAGAAGCTCGAATGGGCATAGGCGATCCTGTCGAGCTGGTCGTGCAGCGCCTTGAGCACGTCGGGATGGCCGTGGCCGAGGCAGGAGACGGCAGCGCCGCCGGACGCATCGATATAGGCCCGGCCGTCGCGGTCGAAGAGTTCGATACCCTTGCCGCCGACGGCGATAGGCAATTTTCCCTTGATGGATCGATGCAGAAGATGGGTCATGGGATCGGACGGCCCCGGATGTGCGTGGAAAGGCTCTCGAACTGGCGTTCCATGACACGCACGGCCTCCAGCGCGCTTTCCCCGGCGGAAGCCGCCAGCATGGCGGCAAGCGCTTCGGCGACGGCGAAGGCTGGCGCCATGGTGTGGAAGAAGGACGGGCTTTCGGTGGGGACGATGACCGCCGCCCGCGCCCGTGCGACGAGCGGCGAAACGACACTGTCGGTGATCGTGACGATGTCGAGTCCCATGGCCAGCGCATAGTCCGCGAGTTCGACCGCCGCGCGCGTATAGGGTTTTACGCTCACGGCAAGCAATGCGTCGCCCTTCTTCGCTTCCCGCAGAGCGTCTGAACCGGTACCGCCGGGACCGTCCAGCAACCGGACCGAACCTCCCGCAAGGCCGTAGACATAGGCGAAATGGCTGGCGACCGGATAGCTGGAGCGATAACCGAGCACGTAGATGCGCCCTGCCCCGGCAAGTGCTGCGGCCGCGCCGGTCACCGCATCGACCGCCTCCGGCCGGCAAAGCGCCGCCATGTGGTGCTCCAGCGTCTGCGCCAGGTCGAATGCAAGGGCACCGTCCCCGCCCTGCCGCCGACGCGCGACCAGCGCCTCGGCCTTGCCGGAGAATTCCAGCTCACCGCGCCTCAGCGTCTCGGCATGGAGACCGCGCAATCCGTCGTAGCCGTCAAAACCGATACGCTGTGCCAATCGTGTCATGGAAGCCGGCGTGACCCCGGCCCGCTTGGCCTGCTCCCGCATCGAAAGCAGCGCCACATCGCGCGGGTTGTCGAGCACCCACTGCGCCGCAGCGCGCAACTGGCGCGGCATCGCATCATAGGCTTCCAGCAGCCGCGAACGGAAGGCAGGCTCCAACATGGCAAGGGAGCTTACGCCCGCGATTTTCGCACTGCAATGAATATTTCAATTTCTGAAAAGTGAGTGTAGTGTTTCATCAAAGCCAATCAGAAGCAGGGAGAACACTCGCATGAAACGTATGCTCGAATGCTGGCTGGGCGTCACCGCGCTCACTCTGGCGACACTGCCGTTCGCGGTCGCACCGGCACTGGCTGAAGATCCCATCGCGCTCGGCTGGGTCGGGCCGCTATCACCGCCCGGCAACTATTCGGGCGGCCAGGAGATGCAATGGGCGGTGCAGCTCGGCGTCGACGAGGTCAACAAGGCCGGCGGCGTGCTGGGACGGCAGATCGCCGTAACCTACGAGGACACGAAGGGCCAGCCGGCGGACGGCAGCGCCGCCGCGGTCCGGCTCATCACCAAGGACAATGTCGCCGCCATCTTCGGCGAATTCCATTCTTCCGTCGCGCTGGCCGAAATCGAGGAGGCACACAAATACGGCGTCGCTTGGGTCGGCACCGACGTGTGGTCCGACGCCATCACCGCCAAGCAATACCCGGAAGTCTACCGTCTCGCCCCGTCCAACTCGCTCGTCTATGTCAAGGCAGCCGACTGGTCGGCGGAGCACTTCAAGAACATCGCCATCATCGCTGAGAACACCGACTTCGGCCAGGGCGGCGCCAAGGTCATCGCCGACGAACTGGAGGCCAAGAAGATGCCCCATACGTTGGTGACGATCGACCTCAACCAGCAGGATTTCACCCCCGCGCTCCTGCGGCTGATGAACCAGGACCCGAAGCCGGACGCCATCCAGATGGTCATAGCCGGCCAGGCGCAATACCAGCTCGTCAAGCAGGCCTGCCAGCTCGGCTTCGCGCCAACGGCTGCGACCAAGCTGATCGGCTCTTCCGGCCTTCTGCAGAAGGAGGTCTGGGAAGTCGATGGCGAATGCGCCAAGAACCTTTTGATCGTCAATGTCGCGCAGCCGACCTCGCAGTGGAACGACAAGGCCAAGAATTTCGCCAAGGCATTCAAGGAGCGCTACGATCGCGAGCCAACCGGCGTGGCGATGGAGGCCTACGACACGTTCGGCGTCGTTGTCGAGGCGATCAAGAAGGCCGGCTCGGCCGATCGCGCCGCGATCGTCAAGGCGCTGGAGGAGATCAAGTACGAAGGCACCAACGCCACCTACAGCTTCCCCACCACCAAGACGCCGGACTGGGCCTATCACCAGTTCATCGACGTGCCCTTCACCATCATCCAGTACACCGAGATGAACCAGGGACCCGGAGACGCGGCGATCGTCTATCCGGAAAAATGGGCGACCACAGACAAAATCCTGCCCTGAGGCAATCGCAGCCGGCGGCCCGACAAAGGCCGCCGGCGCACCATGCGCCCATCCCGTAAAACAGGCGATCCGCGCTCATGAGCTATTTTCTTCTGCTGGCCGTCAACGGCCTCGTCATCGGCCTCATCTACGCCTTGACCGCCGCCGGGCTGACACTGGTGTTCTCGGTGCTGAAGGTGGTCAACTTCGGCCACGGCTCGCTCTATATGCTGGGCGGCTACGCCTCCTACTACATCATCACCGCACTGCACGCGCCGCCGCTTGTCGGCGTCGCCGGTGCCATGGTCGCACTGTTCGTCTTCGGCGTGGTCTTCGAACGGCTGGTGATCGCGCCCATGTACACCGACAAGGTCGAGCGCAAGGACGAATACGCCATCATCGTCACCTTCGGCCTGACCATCCTTCTGACCAATCTCGGTCTCGTCGTCTTCGGCCCCTTCGCCAAGTCGCCGCCCTCCTTCATGACCGGCGCACTGATCCTCGGCCCGCTGATCCTGCCTTACGACCGGCTGATCGCGGCGGTCACTGCCGTGGTGCTTCTGGTCGGGCTCACCTTTTTCCTCAAGCGGACATCGCTCGGTCAGGCCCTCGACGCGGTCAGCCAGAGCCGGGAATCGGCCGCCGTCATCGGCATCGACCCGCGCCGCATGTACACCGTCGCCTTCGGCCTCGGTTCGGCACTGGCCGGCGGCGCCGGAGCGCTGATCGCGCCGATCTTCGCGCTATCGCCATCAATGGGCGACCTGCCGGCGGTACAGGCTTTCATCATCATCGTCCTCGGCGGCATGGGCTCGGTCGGCGGCAGCATCGCCGGCGGCATCCTGCTTGGCCTCGTCCAGGGACTCGGCGTCGGCTACCTGCCCGACCCGAACCGCGCACTCGCCTACACGCAGGCTTTCGGCGCGCTGCTCCTGGTGGTGACGCTGCTCGTGCGGCCGACCGGCCTTTTCGGCCGCTCGCATCTGCGCCTGGAATAGGAGCGCCGCGATGACACGCTCCTCGCTTTTTTCCCGGGCGACGCAGGCAATCCTGCTTGCGATCGCCATCCTCTTGCCGCTGCTCGGTATCGGCCCATACTGGACGCATGTCGGTGCGATCGCCTGGTACTATGCGCTGCTGGCGGCAAGCTGGGCGCTGCTCGCCGGTTTTGCCGGCCAGTTCTCCTTCGCGCATGTCGCCTTCGCAGCACTCGGCGGCTATGCCTCGGCGCTGTGCGTCGAACGCTTCGGCCTGCCGCTTCCGGTCGCGATCATTATCGGCATCGGACTCGCGGTGGTGACTGGGGCGCTGATCGGCGCACTGGTGCTCAGGCTTTCCGGTCCCTATCTCGCCCTCTTCACCCTCGCCATCTCCGAGATCTTCCGCATGGTGCTGATCGCCGAGGAGGATTTCACGCGCGGCATGCTCGGACTGCCGGTGCCGGGCCTGTTTCCGGGGAGCTCCGATCTGCCCTACTACTATCTCGGCCTCGGCCTCGTGGTTCTGGCGGTGCTGGCCATGAACTGGCTGCTCGCCACGCGTGTCGGCCTGTTCCTGCGCGCCATCCGCGAGGACGAGGGTGCGGCGCGAGCCAGCGGTGTCGACACGACCCGCTACAAGATCCTGGTCTTCGTCGTCACCAGCGTCATCGCGGCAATAGCCGGTATCTATTACGGACACTTCATCGGCATATTGACGCCGAACATGGCGATCCTGCCGGAAATGGGACTGGTCATCGCCATGGCGGTCATCGGCGGCATCGAGAGCCTGCCCGGCGCGGTCATCGGCGCTGTCGTCGTCTACCTTTTGTCTGAGTCGCTGCGCTCCTACGGCGAGTGGCGCTTCGTGCTGATGGGGCTGGTGCTCATCCTTGTGCAGCGCTTCGCCCAGAACGGCCTCTTCCCGATCATCGAACAGTGGAGCCGGCCGCGGCGTGCCGGCCGTGCCAACGCAAAGACGGCCCCGATCAAGGAGGAGCGCCATGCCGGCTGACGACAGCGCGCCCTTCTTCACGGTCCAGGGGCTTGCCAAGCACTTCGGCGGCATCCATGCCGTCGAGGATCTTTCCTTCACCCTTTCACACGGCGAAGTCGTCGGCCTGATCGGCCCGAACGGCTCTGGCAAGACGACGACCATCAACATGGTCACTGGGGCGCTCAAGCCGGACGCCGGTGCCATCGTCGTGGAAGGCACGGACATGGCGCGCTCGGCCGCGCATCTCTATGCCAGGCGCGGCGTCGCCCGCACCTTCCAGGTGCCGCGCCTGTTTCGCCGCATGACGGTGCTGGAAAACCTCATGGTGCCGGCGCTCTCCGACGCGACAGCATGCCATGCGGCCTCGGAAGAACGGGCGCGCGAGGTACTGGCCTTTCTCAGGCTGGACCATCTCACCGACGACTATGCGCGAGCGCTCTCGGGTGGCCAGCAGAAGCTGCTGGAACTCGGCCGCGCGTTGATGCTGAAACCGCGTCTCCTCCTGCTCGACGAACCCTTCGCAGGCGTTCACCCGCGCCTGCTCGAGCAGATCGCCGAGCATATCCGCAGCCTCAACCGCGACGGCCATACCATCGTGCTGGTCGATCACAATCTGGAAGCGGTGCAATCCGTGGTCTCGCGGGTCCTGGTGATGGCACGCGGCCATAAGATCGCCGACGGACCAGCCGCCGAGGTACTTCAAAACCCGGAAGTCGTGCGCGCCTATACCGGAACGCGAGTGCAGTGAGGGGTACGATGACCGAGACCGCTTCCGCACCGCAACCAGCACATTGGGCGAGCTCCCAGCCGCTGCTGTCCTGCGAGAATCTCGTCGCCGGCTACACACGCGACATCGACATCCTGCGCGACCTGTCAGCCAAGGTATGGGCCGGACGCATTTCCTGCGTAGTCGGCCCGAACGGCACCGGCAAGTCGACGCTGCTCAAGGCGCTGTTCGGCTTCCTCAAGCCGAGTGGCGGTCGCGTCACGCTGGGCAGCGACGACATCACCGGTCAGCCCCCCTTCCGCATGCTCGCCGCCGGGCTCGCCTATCTGCCGCAGCGGCCGAGCCTGTTCCCGCACCTGACGGTCGAGTCCAACCTCAAGCTCGGGCTTTGGCATGCGAAGCCGAAGAAGGCCGTGCTCGCCGAGAAACTGGAGCGCGCCTATCAGCGCTTTCCGATCATTCGGGAGAAGCGCGGCCAGCCCGCCGGCCAGCTCTCGGGCGGCCAGCAGCGTCAGGTCGAGATCGCGCGCAGCCTGATGACCGACCCGTCCGTCTACCTGATCGACGAGCCAACCGCCGGTGTCGACCCGCAGACCAGCGGCCTGATCTACGAGATCGTGCGCGACCTGGCGCGCGAACTCGGCAAGGCGGTGCTTCTCGTCGACCAGGATATCCGCGCCGCGCTCGCCATCACCGACTATGTCTATGTGGTCAAGAACGGCGCCGTCTTTTCGGAAGGCGCGCGCGAGGATTTCGGCAGCGACACGGACGCGCTGGTCGCGCGCTGGCTCTACGCCAGCGGCGAATGACGGCCGTTCGCATGCGCTGCGCGGATCGTTGCCCTTCGGGCCGCCTGCGACCGACTTTCGCGACGACCCGCCCCGATCATAGTGATCCCAGATCAGGCCAAAGATCGAGCCGCGCGGGAAACAAGACAGAGGGAACATGAGCACCGATCCATTGCTCATCATAGTGGCGCCGAACGGCGCGCGCCGAACCAAGAGCGACCATCCCGCCCTGCCGTTGACCGTGCCCGAGTTGGCGGAGACGGCAACAGCGTGCCTTTCCCAGGGTGCAGCCGCGATGCACGTCCATGTGCGCGACGAAACAGGAGCCCATGTGCTCGACGCCAATCGCTATGCCGAGGCTCTCGCTGCAATCCATGAACGGACGAATGGCAGGATGCTTGTCCAGGTCACGACGGAAGCGGTCGGTCTCTATTCGCCGTTGGAACAGATGCAACTGGTTCGCGCGCTCCGTCCCGCCGCCGTTTCGATCGCGCTGCGCGAAATCCTCGGCGCAGGGGAAGCGGAAGCGGCCGCCTTCTTCGCCTGGACCGCCGAGCAAGGCATCGGCGTTCAGCACATCCTTTACGACGCTGCCGATCTCGACGTGTTCGCTCAACTACACGACCGGGGAGGCCTTGGGAATGTTCGGAAGCAGCGACTGCTTTTCGTGCTCGGCCGCTATGCGCGCGATCAGGAAAGCCGGCCCGAGGACCTCGATGCCTTCCTTGCCAGCTTGAAGCGGCATCGGCTCGACGCCGACGCTGTTTGGTCGGTCTGCGCCTTCGGGCGTGGCGAAACCGCCGCCTTGGCGGCCGCGATCGCGCATGGCGGCCACGTCCGCGTCGGGTTCGAGAATTCGCTGTGGAACGCCGATGGGGCCATGGCGCGCGACAATGCCGAGCGGGTCGCGACCATCGCCGACATTGCTGCCAGTGCGGGGCGGCCGCTTGCATCGGCCGAGCAGGCCAGGATCATCCTCGGAATGACATGACGCCGGCAAAACATGAAATGGCGAGTGACCGGTCGCTGGCTATGTCGCTCGCTTCGCGCAGCCAGACGAAACCCGTTCGCTCGGGATTGCAACCACCACCGCCCAACGCTCTGAAATCGTTGCGACGGCCCCGCGATTTATGCCCGCGCGGCCGAGTGGAAGAGGTGCCGCAGCGACTGGCGCAGCACCGCGAACTCGTCCGGCTCGATGCGATAGCCCTGCACCGAAATCGCCACCACGCGCTTGTCCGACCCGTCCAGTCGCTCGACGGCGACAAGCGCATCCTCGATGTCTCGGCAAGGCATGTCGATCTCATCCCCCGACCGTGCGGCAAGATAGAGGTGGACGGGCGATATCTCGTCGGCGCGCGCCGTGCGGTGTCTCATGGGGTTTTCCAGATGGATCGGGGTTTCGCCCGCCGTTTCGGATCAATCATCCGGCGGTAAACAATCTCTAAACTTTTAGCCGAATCCCACAGATGATTCGCACCGCACAGGGAAACGGTGCAAACTCTGTGTTGGCCGCAAGGCAGGACCTTTCGACGGGCCGGGCCGGGCAGTTCGAATCGGCTGTTAGATGGCGACGGTCCGCGAAACGACGATAGACGCCGCTTTCGCGCATTGACGTTTGAAACGATTGAAAAGACATTGCACATCGCGGGCGACAAGCCCTATGGTTTGTCGCATAGGGCATGAAATCGGAACACCCGCATGGCGCATCCGTGATCGGTGCGGGTGGGTAGATAGTCCGGAAGTGTCCTTTGGGGGGAAAAGTCCGGACGACAGCGGGCCCGGCAGGCGGTCGGAGACGACGCGGAGGGAAGGACGATCCAGTTTCATCACGACCGGTACGCCGCTTGGGCAGGCCGGTTGAGTTGGGAGTAGCCGGCGGATATCGTCGGTCACAGGAATGCAACAAGGGAGGAGTTCATGTTGCGCAAACTGCTCATTGGAACCATGCTGGCATCCAGCCTCGTCGGCGGCTATGCCGTCACGAGCTATGCGGCGGGCGGTTCGGTCGAAGTGCTGCACTGGTGGACATCCGGCGGTGAGGCCGCCGCGCTCGACGTGCTCAAGAAGAACCTGGAAAGCCAGGGTATCACGTGGAAGGACATGCCGGTTGCCGGCGGCGGCGGCGAGCAGGCGATGACGGCGCTGCGCGCCCGTGTCACCGCCGGCGATCCGCCGACCGCCGTGCAGGCGCTGGGCTACGACATCACGGACTGGGCCAAGCAGGGCGTCGTCGGTGACCTCGGCGAAGTGGCGGACAAGGAAGGCTGGGACAAGGTGATCCCAGCAGCCCTGCAGAACTTCGCCAAGTACGACGGGAAATGGATCGCGGCACCCGTCAACGTCCACTCGACCAATTGGTTGTGGATCAACAAGAAGGCGCTCGACGACGCCGGCGGCAAGGCGCCGGAGACTTGGGACGAGTTGATAGCCGTGCTCGACAAGATGAAGGCCAACGGCATCATCCCGATCGTCGGCGGCGGTAATGCCTGGAACGCCTCGACCATGTTCGATTCCGTCGTGCTGTCGCTCGGCACCGACTTCTACAAGGCTTCGATGATCGACCTCGATCCCGCCGCGCTCAGCGGCGACAAGATGGTCGAAGCCTTCAATCGCCTGTCGAAGCTCCGCTCCTACGTCGACGACAACTTCTCGGGCCGCGAGTGGAACCTCGATTCCGCCCTGGTCATCGAGGGCAAGGCCGGCATGCAGATCATGGGCGACTGGGCCAAGGGCGAGTTCGTGCACGCCAAGAAGAAGCCGGGCGAGGATTTCGTCTGCATCCGCTTCCCGGACACGCAGGGCGCCGTCACCTTCAACTCTGACATGTTCATGATGTTCAAGGTCGGCAAGGACAAGCAGGCCGCTCAGCTCCAGATGGCCTCCGACATCATGAGCCCGGATTTCCAGTCCTCGTTCAACGTGGTCAAGGGTTCGGTGCCTGCGCGCACCGACGTTCCCGACACCGCCTTCGACGACTGCGGCAAGAAGGGCATCAAGGACCTCGCCGAGGCCAATGAGAAGGGCACGCTCTACGGCTCGATGTCGCAGGGCTATGCCAGCCCGGCCGCGATTAAGAACGCCATGTATGACGTGATCACGCGCGAATACAACGGCGATCTCGACGCCAAGGACGCGGCCAAGGAACTGGCCGACGCAGTAGCAGCAGCCAAGGGGTGAGCCGCCGGTTTGCGCGATAAATCCATCGTGCCGACGGCTCGATGGAAGGTGGCGAACGCCGGGGAGTTGCGAAGCAACGGGACCCCGGCCAACGATAGCGCAAACTACCCGTTCACCTGCCGAAGCCTTCTCCCCGTGGACAACGGGGAGAAGGGATCGGCGGTATTCGGGGCTCCCTCTCCCTGTATTTGATGGGGACAGGGTAAGGCGAGGGGCGAAGCGCCTCGCTGCAATCTCTGGAGAACTCGATGACCCAGACACAAGCCGAGATCGCGCCGGCCCTAGCAAGAACCCGCCGCGCGCCGCGGGAAACGCTGCAGGAACTCCTGCCGAAAATCGTGCTGGCGCCGAGCTTCGCGCTGATCCTCGTCTTCGTCTACGGCTTTATCGTCTTCACCGGCTTCCTCTCCTTCTCCGGCTCCAAGCTGCTGCCCGACTTCTCCACCTGGGTCGGCTTCGACAACTACGTGCGCCTGTTCAGGCACCCGAACTGGATCGTCTCGCTCAAGAACCTCGCCATCTTCTCGGTCCTCTACATCGTCATCTGCTCGTTGATCGGTCTGGCGCTGGCGATCTTCCTCGATCAGAAGATCCGCGGCGAAGGGCTGCTCAGGCCGATCTACCTCTACCCGATGGCACTCTCCTTCATCGTCACCGGCGTCGCCTGGAAATGGTTCCTCGATCCCGGCATCGGGCTGGAGCATGCCATGCACCAGCTCGGCTGGGACAGCTTCTCCTTCCGCTGGATCAAGCAGGGCGACATGGCGATCTATACCATCGTCATCGCCGCCATCTGGCAATCGTCCGGCTTCGTCATGGCGATGTTCCTCGCCGGCCTGCGCAGCGTCGACAACGAGATCATCAAGGCGGCCCAGATCGACGGCGCCTCGACGCTCACCATCTATCGCCGCATCATCATCCCGCTGATGCGGCCGGTGTTCCTGTCCGCCTTCGTCGTGCTCGCCCACCTCGCCATCAAGTCCTACGACCTCGTGGTCGCCATGACCGACGGCGGCCCCGGCACCGCCACATGGACCCCTGCCCTGTTCATGACCAAGTTCACCTTCGGCCGCAACGAGATGGGCATGGGCGCGGCCTCGGCCATCATCATGCTGATGATGATCTTCGCCATCATCGTCCCCTACCTCTATTCGGAACTGGGGCAGAAGAAATGAGCGCCGCTTCCCAGGACGTCGCCACCCGCAATGGCGTGTTCGCCCGCGCCGCGATCTATGCGATCCTCATCCTTTTCGCGGTCTACTACCTCCTGCCGCTCTACGTCATGCTGGCGAACTCGTTGAAGCCGCTGGACGAGATCCGCCAAGGCAACATGCTGGCGCTGCCGCATCAGTGGACCATCGCGCCGTGGCTGTCGGCCTGGTCGACGGCGCAGATCGGCGTCTCACCGACCGGCCTCAAACCCTATTTCCTCAATTCGGTGATGATGGTGGTGCCGGCGGTGGCGATCTCCACCATCCTCGGCGCGCTGAACGGCTACGTGCTGACAAAATGGCGCTTCCGCGGCGACACCATCGTCTTCGGCATGATGCTGCTCGCCTGCTTCATCCCCTTCCAGATCGTGCTGATCCCGTCCGCCCGTATCCTCGGCCTGTTGCATCTGGCTGGCACGGTGCCCGGCCTGATCCTCATCCACGCCATCTACGGCCTCGGCTTCACCACCCTGTTCTTCCGCAACTATTACGAAGCCTTCCCGACCGAACTCGTCCGCGCCGCCCAGATCGACGGAGCCTCCTTCTTCCAGATCTTCAGGCGCATCCTGTTGCCGTCCTCGGGACCGATCATCGTCGTCACCGTCATCTGGCAGTTCACCAACATCTGGAACGACTTCCTGTTCGGCTCCTCCTTCTCCAGCGTCGATTCGATCCCGCTGACGGTGGCGCTGAACAACCTGGTGAACTCGTCCACCGGCGTGAAGGAATACAACGTCCACTTTGCCGGCGCGATCCTCGCCGCCCTTCCCACCCTGATCGTCTACATCGTCTCCGGACGCTATTTCGTGCGCGGCCTGATGGCCGGCGCGGTGAAAGGCTGAGCCCATGCCCTTCCTCGAAATCGACAATCTCCAAAAATCCTACGGCTCCGCGAAGATTCTCAAGGGAGTCTCGCTGGAGATCGACGAAGGCGGCTTCCTCGTGCTGGTCGGCCCCTCCGGCTGCGGCAAGTCCACCCTGCTCAACACCATCGCCGGGCTGGAGCCGATCACCGGCGGGGAAATCCGCATCAACGGCCAGCGCGTCAACGAACTGCACCCGTCGAAGCGTGACATCGCCATGGTCTTCCAGTCCTACGCGCTCTACCCCAACATGACGGTGGCCGAGAACATCGGCTTCGGCATGGAAATCCGCGGCGTGCCGAAGCCCGAGCGCGACAAGGCCATCGCCGAGGTGGCGCAGCTTCTCCAGATCGGCCACCTGCTCGACCGCAAACCCAGCCAGTTGTCCGGTGGCCAGCGCCAACGCGTCGCCATGGGCCGGGCGCTGGTGCGCAAGCCGCAGGTCTTCCTGTTCGACGAACCGCTGTCCAACCTCGACGCCAAGCTCAGGATCGACATGCGCACCGAGATCAAGCGGCTGCACCAGCGCATGGGAACCACCATCGTCTACGTCACCCACGACCAGATCGAGGCGATGACGCTGGCGACCAAGATCGCCGTGCTGAAGGACGGCATCCTTCAGCAGTTCGGCAGCCCCGCCGAAATCTACAACAATCCGGCCAACATGTTTGTCGCCGACTTCATGGGTTCGCCCGCCATGAACCTGATCCCGGCGACCGTCGCCATGAACGGCAAGGGCCTGCAGGTCGTCATGGAGAGGGAGGCGCGCGAGCCGATCAAGCTGCCGATCGCCCATGCGCCGGCCGGTCTCGGCGCGTTCCAGGGCAAGAAGGTGATGTTCGGCGTGCGCCCCGAGGCCTTGACCGACCCGGAAGGCGCCGACCGCGACGCCAAGGCGGTGGCGACGGCGGACTGCCACATCGAGGTGGTGGAACCTGCCGGCTCCGACACCTTCGCCGTCACCAACCTCGGCGGCAAGCCGGTGGTCGCGCGCCTGCGCGCCGACGCCCATATCCAGCCCGGCTCGAACGCGCCGCTGGCCTTCAACCTGTCCAAGGCCGTGTTCTTCGACCCGGCGACGGAGGATCGCATCGTCTGAAGCGTTGCCGCCGGACGGGTGGCGCCTCTATCCCATCCGAAGCGCGATGACGCCGGCGACGATCGACAGCGCCGCAGCACCCCGCCAGCCGGTCATCTTCTCGCCGAGCGCGAGGACCGAAATCAGCATGGCGAACAGGATCGAGGTTTCGCGCAGCGATGCGACCGAGGCGACCGGCGCCTTGGTCATCGCCCACATGGCGATGGCATAGGCGGCCGCGCTGAGAAAGCCGGCGACGATGCCGCTTGCCCAGTCCGCTGCGGAGACGGCAAGCAGCTTGCGGCCGCGATAGAAGACGC
The DNA here is from genome assembly GCA_051954615.1 of Mesorhizobium sp. GTDB lineage: Bacteria > Pseudomonadota > Alphaproteobacteria > Rhizobiales > Rhizobiaceae > Mesorhizobium. The sequence goes on along the minus strand of JBQCHN010000421.1, from coordinate 3,893 downwards.
CGATCGCGATGGCGCATAAGCCATCGCAGACGAACAGCCACGCCGCATAGCTCGCCGCCGTCGCCGCAAGGCGCACACCGCTGCCGTCGGCGAGCGTATAGCCGGCGATGCACAAGGAGGTGGTCAGCGCGTAGCCGACCGCTGCGCGGTTCAGCGTCGCCAGATGGCCGCCGCCGCGCAACGACATCAGCAGCGTACCCAGCGACAGCAGCAGGATGCCGACCATCGCCAGGCTGCTCGGCACTTCCGACAACAGGAAGACACCGCCGATGGCCGTGATCAGCGGCGCGGTGCCACGCGCCAGCGGATAGGTCTGGGCGAGATCGCCATGATCGTAGGCGCGGATGAGGAACAGGCGGTAGCCGATATGGATGATGACCGAGGCGACGATCCACGGCCAGACATTTGCCGTCGGCACGTCGACGAAAGGCAGGACCGGCGCCGCCGACAGCGTCATGCCGAAGGACGTCAGCGTGATCGAGGCGAAACGGTCGCTGCGCACCTTGACCAGAGCGTTCCAGGTGGCGTGCATGGCAGCGGCCAGCAGCACGGCAAGGAAGACGAAGGGCGTCAAGGCGCGACGCCCTGCCAAGCCGGGCACACGACGCCGGAGCCGTTCGGGATTTGACCGCTGGAGCGTTTCATTTGCTTAACCGGCTCATTTTCCAGTGCCGGCGTAGCCGTTCACCTAGCCGGTTGCAATGTGCTCGGCGGGCGGCTGGCTTGGACCACGACGATGCCGGTATGCGGTTCCGGGCCTGTCCCCTATGCCACCAGGCTGGCCGACAGAAGCGTCAGGCCGAACAGGAAGACGAGCGCCGCGCCGCCGATCTCGATGATCGCATGCACCCGGTTGCCGAGCCGGCCGTCGCCGGCGAACCACACCGCCCAGTCCTTCGCCGTCACCGCCAGCGTGGCGAGGATCGCCACGGTGATCGCGGTGCCGACAGACATGGCGAGCACCGAAAGGATACCGCCCGTCCACAGGCCGTTGAGGAAGGCGAACGACAGCACGATCAGCGCGCCCGAACAGGGCCGGATGCCGACGGCTGCCACTGCCGACCAGGCGGTGCGCCAGTCGAAGCGGTCGCCCGAAAGCATTGCAGGGTCGGGTACGTGGCTATGGCCGCAATCGGCGCAGACGGTGCCCGGCGCATGGTCGTGCCCGCAGACGAAAGCGGCAGCCGGGCTGGCGTCGGGATGGTTGAGGCGAACACGCGCGGCGCTGCCCCGCGCGTTCGGCTGCCCGCTGCGGGGCGGCCCGGCTTGTGCCGCCGACAGGCTGTAGGCCGGCGCCCTCCCGAACAACCGTGCCACCAGCGGGCGAAGCTTTCGCCACAGAAGCCACGCGCCGAAGGCGGTGACGAAGACGTAGCTGGCGATCTCCAGGAACCATGCCGCGTCCGTCATCGAGACCGCCGTGCCGCGCAGCACGAAGAACGCCAGCAGCATCACCGCGATCGCGGTGAAGGCCTGCAGGAAGGCCGAGATGAAGGAGAGCAGAATGCCCCGCCTCAGCGCCACCTCGTTGGCCACCATGTAGGAGGAAATGACCGCCTTGCCGTGGCCGGGGCCGGCGGCGTGGAAGATGCCGTAGAGGAAGGACAGGCCGATCAGCACCCACAGCTTCGAGCCGTCCTGCCGCATCGCCTTCATGGCGCCGGCAAGCGCCCGGTAGAATTCCTGCTGCTTCAGGTTGATCCAGGCAAGCTGGTGGGCGAACAGGCCGGTGGTGGCCGGCATGGCGTCGTTGGTGCCGATGCCGAGCGAGCTCTGCGCATGGGCAGCACCCGCCACATGCAGAGCGAAGGCGGCGGCAGCCAGCGCCAGTCCGGCATGCAGCATCCCCCGCCTCATCGGCCGTGCCCTCTTGGCTTACCCCTCATGGCTTGCAGGTCAGCTCCAGCTTGGTGGCGAAAATCTTCGACATGTCGGTGCCCGTCGGATCGTTGAAGAAGGCGTCGGTCAGCGTCTTCTGGTTCTGGGCGATGGCCGTGTCGGGATCGGGGCGGATCACTTTGCGCGTGCAGGTCGACGGCAGGCCCTCGACAGCCATGTTGGCGTCCTCGGTGAAGTCGATGGCGGTATAGAAGGTCGGGTCGTAGACGCCGAAATCGATGGTGCCGGCAAGCTTGATCGGCGTCGCCGGCTCGGATTCGAACAGCACGATCAGCTGGTCGTTGTCGAAATTGGTCATCACCTGCGACGGCGCGTTCATGTGCACGTCCTTGCCGTCGACGGTGACAAGCTGGAAATAGTCGTATTCGGCCAGCGAGGAAAAGATGGTGTCGGCGACATCCTTCAGTTCCGCATCGTCGAGCTTCAGGTCGGAATTCTTGTCGAACTGCATCAGCACCGTACTCGAAAACAGTTCGTCGAACCGCCAAAGGTGGCGCAACGCTTTCACGCTTTGGTGATCGGCGCTGAGCACGACGTCGAGACGGGCTTCGGCGAAGACGTGCGGATGCGCGTCCGCGGCGCCCGAGACGGTCAGCAGCGCGGTCAGCGCCATCGCCAGGCGCAAGGGAAACGTGCTCGGAATCATTCCTGCTCCCGGGTGGACCTCGCCGAAGGTCGTGACAAAACGGGCGAAATTGGGACAGCGGCGAGACGGCGCGGCGTCATGCCGCCTCGCGCGCCTTGAACCACTGGGCGAGGAAATCGACGAAGACGCGCACTTTGGCCGGCAGGTAGCGGCGATGCGGATAGACGGCGAAGATGCCGCCGCCCTGCAGGATGCGGTCGTCCAGCACCGGCACCAACCGGCCGCTCATGATCTCGGGCTGGGCGATGAAATCGGGCAGCACCGAAAAGCCGAGCCCGGCAACGGCCGCAGCGCGCGCCGCCATCGGACTGTTGACCTCGATCGGCCCGGAAACGGCGACGCTGGTGGTGTCGTTGTCGTCGCCGCGGAACGGCCAGTTGGCCAGCCAGCGGCCGTTGGTGTCGATGATGCAGGGCGCACGAGCCAGATCACGCGGATGCGCCGGCATGCCATGCTTGGCGATCAGTTCCGGCGCACCGCAGATACGCACCGAAAACGGCGCCAGCCGCCGCGCGATCAGCGACGAGTTCTCCAGCCGCGAAATGCGCACGGCGAGGTCGAAGCCCTCCTCGACCAGGTCGACGAAACGGTCGTCGAGATGGATTTCCAGCACGATGTCGGGATAGTGCTTGGCGAAATCGACCAGCGACTGGCCGACCGGCGCGTCGGCGAAGGTGCGCGGCGCCGACAGCTTTATCCGGCCGCGCACGTCGCCCGACGATTCGCGCACAGCGTCGGCAAGGCTGTCCACCTCACGCACGATCTCCGAGGCGCGGCGATAGTAGGTATGGCCGGCTTCGGTCAGCGAGAACTGCCGCGTCGTGCGGTTGAGCAGCAGCGCCCCGAGTTCGTCCTCCAGTTCGCGCACATATTTCGACAGCAGCGCCTTGGAACGGCCGATCTTGCGCGCGGCGGCGGAAAAACCTTCCGCCTCGACCACGTCAATGAAGGCGCGCATGCGGGTGAGCGTGTCCATGCGAATCAGATCCTTGTTGCAACGAAGTGATGACGCGACCGCGCGGTGGTTGACGAGCCGGCGGTCCCCGCATCCGCCTCAAGCCCCTCGGATCGAGAAATCACCAGGGAAATCAAACGCCTGTCTCTATTCCGGCGAAATCGCAAGCTGGTTTTTCGCCGCGTTTCCGTTCGCCATCCGAATACAATCGCCGCAAGATTGTTCGCTATCGCGATTTTTTCAACCCGTCGGGAGATTTTAATTGATTGTGAAGGGCGATCTCCCTATATCGCCGCTTGCCCAAAGTCGCACGTGCCTGTGGGCGTCCCCCGACCCTCGAAATGGCGAGGCAATCGGGACGGTACCCGGGAAGTAACGAGCCCGGTCGGATGA
>JBQCHN010000420.1:0-2543 GCA_051954615.1 Mesorhizobium sp. | reverse complement strand
CTGGGAAAACCGCACGCCGCAATGCGCCTCCAGCACGGCGAGGATCATGGCCAGCCGGGCGCTGTCCCAGCCGACCACGGCCCGGCGCGGCGTGCCGAGCGGGGAGGGGGCGACGAGCGCCTGTATTTCGACCAGCACCGGCCTGGTGCCTTCCATGCCAGCAAAAACAGCGGCACCCGGCGATTTCGCATGCCGTTCGCCGAGAAAAAGCTCGGATGGATTGGAGACCTCGCGCAGGCCCTTGTCCGACATTTCGAACACGCCGATCTCGTCGGTCGGCCCGAAACGGTTCTTCACCGTGCGCAGGATGCGGAAATGGTGGTTGCCTTCGCCCTCGAAATAGAGCACGCCGTCGACCATGTGTTCGACCACGCGCGGGCCGGCGATCTGGCCTTCCTTGGTAACGTGCCCGACCAGAACGACGGCCGCGCCTGTCGATTTGGCATAGCGGATCATCGCCTGGGCCGCGGCGCGCACCTGCGTGACGGTGCCCGGCGCCGAATCGGCAAGATCGGTCCACAGCGTCTGGATCGAATCGAGGATGACGAGGTCGGGGCGCCGGCCTTCGCCGATTGTGGCGAGGATATCCTCCACATTTGTTTCGGCGGCCAGTTCGACCGGCGATGCGGCAGCGCCCAATCTCTGCGCGCGCAGCCTGATCTGCGCGACGGCTTCCTCGCCCGAGACATAGACGATGCGGTGCCCCTGCCGGGCCAATGCGGCCGCCGCCTGCGTCAACAGCGTCGATTTGCCGATGCCGGGGTCGCCGCCGACCAGCAGCGCCGAGCCGCGCACGAAACCGCCGCCGGTAGCACGGTCGAGCTCGCCGATGCCCGACGCTATGCGCGGCGCGTCCTCGATGTCGCCGTCGAGCGAGGTCAGCGCCACGGCGCGGCCCTTGCGCGCGCTTTTTAGCGCTCCCGGGCCGGAGCCTATGCCGCCGGCCGTGCCTTCCTCGACCAGCGTGTTCCACTCGCCGCAGGCCTCGCACTTGCCGCTCCATCGCGACGAAACGTTGCCGCAGGCCTGGCAGATGAACTGTGTACGGGACTTGGCCAAAAGACTACTCGAACCGCTCCGGCAGGTGGCTGTCGTCGGCGAGGTCGGAGAAGCGGGTGAACTCGCCCTGGAAGGCGAGGCCGACCGTGCCCGTCGGGCCGTGGCGCTGCTTGGCGACGATCACCTCGGCCTTGCCGCGCGCCTCGTTCATGTCGGTTTCCCACTTGATGTGCTCTTCGGTGCCGAGCTTCGGCTCCTTGTTCTTCAGGTAATATTCCTCGCGGAAGACGAAGATCACCACGTCGGCGTCCTGCTCGATGGAGCCCGATTCGCGCAGGTCCGAAAGCTGCGGGCGCTTGTCGTCGCGGCTTTCCACCTGACGCGAGAGCTGGGACAGCGCAATGATCGGCGTCGACAGTTCCTTGGCCAGCGCCTTCAGGCCGGTGGTGATCTCGGTGATCTCCTGCACGCGGTTCTGGCTCGCAGCCTTGGAGGAGCCAGTCATCAGCTGGATATAGTCGATGACGATGACGTCGAGCCCGCGCTGGCGCTTGAGGCGCCGCGCCCGCGCCGCCAGCTGGGCGATCGAGATGCCGCCGGTCTGGTCGATGTAGAGCGGCAGTTTCTGCATGGTCTGCGAGCAGGCCACCAGCTTTTCGAAATCGTGCTCGGAAATCTCGCCGCGCCTGATCTTGGAGGAGGGGATTTCCGTCTGCTCGGAGATGATGCGGGTGGCGAGCTGTTCCGACGACATTTCCAGCGAGAAGAAGCCGACGACGCCGCCGTTCGCCGCCTTGAAGGTGCCGTCCGCCTGCTGGGCCGGCACATAGGCCTCGGCGATGTTGAAGGCGATGTTGGTGGCGAGCGAGGTCTTGCCCATGCCTGGACGACCGGCGAGCACGATCAGATCGGACGGCTGCAGGCCGCCCATGCGCGCGTCGAGATCGCGCAGGCCGGTGGCGATGCCCGACAGGTGACCGTCGCGCATGTAGGCGGCGTTCGCCATGTCGACGGCGGTCTTGACGGCATCGGTGAAGCTCTCGAAGCCGCCGTCGTAGCGGCCCGTCTCGGCCAGTTCGAACAGCCGCCGCTCGGCGTCCTCGATCTGGTCGCGCGGCGCCATGTCGACCGGTGCGTCGTAGGCGATGTTAACCATGTCCTCGCCGACGGTGATCAGCGCGCGCCGCGTGGCGAGGTCGTAGATGGCGCGGCCGTAGTCGGCGGCGTTGATGACGGTGACGGCCTCGGCGGCGAGGCGGGCGAGATATTGCGCCACCGTCATGTCGCCGACCTTCTCCTCGGCCGGCAGGAAGGTCTTGATCGTCACCGGGTTGGCCATCTTGCCCATGCGGATCAGTTCGGCCGAAACCTCGAAGATTTTTCTGTGCAGCGGCTCGTAGAAGTGGCTTGCCTTGAGGAAGTCCGAGACGCGGTAGAAGGCGTCGTTGTTGACCAGCATGGCGCCGAGCAGCGCCTGCTCGGCCTCGATGTTGTTCGGCGCCTCGCGATAGAGCGGCGTTTCCGCCGCCACCGTGCCGAACTTT
>JBQCHN010000419.1:0-8227 GCA_051954615.1 Mesorhizobium sp. | reverse complement strand
TGCCATCCGCGCCGCGCGCCGCAAGGGCGGCAAACCGGGCAAGGACGTGGTCTACCCGACCGTTGAGGACGGCGTCGAGGGCGTCGCCTTCGTCGAGGCCTGCGTGAAGTCGTCGAAGAAGAACGGCGCCTGGACGAAGCTCTAGGTTCAGCGAACGAAAGACAGGGTCAGGGGGCACCAATGAAAATCGGCATGTGCATGTTCCTGTGGACCACCAATGTCACGAAGAAGCACGAGCCGCTTCTGAAGGATATCAAGGCGGCCGGCTTCGACGGCGTCGAGATCCCGATCTTCGAGGGCACGCCGGACGACTATGCGCGCCTCGGTGGCATGCTCGACCGCATCGGGCTCCAGCGCACCGCCGTCTCGGCTATGGGCGACCCGGCGACGAACCTGATTTCGCCTGATGCCGCCACCCGCAAGGCCGGCATCGCCTTCATGAAGAACGCCATCGATTGCGCGGCGGCCCTTGGTGCGCCGACGCTGTCCGGCCCGCTGCATTCGACGCTGGGCCTGTTTTCCGGTGCCGGCCCGACGCCAGCGGAATTCAAGCGTTCGCTCTCCTCCCAGCGCGCCATCGGCGACCACGCCGGCAAGAAGGGCGTAACCATCGGGCTGGAGGCGCTGAACCGCTTTGAATGCTACCTGTTCAATACGATGGATGCGCTTTGCGCGCACATCGACGAGGTCGACCGGCCGCATATCCGCGCCATGTACGACACCTTTCACGCCAATATCGAGGAAGCCGACCCGATCGGCGCCTACACGCGGAACAGGAAAAACATCGTCCACGTCCATATTTCCGAGAACGATCGCGGCGTCCCCGGACGCGGCAACATTCCGTGGAAGGAAACCTTCGCGGCGATCCGCAAGAGCGGCTACGACGACTGGCTGACCATCGAGGCCTTCGGCCGCGGCCTGAAGGACCTTGCCGCCGCCACCAAGGTCTGGCGCGATTTCGCCGAGAATCCCGAAGCCGTCTACCGCGACGGCTGCAAGCACATCAGGAGCGGCTGGAAGAAGGCTGCCTGAGCCGGTAGGGGGAAACGCCGTCTATCCTCAAAGCGTGGCGCCGAGGTGCCACGGCACGAATTCATTGTCGCCGTAACCGAACTGCTCGCTCTTGGTCTTGCGGCCCGAGGCCGTCTCGACAATCAGCTCGAAGATTTCCCGGCCCATCTCGGCAATGCTCTTGTCGCCCGAGGCGATGACGCCGCAATTGACGTCCATGTCCTCCTCCATGGCGTTGTAGAGTGTTGTGTTGGTCGCGACCTTGACCGATGGCGTCGGCCGACAGCCGAAGCAGGAACCCCGCCCGGTCGTGAAAACGATGACGTTTGCCCCGCCCGCCACCTGGCCGGTGGCCGAGACGGGGTCGTAGCCGGGCGTGTCCATGAACACCAGTCCATGGCCGGTGACCTTCTCGGCATAGTTGAAGACGCCGTTGAGTGGCGTCTGCCCGCCTTTGGCGACCGCCCCCAGCGACTTTTCCAGAATGGTCGTCAGCCCGCCGCGCTTGTTGCCGGGCGAAGGATTGTTGTCGATGGAAGCGCCGTGCCTGGCCGTGTGGTCCTCCCACCACTTGATCAGCCCGTCGAGCTTGCCGGCGATCTCCGGTGTCGCCGCACGGGCACCAAGCAGGTGCTCGGCACCGTAGATCTCTGTGGTCTCCGACAGGATTCCGATGCCGCCGACATCGGCCAAAATATCCACGGCAACGCCCAGCGCCGGATTGGCGGTGATGCCCGACATGCCGTCGGAGCCACCGCATTGCAGGCCGACGACGATTTCCGAAACCGGGATCGGCTCGCGCTGCAAGGCGCCCACCTCCTCGGCGATCTCGGCCAGCACGCCCATCGCCTTTTCCACCGACCGGCGCGAACCGCCGGCCTCCTGGATGTTGAAATGCCGCTTGCCGGCGGCCACGCCCTTCTGGCCGTAAAGGGTGAGTTGGTTGACCTCGCAGCCGAGGCCGACCATCAGCACGCCGCCGAAATTGGGATGGCGGGCATAGCCGGCCAGCGTGCGGTGCAGCACCATCATGCCGTCGCCGGTGGCGCTCATGCCGCAGCCCTGGCCATGGACGATCGGCACGAAACCGTCGATGCCGGGATAGTTGGGCAGGAGCCGGCGGTTGGCCTCGTCGGCGATGGCGTGGCAGACGGTGGCCGAACAGTTCACACTGGCGATGATGCCGATGAAGTTGCGCGTGCCGGCGCGCCCGTCGGCGCGGCGATAGCCCATGAAGGTACGGGTCTTGTCGGTCTCGGTGGCATGCGCGGCCTCGCCCGGCGGCACCACCGGCAGGCGGCCGGATTCGAAGGCCAGGTTGTGCGAATGCACATGCTCGCCGGCCGCGATGTCGCGGGTCGCGCGGCCGATCGCCTGCGCATACTTGACGACGGCCTCACCCGTCGCGATAGGCTTGATCGCCACCTTGTGGCCGGGCTCGATCGGCTGGCTCGCCGCAGCGCCACCCGGCAGGACGGCGCCCGCCTCCACCTTGCCGTTGGCGACCGCGACATTGTCCACGGGAGACAAAAGGATGGTGCTGGCGGCTGGCAAGGCGTTGATCCTGAAAGGTTCGGGATGATGATCCTGAACGCGGCCGGTTGACTGCGACCGCCTCACGGTTATTGTCTTTTATCTGGAAAAAACAATTTTGCGTCAACTCATTTCTTGGGCCATTCGATCGATGGCAGGGCTGCGGTTCCGGAGACGCTAGGGATGGCCAAGGGCAACAACGTCTACAAGGACGCCTACAACCGCTGCCTCGGCCTGCTCGAAGCCGCCGGCAGCCTTCCTTCCGAACCCGAGCTGGGCGCAACGCTGGGCGTGAGCCGCACCACGGTCCGCTCGGTGCTGGCGCGCATGGCCGAAACCGGGCTGATCGCCTGGAACAAGCGCGACAAGAAGGCGCTGCGCAAGCCGTGCCCGGACGACTTCTTTCCGGTGGCGGAGACCGACTCGCCCTCCGAGATCATCGAACGCTCCTTCGTGCGCCGCCTGCTACAGGCAGGAGCCGAAGCCGGAACGCAGATCAACGAACTGGAACTGGCGCGCGAGATCGGCGTCGGCACCACGAGCGTGCGTGAATTCCTGATCCGCTTCAGCCGCTTCGGACTGATCGAGAAGCGCCGCAACAGCCACTGGGTGCTCAAGGGCTTCACCCGCGATTTCGCGCTGGAGCTGACCGAAATCCGCGAAATGTTCGAACTGCGCTCGGCCGCCGCCTTCGCCGCCTTGCCGCAGGACAACCCCGCATGGGCCGAACTCGCCCTGCTGGAAAGCGAGCACCACGCGCTTGCCCGCGCCATCGCTACCCGCTTCAATGAATTCTCCGAACTGGACGAGCGCTTCCACCGGCTCATCCACCGCGCTTCGCTGAACCGCTTCATCGTCGACTTCTACGATGTCATCGCCATGATCTTTCACTACCACTACCAATGGAACAAGGCGGACGAGCGCCAGCGCAACGAGACCGCCTTGCAGGAACATCTCGCCTACATCGCGGCCCTCAGGTCGCGCGACCCGGCCAAGGTCCACGCTGCCTGCCGCCGGCACCTGGATTCGGCGCGCCAGACGCTGCTGATCTCCATGCCCGAGGCAGCCGGCAATGCGGATTTTCCGGCAGAATAATACGGCTTGCATGCGCTGGAACAAACTTCCGGCAACCGGGATCGTGTAGACAAGATCCGGACAGGCCCCGCGCAGGATGCCGCAGCCGTCTTTTGGCGATTTCGCGGCACGCATCGGCGTGATAGGTCTTGAGCGGGGAAGCGGGAGATGGACGTGACCGCGATGAGGCGCAGACGATTGAGCATGACGGTGGCGTTCGTCGCTGCCTATGTGCTCATCCTGCAATCGCTGCTCGCAACCTTCGCGCTTGGCGCCGACAGCGCCGCCGCACAGCTCGATGCCTTCGGCAACGTCATCTGCACCCATGCCGGCGCGGCCGAACAGCCTTCGGGCGATCCGCAGAATCACCAGCCGTCCTGCTGCACGCTCGGCTGCTCCCTGTCGTCGCTGGGTTTCGGCGCGCCGCCCGACACTACCGTCGCGCTGGAAACGGCATTTGCCGAAACGGCCGTCGTTGCTCCGGCAACAGTGGAGCGGCCACTTTTCAGCCGCCACCGCTGGCAGGCCAATCCCCGTGCGCCACCGCTTCTCGCCTGAGCGCGCATCCGCGCCGGAACATCTTCCCGCCAATCTCATCCAAGTCACCAGTCGCCGCGGCCGCAGGCCCGGCACGGCATCGACCCCATGGAGACCCCATGTCGAACTTTCATATCTTCCGGCCGACCGGCCGAACCGCCGCAGCTGCCCTGGCCGCTGTCCTTCTCGTCTGCGGCCCTGCCCTGGCGCACGAATTCAGGCTGGGCGATCTCGAGATCGACCATCCCTGGTCGCGCGCAACACCGCCCGGAGCCAAGGTGGCCGGGGGCTATTTCACCGTCACCAATCACGGCGGCGCGCCCGACAGGCTGGTGTCCGTCACCTCCGACATCTCGGCCAAGGCCGAGGTGCATGAAATGGCCGTCAAGGACGGCGTCATGACCATGCGCCCGGTCGAGGGCGGGGTGGAGATTCCCGCCGGCGGCAAGATCGAACTGAAGCCCGGCGGCTATCACCTGATGCTGATGGGCCTGAAGCACCCGGCCAAGGAAGGCGAAAGCTTTCCCGCCACCCTGACTTTCGAGAAGGCAGGCAGCGTCACGGTGGAGTTCCAGGTCGAAGGCATGAATGCCGCCGGCGGCATGGAGATGGACCATGACTAGGCGTCACATCGTCACCTGCGCCGCCGCGCTTTTCCTCACCACCGGCACGGCGCTCGCCCACGTCACCCTCGAAACCGGGGAAGCGGCCGTCGGTTCCACCTACAAGGCGGTGCTGCGCGTGCCGCACGGCTGCGAAGGCAAGGCCACGACTGCCGTGCGCGTGAAACTGCCGGAAGGCTTCATCGCCGCCAAGCCGATGCCCAAAGCCGGCTGGGAGCTGAAGACGGTGAAGGGCAAATTCGCCAAGGCCTACGAGCTGTGGGGCGAGAAGGTCACCGAGGGCGTGCAGGAAGTCGACTGGACCGGCGGCAACCTGCCGGACGCCTACTACGACGAGTTCATCCTGCGCGGCACCTTTTCGGGCGATCTCGCCGCCGGCGAGACAGCCTACTTCCCGGTGGTGCAGGAATGCGAAGGCGGCGCGGTCGAACGCTGGATCCAGATCCCGCAGGCAGGCCAGAGCGAGGACGACCTCGAAACGCCGGCGCCGGGCGTCAAGCTGCTGCCGAAGAAGTGAGTGCATGCCGATGACGAAGCATCGGCTTGCCAGTGGGGCTGGCGGCGTTTTCGCCAGCCTCCTCGCCTTCCTGCTGTGGCTGGCGCTGCCGGACGCCGCCTTTGCCCATGCGGCATTGATTTCCGCCGAGCCGGCCGACAACGCGATCCTCACCGAAAGTCCGGCGCGCTTCGCGCTCACCTTCAACGAGCCGGTTTCGCCGCTCAAGCTGACGTTGGTCCGCCCTGACGGGACAGCGGTCGGGCTCCCGGATTTCCACGTTGACGGCGGGACCGTCTCCATCGATGCGCCGGGCAGGCTCGGGCAAGGCACGCATGTGCTGAGCTGGCGCGTCGTGTCGGCGGACGGCCATCCCGTCGCCGGCTCGCTGCTGTTTTCCGTCGGCGCGCCGAGCGCAGCGCCCCCCGCCGCTGAACCGATCGACTGGCCGCTCGATATCGCCATCTGGGCCGGCAAGGTCGCGCTCTATGCCGGGCTGTTCCTCGGCATCGGCGGCGCCTTCGCGCTGGCCTGGATGGCGCGCGGCCGCGATGGCTTCCGCGCCACCGCTCTGTTTCTCGTCGCGGGCCTTGCCGCCGCGCCCTTGTCGCTCGGCCTGCAAGGGCTCGACGCGCTGGGCGCACCTTTGGCCCGCCTCGCCGATCCGGCCGTCTGGCAGGCAGCGCAGTCAACCAGCTTCGCCTGGACCGTTCTGGCCGCCATCGCCGCGCTCGGCCTCGGCCTTCTTTCGCTCGTCCTGCCCGGCCGTCGGCTCCTCTCGCTTGCCGCCCTGGCCGGCACCGGGATCGCCCTTGCGGCCAGCGGCCATGCAAGCGCCGCCGAGCCGCAATGGCTCACGCGGCCGCTGGTTTTCCTGCACGGCACCGCCATCGCCTTCTGGGCCGGCGCGCTGCTGCCGCTGGGCCTGGCGCTGAAGCGGCGGAAAGCCGGCGCGCCGGCCTTCCTCGCCCGCTTCTCGCGCTCGATCCTGCCCGTCGTCGCCGTCCTGGTTCTCTCCGGCACCATTCTGGCCATCGTCCAGGTTCAGGAGCCGGGCGCCCTGCTGTCCACCGCCTACGGCCGCCTGCTGATGGCGAAGCTGGCGCTACTCGTCATCCTGTTCGGCCTCGCCGCGCTCAACCGCTGGCGGCTGACCGTCCCGGCCGAAGCCGGTGAACCGCGCGCGTTCGCACGGCTCGCCCGCTCCATCGCGATCGAAATCGCCCTCGTCGTCGCCATTTTCGGCATCGCCGCCGGATGGCGCTTCACGCCGCCGCCGCGCGCCCTGGCGATTGCAGCCGCCCAGCCCGCCGCGATGCACATCCACACCGAAAAGGCGATGGCGGACGTTTCCGTCATACCCGGTCATACCGGCCCCGTCTCCGTTTCCATCTCCATCATGACCGGCGATTTCGGCCCACTCGACGCCAAGGCGGTGACGCTGGTCCTGTCCAAGCCCGATTCCGGCATCGAGCCGCTGAAGCGCGAGGCGACGAAGCCGGGCGACGGGACGTGGCACGTCGACGGTCTCGTCATACCCGTCGCCGGGCGCTGGACTGCCCGCCTCGATATCCTCGTCTCCGACTTCGACATGGTCGAGATTGAGGCGCCGATCGACATCCGGCCGCAATGACTGGCTCCAAGTCGATTGAAGTGCTAGCTGCGCACATGCCATCATCATGGCCTCCGAGCATTCGCCGCAGTTGAAGGACGCACCAATGGAAAAAGCCGAAATCGGCCTGATCGGCCTTGGCACGATGGGCTCCAACCTGGCGCTCAACATCGCCGAGAAGGGCCACCGCATCGCCGTCTTCAACCGCACCGTCGCGCGCGTCGACGAGTTCAAGGCCAATGCAGGCGAACTCGCCGACCGCATCGTGCCCTGCCACAGCCTGGCCGAACTCGCCGCCGCCATCCGGCCGCCGCGCCCGGTCATCATCATGGTGCTGGCCGGCAAGCCGGTGGACGAGCAGATCGCGGCGCTGCGCGCCGAATTGGAAGCCAACGACATCCTCATCGACGCCGGCAACGCCAACTTTCACGACACGGTGCGCCGCTTCCGCGAACTGGAAGGCTCCGGCCTCACCTTCATCGGCATGGGTGTCTCCGGCGGCGAGGAAGGCGCACGCCATGGCCCATCCATCATGGTCGGCGGCACCGAGGAAAGCTGGCAGCGCGTGGAAGGCGTGCTCACCGCCATCTCCGCCAAGTTCAAGGGCGAGCCCTGCGCGGCATGGCTGGGGCCGGACGGCGCCGGCCATTTCGTGAAAACCATCCACAATGGCATCGAATATGCCGACATGCAGATGATCGCCGAGATCTACGGCATACTACGCGACGGGCTCGGCATGGGCGCGAAGGAGATCGCGCCGGTGTTCGAGACCTGGAACAAGGGCCGGCTGAACTCCTACCTGATCGAGATCACCGCCAAGGTGCTGGCCGCCGACGATGCGAAGACCGGCAAGCCGGTGGTCGACGTCATCCTCGACCGTGCTGGCCAGAAGGGCACCGGCAAATGGTCGGTGATCGAGGCGCAGCAGCTCGGCATCCCGGCGACGGCCATCGAGGCGGCGGTGGCTGCGCGCGTGCTGTCCTCGCTGAAGGACGAGCGACAGGCCGCCGAAAAAGCCTATGGGACGCTCGCCGTGGAGAAAATCGATGCGCCGAGGAACGTGTTGCTGAAAGACCTGGAGCTTGCGCTTTTCGCCGGCAAGATCGCGGCCTACGCACAAGGCTTTGCGGTGATGGCCGGCGCCTCGAAGGAGTTCGGCTGGAACCTGCCGATGCCTACGATCGCCAGGATCTGGCGGGCCGGCTGCATCATCCGCTCGGAAATGCTCGATACGATGGCCGAGGCCTTTGCCAGCGGCGGCGCGGAGAAGAACCTGCTGATGGCGCCGGCCTTCATCGCGCTGATGAAGGAGGCACACCCCTCGCTGCGCCGCATCGTCGC
>JBQCHN010000418.1:0-3930 GCA_051954615.1 Mesorhizobium sp. | reverse complement strand
AGCGGCACGCCTTCCTTCCGGTATTCCATGGCGGCGTCGTAGATCGACATCTCCTCCTTGGACGGATAGTGGATGGTGTAGCCGCCTTCCTTGCCGTTCTCGCCCAGCATGTGGTTGCGGATGCGGATGTTGGCAAAGGTGCCGCGCATCATCACCTCATGGTTGCCGCGCCGCGTGCCGTACTGATTGAAGTCGGCGACGCCGACGCCATGGTCCATCAGGTACTTGCCGGCGGGCGACGCCGCCTTGATGGAACCGGCCGGCGAGATGTGGTCGGTGGTGATCTTGTCGCCGAACAGGCCGAGCACCCGCGCGCCCTTGATGTCGGACGTATGGCCGGCCTTCTTGCCCATGCCGGCGAAGTAAGGCGGGTTCTGCACATAGGTGGAATCGTCGTCCCAGGCATAGGTCTGGCCCGCCGGCACCTTGACCTTCTGCCAGTTGGCGTCGCCCTTGAAGACGTCGGCATATTTGCGGGCGAACAGCTCGCGCGTGACGTTCTTCTCGATGAACTCCTGGATTTCCGCCGTGGTCGGCCAGATGTCCTTGAGGTAGACCGGCTTGCCGTCCTTATCCTCGCCGAGGGGCTCCTTGGTGAGGTCCTTGGTCACGGTGCCGGCCAGCGCGTGCGCCACGACCAGCGGCGGCGAGGCGAGGTAGTTCGCCTGCACGTCGGGCGAGACGCGGCCCTCGAAGTTGCGGTTGCCCGAGAGCACCGCGGCACCGATCAGGCCCTTGTCGTTGATGGTCTTGGAGATCGGCCCTGGCAGCGGGCCGGAATTGCCGATGCAGGTGGTGCAGCCGAAGCCGACGAGGTTGAAGCCGATCTCGTCGAGTTCCTTCTGCAGGCCCGACTTCTCCAGATATTCGGCAACGACCTGCGATCCCGGCGCCAGCGAAGTCTTGACCCACGGCTTCTGCTTGAGGCCGAGACGGTTAGCGTTGCGGGCGAGCAGGCCGGCGCCGATCAGCACCGACGGGTTGGAGGTGTTGGTGCACGACGTGATGGCCGCAATCACCACGTCGCCATGGCCGAGGTCGTGGTCCGTGCCTTCCACAGGGTAGCGCTTGTGGATCTCGGCGGCCTTCTTGTATTCGGTCTCCATCGCCTTGGCGAAGCCGGCGGGGATGTCTTCCAGCGCCTGGCGGCCTTCCGGCCGCTTCGGGCCGGCCATCGAGGGCACGACGTCGCCGAGGTCAAGCTCCAGCGTGTCGGTGAAGACCGGATCGGCGGAGGAATCCTCGCGCCACAGGCCCTGCGCCTTCGAATAGGCCTCGACTAGTGCCAGGCGGTCCTCGGCGCGGCCGGACATGGTCATGTAGCGGATGGTCTCGGCATCGACCGGGAAGAAGCCGCAGGTGGCGCCGTATTCAGGCGACATGTTGCCGATGGTGGCGCGGTCGGCCAGCGTCATGTTGGAGAGGCCGGGGCCGAAGAACTCGACGAACTTGCCGACGACACCCTTCTTGCGCAGCATCTGGGTGACGGTGAGCACGAGGTCGGTGGCGGTGACGCCTTCCTTCAGCTTGCCGGTGAGGCGGAAGCCGATGACCTCCGGCAGCAGCATGGAGACCGGCTGGCCGAGCATGGCGGCCTCTGCCTCGATGCCGCCGACGCCCCAGCCGAGCACGCCGAGGCCGTTGATCATGGTGGTGTGCGAATCGGTGCCGACGCAGGTGTCGGGATAGGCGGTGGTTTCGCCGTCCTCATCGTTGGTCCACACCACCTGGCCGAGATATTCGAGGTTGACCTGGTGGCAGATGCCGGTGCCGGGAGGCACGACGCGGAAGTTGCGGAACGCCTGCTGGCCCCATTTCAGGAACTTGTAGCGTTCCTCGTTGCGCTGGTATTCCAATTCGACGTTGCGGGCGAAGGCCATCGGCGAACCGAACTCGTCGACGATGACGGAGTGGTCGATGACCAGGTCAACCGGCACCAGCGGATTGATCTTCTCCGGATCGCCGCCGAGCGCCTTGATGCCGTCGCGCATGGCGGCCAGATCGACCACGGCCGGAACGCCGGTGAAATCCTGCATCAGCACGCGCGCGGGGCGATAGGCGATCTCGACGCCGGCGGTGCCCTTGTCGGCCAGCCAGGCAGCGACCGCCTGGATCGATTCCTTGGTGACGGAGCGACCGTCCTCGTTGCGCAGCAGGTTCTCCAGCAGCACCTTCATCGAATAGGGGAGCTTGGAAATGCCGGCGAGGCCGTTCTTTTCGGCTTCAACCAGATTGTAGTAGGCATATTCGGCTCCACCCGCGGTCAGGGTGCGGCGGCAATTGAAACTGTCGAGAGATTTGGCCATGGGGCTACCACCTTTGGTCTGTTCTGCGGGGGAACGGACTCCGATGGCATGCAATCACGCGCAAAGGTGCGGGTACGGTCATTTCCGCTGTCCGCTCCCAAGCGTCCCAGCCGTATGTGCGGCAGGCGCTGGTCCGGCGCAATAAAGTTTGCCTTCCCCGACCGCTGGGGTTGGTATGTCGGATATAGAGAAGTTCCTGGAATAGTTCTAGACGGTGTTTGGGCAATTTTGCCGTGCCGTACCGGTGCGGCGATGCAACTTTCGGCGAAGGGGACGGAATGCGGCTGATTGCCGAAGGGCTGGCGGGAGAACGGGGCGGCGAGCCGGTGTTTTCCGGCATCGAGCTTGCGCTGGAGGACGGCGGGGCCTGCGTCGTCACCGGGCCGAACGGTTCGGGCAAGTCGACGCTGCTGCGCGTCATCGCCGGGCTTTTGCCGGCGGCCGGCGGCACGGTGAGGTTGGAGGGCGGTGGCGAGACGTTTCCCACCGTTGCCTCCGCCTCGCATTATCTCGGCCACCAGAACGCGATGAAACCGGCCCTGACCGTGGCAGAGAATCTCGGCTTCTGGCGTGATTTTTCGGCAGATGCCGACATTGCGCCCGCCATAAGCGTCGATCAGGCATTGGAGGCGGTCGAACTCGGCGGCATCGGGCACCTGCCCTTCGGCTATCTCTCCACCGGCCAGCGCCGCCGCACGGCAATCGCCCGGCTTCTGGTCTGCCGCCGCCCGGTCTGGCTGCTCGACGAGCCGACCGCCGGGCTGGACAAGGCTTCCGAACGGCGCTTCGCCGGGCTGATAGGCGAGCACCTGCGCGGCGGCGGCATCATCGTGGCGGCGACGCACCTGCCGCTCGGGCTGGAAGGGGCGGTGGAACTGAGGATGGGTGGCTGACATGTGGTCGCTCTACCTGCGCGACCTGCGTCTCGCCTTCCGCGCCGGCAGCGGAGCGCTGACGGGCGTCATCTTCTTCCTTGCCGTCATCGCCACCATTCCGTTCGGCGTGGGGCCGGACCTCAACCTGCTCGCCCGCATCGGCCCCGCCATTCTCTGGATCGGAGCGCTGCTATCTTGCCTGCTCGGCCTCGACAGGCTGTTCCAGGCCGATCGCGAGGACGGTTCGCTCGACCTGCTGGTGCTGGAAGCCGACCGCCACATGCCGGCGCTGACGGTGCTGGTGAAATGCCTCGCCCACTGGACGGCGAGCGTGCTGCCGCTGGTGGTCGCCTCTCCCCTGCTCGGCCTGTTCATGAACATGCCGGCCGCCGGCATCGGCGCCACCACCCTTACCCTGCTCGCCGGCACGCCGGCCATCGCCTTCATCGGTGCCGCCGGCGCTGCGGTGGCGGTGGCGCTGCCGCGCGGCGGCGTGCTGATCTCGGTTCTGGTGCTGCCGCTCGCCATACCGGTGCTGATCTTCGGCGTCTCGGCAAGCTACGGCGCGGTCAACGACCCTGAACCGTTCCTGCCGCCGTTCCTGATCCTGGCCGCGCTGACGCTGTTTTCGGCCGTGGTCGGGCCGGTGGCGGCGGCGGTGGCGCTCAAATACGGCACGGATTGATCACGATCCGGTCAATGGCCCGGCCTGCGGCAGCGCAGCCGATTGCCGAGCTTTGGCCGTCTCG
>JBQCHN010000417.1:0-6012 GCA_051954615.1 Mesorhizobium sp. | reverse complement strand
CCGTGCGGGTTCTTCTCGTCCAGTTCCTCGACGATATGGGCGCCGCCGTTTAGCGGCCGGTTGTCGAGCGAGACGACGCCGACGAGTTGCAGGCGGTCGGCGGCGACCAGGCCTTCGCGGTCCATCATGGCCGAGCCGATGAACGGCTTCTTCTTCGACAGCATCCAGTCGAGATGCAGGTCGCGCGCCGTGGTGCGGCCGTCGATCTCGGCGCCGGTGACGTGTCCCTTCTCGATGCGCATGGTGCCCAGCGCCTCCAGCCCGTAGGGCACGAGGTCGAACGGCTTGCCGGCTTCGATGAGCGCTTCCCAGACATGCGTGCCCCAGTCGGCGCCGCAATAGACCTCGAAGGCCATTTCGCCGGAGAAGGAAAGGCGGCAGATCATCACCGGCACGCCGGCGATCTCGCCGCGGACGATGCCCATGAAGGGCAGGGCCGTATTGTCGACGGCCGTGCCCTCGACGCAGGCGGCGAGGATTTCCCGCGCCTTCGGCCCGCCGATGGCGGCGCCCGCCCACTGGTCGGTGACCGAAGTGACGGTGACTTTCAGGTCGGGCCAGATCACATCGAGGAAATATTCCAGATGTTGCATGACCTTGCCGGCATTGGCGGTCGTCGTCGTCATCAGGAAATCCTGCTCGCCGAGCCGCCATGTCGTACCGTCGTCGAAGGCCAGCCCGTCCTCGCGCAGCATCAGGCCGTAGCGTGCCTTGCCGACGGCGAGGGTGGAGAACATGTTGGTGTAGACGCGGTCGAGCAGTTCGGCCGCGTCCGGTCCCTGCACGGCGATCTTGCCCAGCGTCGAGACGTCGACGATGCCGGCCGAGCCGCGCGTCGCCTTCGTCTCGCGCACATAGGCCTGCTCAACGGTTTCGCCGGCATGGCCGTAGATTTGCGGCCGCCACCACAGGCCAGCGGAATACATGCTCGCGCCGTTGGCGAGGTGCCAGTCGTGCATCGGGGTGAGCCGTTCCGGCTTCAGGTCGCCGAAACGCTCCGCCGCCAGCGAGCCCAACGAAACGGCCGCATAAGGCGGGCGGAAGCGGGTGGTGCCGACCTCAGGGATCGCCTTGCCGAGCGCTGCCGCCATGATGGCGAGGCCGGGCACGTTGGAGGTCTTGCCCTGGTCGGTTGCCATGCCGAGCGTGGTGTAGCGCTTCAGGTGCTCGACCGAGACGAAGCCCTCGCGATGGGCGAGCCGAACGTCCTCGGCGGTCACGTCGTGCTGGAAATCGACGAAGCTCTTGCCCGGCGCCGCGATCTCGAAGACGGGCTCGGCGCCCGGCGCACCGGGAGCCGCCTCGACGGCGGGCGCATCGAAATGCTTCGAGCGGGCGCCGGATGCCGCGAGCCCGGCGGCGTGGCCTTGTTCGATCGCGTCGGTGGTCGAGAACGCACCGGTGAAGGCGCCCGCGCCGGTCCATTTCTGGTTCGGCTTCGGCGGCAGGAAGGCTTGCAGCGCCTCGTCCCATTCCGCTTTCGCGCCGGCCTGACTGGCGAGATGGATGGCGGGCGACCAGCCGCCGGACATCAGCAGGCAGTCGGCGTGGATGGAACGCGGCTCGCCGGACAATGCGCCGGTGGCAGCGTCGAAGCGCTGTACCTTGATGCCGGTCAGCGCCTTGCCACCTTCGGTGGCGACGACGGCGTGGCCGGTCAGCATCTCGGTTTCGGCCTTGCCGGCGAAATCGAGCATGTCGGCGGAAATGTCCGTTCGCACGTCGACGATTGCCGCGATGGCAGCGCCCGCCTGCCTCAGCGCATGCGCGGCGCGGTAGGCGCTGTCGTTGTTGGTGAAGACGGCGATCTTTTGCCCCGGCAGCACGCCGAACTCGTTGGCGTAGCGCTCGGCCGCACCCGCCAGCATGACGCCCGGCCGATCGTTACCGGGGAAGACCAGCGGTCGTTCCAGCGCGCCGGTCGCCAGCACGACCGATTTCGCGCGGATCGCCCAATAGCGATGGCGCGGCTCGCCTTTGGCGGGGTGCTGCTTGTGGTCGCTAACGCGCTCAAGGGCAGCCAGCGTGTTGCCGTCGTAGTAGCCCCAGACGGTGGTGCGCGGCAGGAGGCGCACATTGTCCGCCGTGCGCAGGTCGTTGACGGCGGCGGCGGCCCAGTCGGCCGCCGACTTGCCGTCGATGACCTCGCCCGACCAGTTGGCGGAGCCGCCGAGGCGCGGCTCGATGTCCGCGAGGACGACGCGCGCGCCTTTTTCGGCGGCTGCCTTCGCCGCCGTCAGGCCCGCCGGGCCGGCGCCGACGACGAGCACGTCGCAGAAGGCGTTCATGCGCTCGTAGCGGGCCTTGTCGGGAACGGCCCCGGCGCGGCCGAGACCGGCGGCGCGGCGGATGAAGCGCTCGCACACCATCCAGAAGCGGGTGCCTTTCAGCGGCCCGATCACCGGCCCCATGAAGGTCTTGTAGTAGAAGCCGGCGGAGATCAGCGGGCCGGCAAGCTGGTTGACGGCGCTGACGTCCCAGGCCGGCGAGGGAAAGCGGTTCTGGCTCTCGGCCACCAGCCCGTCATGGATCTCGACCATCGTCGCGGGGATGTTGGGCTCGCGCGCCTGCCCGCGCAGGACGGTCACCAGCGCGTTCGGCTCGTCTACACCGGCGCTTAGTACGCCGCGCGGGCGGTGGTACTTGAAGGAGCGGCCGAACAGGGAAACGCCGTTGGCGAGCAGCGCCGAGGCCAGCGTGTCGCCCGGATGGCCGCCATAGGTGGCGCCGTCGAAAGTGAAGCGGATGGTGCGGGCGCGGTCGATTCGGCCGCTGCCTTCGGTGCGGCGCGCGCTCATGCCTTGCCCCCGCGCACTGCCGTGGCGCTGGAAATCGCATGCGTCAGCGTGTTGCGCACGACGCGCAGATGGATACGGCAGCCGCCGGAATGCTGCCAGATCTCGTTGTGATCGCCGGCCGGGTTCAGCCGGTCGTAGACATACTCGTTCCAGGCATCGAGATTCTGCGAGTTCGGGGCAGGGCGCTGGCGGTTGCCGTCGCCCTGATAGGTGAACTCGGACACGTCGCGCGGACCGCAATAGGGGCAGGTGATCAGCATGCTTTTGCGTCTTTTTGTTTGGCCATGATCTTGTCCAAAAACCGGGATCCACTTTCTGGGATCATGGCCTAATGCAGCCTCGGCGTCGCGCCCTGGCCCTTCTCGTCGATCAGGATGCCGCGGTGGAAGCGGTCGAGCGTGAAGGCGGCGTTGAGGTCGTGCGGCTCGTCGCGGGCGATGGTGTGGGCGAAGCAGAAGCCGGATGCCGGCGTCGCCTTGAAGCCGCCGTAGCACCAGCCGCAGTTGAGATACATGCCCGGCAGCGGCCCCTTGGCGATGATCGGCGAGCCGTCCATCGACATGTCGCACACGCCGCCCCACGAACGCAGCATGCGCACGCTGGCCAGCGAGGGGAACAGTGCCAGCATCTCGGCCATGACGTCCTCGACGATCGGCAGGTTGCCGCGCTGGGCGTAGGAATTATAGCCGTCGATGTCGCCGCCGTAGACCAGCCCGCCCTTGTCGGACTGGGAGATGTAGAAGTGCCCCATGCCGAAAGTGACGACGGTGTCGAGCACCGGTTTCAGCGATTCGGAGACGAAGGCCTGCAATACATGGCTCTCGATCGGCAGCCGGTCGATGCCGGCCAGTTGCATGACGCGCCCGGTCGAGCCGGCGACCGCGACGGCCACTTTCTTCGCCCTGATCTCGCCGCGCGAGGTGGAAACGCCGACGATCTTGTCGCCGTCCTTGATGAAACCCGTCACCTCGCAGTTCTCGACGATGTCGACGCCGCGCCGGTCGGCGCCGCGTGCATAGCCCCAGGCGACGGCATCGTGGCGGGCGGTGCCGGCGCGCGGCTGCATCAGGCCGCCATAGACGGGGAAGCGGGCCGTATCGGACACATCGATCATCGGCATCAGGCGCTTGATCTCGGCCGGCGTCATCAGCTCGGCGTCGACGCCCTGATGGCGCATGGAGTTGCCGCGCCGCGCATAGTCGTCGAGCTGCGCCGGCGAATGCGCGAGATTGAGGCAGCCGCGCTGCGAGAACATGACGTTGTAGTTGAGGTCGTGCGAGAGGTTCTCCCACAGCTTCATCGAATGCTCGTAGAAGCGGGTGTTGGGCGGCAGCAGGTAGTTGGAGCGCACGGCCGTTGTGTTGCGCCCGACATTGCCGGAACCGAGCCAGCCTTTCTCCAGCACCGCGACGTTGGTGATGCCATGCTCCTTGGCTAGGTAATAGGCGGTGGAAAGGCCATGTCCGCCACCACCGATGACGATGACGTCGTAGGATGCCTTCGGCTTGGGCTTGCGCCAGGCCGGTTTCCAGTCCCGGTTTCCCGACAGCGCGTTCCGGAGCAGCGCGAAGGCCGAATATTCCGCCATGATCGTGGTTTTCCGTTGCGGGGGCGTGGGCAGACTATAGAGCAGGCCGGACGGTCAAAGCCAATATTTCGCCATCGCTTTTCGACAGACCGACCAGTTTGGCCGCCCCGATTGATCGGCCGCGATCCCAGCCCGCGCTTGCCCGCCGCCGGTGCTGTCTCTATCAATGGCGGTCGCTGAAACGCCATCTGTCCCCGAGTCGCCGCCGTTGAGCCGTTTCCCGACCTTTCCTTCGCTGCTGCGCCTGCTGGTCCTCCTGCTGGCGCTTGCCTGCGTCGTGCCTGCCGGGGCGCAGACGGCGGCCGAGCCTGCACCTGTCCAGGCGCCGGCCGGCATCGTCGCCGCGCAGCAGAAGGTGCTGCAGGACCTCACTGCCAAGGTCGACGGGCTCGAAAAGCAGATCGGGCAGAACAAGGAAGACGACGACAAGCTCGTCGATATCCGGCTGCAACTGGAGGAACTGGCGCCGCAGGCCCTGCAAAGCGCTCTGGCCTTTCGGCCGCGTATCGTCGAGATCAACAAGCGGTTGGAGCAACTGGGGCCGCCGCCGGCAGAGGGGCAGCCCGCCGAGCCGGACATCGTCACCAGCGAGCGCCAGGCGCTGGCTGCCGAAAAGGCCGAGATCAACGCGGTGACCGCTTCGGCCCAGGCGCTGTCGGTGCGCATCAGCAACCTCATCAACACGGTCGCCACGACGCGCAGCGACCTGTTCCGCAACCTGTTGACGCGGCGCTATGCGCTGACGGACGCCTTCAGCAGCAAGGTTCTGTCCGACGCGCATGCCGGCGTGACGACCTTCTACAATTCGATTTCCTCCTGGCTGGGCTTCGCGCTGAAATACAAGGCGCAGCCGATGCTCGTCGCCACGATGATGGCGTTGATCGCCGCCTTCGTGCTGATGTTCGGAGGACGCCGCGTCTTCGGCCGCCTGATCGACCCGAACGGAGGTGAAAGCCCGTCCTATCTCAGCCGGTTGTCGCGCACCTTCTGGTCGACGCTGCTGCCGACGGTTGCGCTGGGCGTGTTCTTCGCCGCGACCTATTTCTTCTACGACTACTACGGCGTGCTGCGCGGCGATATCGGCACCTTCCTGGCCGCCGCCATGACGGTTATCGGCCTCGTCTTCTGCGTCAACCGGCTGACCAACGCGGCGCTGTCGCCGGCGCGGCCGCAGTGGCGGCTGATACCGGTCGAGCCGGAAGCCGCGCGCTGGCTGGTGCGACTGACCACGGCGATGGCGCTCGTCATCGGCGTCAGCAGCTTCCTCGCCATCGTCAACAACCAGATGGGCTCGCCGCTGTCGCTGACGGTGGCGCGCAGCTTCCTGGCCGCCGTCGTCGTCGGCGTGCTGCTCATCCTCATGGGATCGCTGAAGCCGTTCCGCACCAAGGAAGGCGAATGGCGCCGCTGGCCGGTCTGGCTGCGCTACAGCGCCTACGGGCTGGGCGCCTTCACCATCGGCGCCGCCCTTCTGGGCTATATCGGCCTCGCCACGTTCGTCTCGCTGCAGGTGGTCGTCACCGGCACCATCCTGGTGACGGCCTATATCGGGCTTCTGTCGGCCCGCGCCATCGGCGCCGAGGGCGGGTTCGGCAATTCCTCGCTTGGCCGCTGGCTGGCGGAGAA
>JBQCHN010000416.1:0-12531 GCA_051954615.1 Mesorhizobium sp. | reverse complement strand
CGCTTCGCCTCCAGCGCCTTGATGCGGGCGTCGACATCGTCCTGCAATTTCTTGAGCTCGGCCGCCTGAAGGGAGTAGCGGCGGTCGCGCGCGGCGTCGGCGATGTTGGAGCAGAAGCGCTCGACGTCGCTTTGCTCGGGGTCTTTCCCGGCCAGCGAACCGGTCGCCGCCGGTGCCGGTGCGACTGTCTCCCGCTCAAGCGTCTGCGGGGCCGTTGGCGCGCCTGGCAGAACCTGGCGCACCGGCTCGGTGGCCGACGCCGGGGCGCCGAGCAACACAAGGCCGACGGCGATTCCGCACAACGCGTGCAGGGTGTTGGAGCGGCGGAGAGGCGGGAGGAGACGTTGCAGCATCGGCGCGACCTATTGGAGGATCAGGTCGGCTTGCAGGGCGCCGGCCGACTTGATGCCTTGCAGAATGGCGATGATGCCGTCGGGCTTGACGCCCAGGCGGT
The DNA here is from genome assembly GCA_051954615.1 of Mesorhizobium sp. Lineage (GTDB taxonomy): Bacteria > Pseudomonadota > Alphaproteobacteria > Rhizobiales > Rhizobiaceae > Mesorhizobium. The sequence continues at coordinate 12,077 of JBQCHN010000416.1, read as the reverse complement.
TCAGTCCGGAGACGAGCGTTTCCAGGTCCGGTCCGTCCAGAAGCGCGACACGTGCGTCGGGCTGGCTGGCCTCGATGACGGTGTTGGGTTCGACTGCCGTCTCGCCCCGGGAGAAAGGTTCCGGCTGGACGACGCGCGGCGCTTCGGTGATGCGCACCGTCAGCGTGCCGTGGCTGATCGCCACGCGCGAGATCCTGACCTGGTTGCCGATGACGATGGTGCCGGTGCGGGAATCGACGACGACCCTTGCCGGCGTGTCGGATTCGACCACGAGGTTCTCGACCTCGGCATAGAAGCGCGCCGCCGAAACCCCTTTCGGCTTCTTCACCGAGACGGTGCGGGCGTCGCGTTCGGCCGCGACGCGCATTCCGAAGCGCTGGCCGGTGTAGTCGTTGATGGCGTCGGCAATGCGGATGGCGGTGGAGAAGTCCGGATTGCGCAGTTGCAGCGTCAGCACCGTCTGGTCGTCGAACTCGGCGTCGACGGCGCGCTCGACGATGGCGCCGTTGGGGACGCGGCCGGCGGTCGGCACGCCTTGCGTGAGCTGCTCGGCCTGGCCCTGCGCGGTGAAGCCGGAGACGATGACGGAGCCCTGGCCGACGGCGTAGATCTGGCCGTCGGCGGCCTTCAGCGGCGTCATCACCAGCGTGCCGCCCTGCAGCGAGGTGGCGTCGCCCATGGAGGAGACGTTGATGTCGATGCGTGCGCCGGACTGTACGAAGGGCGGCATGTTGGCGGTGACGATGACGGCGGCGACATTCTTGGCGCGCGCCTGGCCGCCCTCGGTGGCGATGCCGAGGTTCTGCAGCATGGCGCGGATCGACTGTTCGGTGAAAGGCGAGTTCCGCAAACTGTCGCCGGTGCCCGAGAGCCCGATGACAAGACCGTAGCCGACGAGCTGGTTGTCACGCGCGCTCTGGAGCTGGGCGATATCCTTGATGCGCGCGGCGACCTGTCCGGGCGGCAACTGGCTGGGCGTCGCCGACACCTTGAACATGCGCGCCGCGGTGGCCGGATCGTAATCCTGACCGAGCGCCCCCGGTCCCTCCTTGGCGACCAGCGCGCGCTTCTGCTTGGCGTTCAGCCCGTCGGCCTGCGACGGCTGGACCACCAGCAAGGCCGCGACGGCGATGGCGAGGATGCCCTTCATGAGGCGCCGACCTGGATGGTGCCGTTAGCCATCACCGTGCCGGACAGCACCTTGCCGCTGTCGACGTTGCGGACCTTGACGAGGTCGCCCGCGGCGCCAGGCTGCAAGGTGACGGCGGTGGCCGAGATGGTGAGGGGACCGGCGACGAAATAGACCTGCACGGAGGCGCCCTGTTCGACCAGCCATGCCTCGCGCAGCGCGCTTACGGGGATGTAGCGGCCGGGCAGCAGCGTGCGCTTGGCGACCTTGCCGTCGAGTTCGGGCGCGGTGGTGGCGACGGCATCCGGCTTGTGGCGTCCGGGCGCCAGCGTCACTTCCTTCAGCGCGGCAAGGCCGATAGTCTCGCCCGGATAGATGACGCGGCTGGGGATCAGCACGACCTCGTCGGCTGCGGCCGGCGCCGCACCGGCGCAAAGCGCCAGAGCGAGCGCCATCGAGCGCAGGACCGGAACGAGGATGCGCGCCGCCATCGTCGTCACCTGATGTTCTTGGAGACGACGGCGGCCATTTCGTCTGCGGCCTGGATGACCTTGGAATTCATCTCGTAAGCACGCTGCGCCGAGATCAGCTCGGTGATCTCCTTGACCGGATCGACGTTGGAATTCTCCAGGTAGCCCTGTTCGACGGTGGCATAGCCCGGATCGCCCGGCACGCCGACATTGGCCGCACCCGAGGCCACCGTCTCCTGGAACAGGTTGTCGCCGAGCGGCGCCAGGCCGGCCTCGTTGGCGAAGGTGGCGAGGGTGAGCTGGCCGAGGTCCTGCAGGTCGGTCTGGCCGTCGATGCGGGCGAAGACCTGGCCGGTCTTGTTGACGATGACCTCGACGGCGTCGGCCGGCACGGTAATGGCGGGGATGACGGCGGCGCCGTCGACCGTCACCAACTGGCCGGTCGCATTGGTGTTGAAGGCGCCGGAGCGGGTGTAGAGCGGGTTGCCGTCGGCGCCCTCGATCTGGAACCAGCCCTTGCCGGTCAGCGCGAGGTCGTAGTTGTTGCCGGTGCTGGTCAGCTCGCCCTGGATGTGGACGTTGCGCACGGCGCTGGTCTTGACGCCGAGGCCGATGGAGACGCCTTCGGGAACGATCGAGCCGTTGGCACGGTTGGGCACGCCCTGCGTGCGGTCGACCTGATAGAGCAGGTCCGAGAACTCGGCGCGGGCGCGCTTGTAGCCGGTCGTGTTGATGTTGGCGATGTTGTTGGCGATGACTTCCAGGTTGGTCTGCTGGGCGTTCATGCCGGTGGCGGCGATGGCGAGCGCTTTCATGGGCCGTCCTCAAATACTCATGCGGCTGATGTCGAGATAGGCGGAGACGATCTTGTCGCGGATGGCGACGGCCGCCTGCAGCGCCTGTTGGGCGCTCATGACGGCGTCTGCGACCTGGCGGGTGTCGGCATCGCCCTTGAGCGCCTGGATCGACACCTGTTCGGCGCTCTTCAATGTGTCGACCGTGTTGGTCGCCGCCTGCGACAGGGCTTCGGCGAAGGATGCGCCGGCGCCGGCGGCCGGCGTGGCCGCATTGGACAGGAGGCCGCTGTCGGCATCGGAGTTGCCGACCGGAGGCCTGAGGTGGATGGCACCGATGCCGCCGATCATCACTGGTTCCTCATCAGGTCGATGGTCATGGAGATCAGGTCGCGCGCCTGCTTGATGACCTGCAGGTTGGCCTCGTAGGAGCGGTTGGCCTCGGTCATGTCGGCCATCTCGATCAGCACGTTGACGTTTGGCAGCTTGACGTAGCCCTTGTCGTCGGCGGCCTCGTTGCCGGGCTGGAACTCGACGGGGAAGGGCGAGGGGTCGCGGTCGATCGAATTGACCTCGACGAGGCTGCCGCCGGAAGCGCGGTCGAGTTCGGCGGCGAAGGATATGGTCTTGCGGCGATAGGGATCGGCGCCGGGCGTGGTGCCGGTGGACTGGGCGTTGGCGAGGTTTTCGGAGACGACGCGCAGGCGCTCCGACTGGGCGCCGAGTCCGGACGCCGCGACCTTGAGGGCTGCCGTCAAAGCGTCCATCGCGCGTCAGCCCTTCGTCGCCATGATCATCATGGTGTGGAAGGCCTTGACGATGGCCGTGTTGAGCTCGAAGGAGCGGCGCACCTCGCCTGCCTTCATCAGCTCTTCCTCCATGACGACGGTGTTCTTGGACGGCATGATCGCGCCGGTATAGTCCTGCGGCTTGACCGAGAAGGCGGCCTCGCTGGCGCCGAAGCCGAGATGGCCGCTCTGCGTCGCGCTCAACGTCACGGCCGTGTGGTCGAGCACCTTCTGGAACGGTTCGACGTCGTTGGCGGTGTAGCCGGGCGTATTGGCATTGGCGATGTTGCCGGCGACAGCGGACTGGCGCACGGCCAGCCACTCGGCTTGCCGCGATGCGAGGTTGAAAAGGTTGACGGGCTCCATGCGCTACTCCGGGCAGGTTTCCGGAGAGTAGTGCGCCAGTCTTGCGCGGGCCTTGCGCGGGGCCGGCGCTGCCGCTTCGTTACTTGGAGATCTCGATCACCCTGTCGGTGCTGGTGACCAGCACCCAGCGGCCCTTGCGCTGCTCGATGGACTTCACGGTGCTGGAATCGGGCAGGACCGAGCCTTGCTGGACGACCCACAGGCCGGCGTCGTCCTCGATCATGGCGCGGCCGTTGGCGATGTGGACGAGGCGGAATGTCGCCGCGTCGCTGGGGAAGGGCTGCTGGTCGAGGTCGGGCGCGGCATCGGCGCTTTCGGGCTTCGGCTGCAGCGTGCCGGTGGAAAACAGGTCGAGCGCGCTGTCGGGGATTTCCTGATCGGCGACCGGCGTGCCGCTGGCATTTGGCCGGGCCTCGACGGTGGCGCGGCCGGCATTCCCGCCCCTGCCGCCGAAGCGGATGGCCTGCACGCCGAACTGGTCCTGATTGAAGAAGATGTACCAGGGAAACAGCGCGCAAACGAGACCGAGGGCGACGCCGAGCCCGGCGATGACGAGATCGCCGCGATGGTCTTTCTTCTTGACCGGCATGGGGAACCGGACCGCCGGCGGCGGACCCCAATCGCGCTCGGGAGCTTCCTTCATGGAACGATTGCTAGCATCGTTCCCGCTTAGATTTGGTAAACGGCGGGTTTCCCGGGGCGGCGTGAAGGCCGGCTCGGTGCGAGCGTCGGAAGCGCCGGTCGGCGCAAACAGCGCCGCCAGCGCGCTTTCCTGCGTTCCGGCCGGTTTCGGACGGGTGAACAGGCCGGGGGAAAACATCCGCGCAAACGCCGGCAAGGAAAAGGCGTCTCCTCTGCCAGGCAGCCATGCGACAAGGGAGCCGGGTGGCGAAAACCGCGATCGCCGTGGCCGCTCGGCGGCCTCGGCGCGCGCCAGCTGCTCGCGCAACATCAGCTCGATGTGCGCCAGCTCAGTCCGGCGCGTCTGCATTCTGCTTGACCTTCAGATGACGGGCGAGATTGGCGAAGGGCTCGGCCGAAGGGCGGTCCTTCGGCGATTGCATCAGCGCCTCGTAGATCAGCGGCACCTGGCGCACCGCCATGTCGAGCTCGGGGTCGGCGCCGCCCTGGTAGGCGCCGAGCAGACGGATGTCGCGCGTGTCCTCGAAGCGCGAGATCATCGCCTTCAGCCGCGCCACCAGTGTGCGCTGGTCTGGCGACCACGCCTTGCCGGCGAGGCGCGAAATGGAGGACAGCGGATTGACCGGCGGATAGCGCCCCTGTTCGGCAATCGCGCGGTCGAGAACGACATGGCCGTCGAGGATGCCGCGCACCGAATCGGCGACCGGATCGTTGTGGTCGTCGCCATCCACAAGAACCGAGATGATGGCGGTGATCGAGCCTGAGCCTTCCAGTCCCGGTCCCGCCCGCTCCAGCAGCTTCGGCAGGTCGGTGAAGACGGAGGCCGGATAGCCGCGCGCCACCGGCGGCTCGCCGGTGCCGGTCGCTACCTCGCGCAGCGCGTGGGCGAAGCGGGTGATGGAATCCAGCACCAGCAGCACGCAGTGGCCCTGGTCGCGGAAATGCTCGGCAACCCGCATGGCGGTGTCGGGCGCGCGGCGGCGCATCATGGCGCTCTCGTCGCTGGTGGCGACCACGGCCACGGTCTTGGCCATGGCCTGTTCGCCGATGGTGTCCTCGAGGAACTCGCGCACCTCGCGACCGCGTTCGCCGACCAGCGCCACGACCACCGTATCGAAGGCGTCGGCGCCGGCGAGCATGGCAAGCAGCGTCGATTTGCCGACGCCGGAGCCGGCGAAGATGCCCATGCGCTGGCCGAAGCAGAGCGGCGTGAAGATGTCGATGGCGCGCACGCCGGTCATGAACGGCGTGCCGACGCGCTGGCGGGCCATGGCGCCCGGCGTGGCGTGGGTGGGGCCGCCCGTGTCGACGCCTCTGACCAGCGGCGGGCCGCCGTCGATGGCGCGCGCCAGGGCGTCGATGGCGCGGCCGCGCCAGGAAGGATGCGGAGTGATCGCCAGCGGGCCGCGCCGGAACACGGCATCGCCGATGCCGGCGTCGGCGCTTGCCTCAAAGGGAGCGACGACGACTTCGTCGCGGCCGATGCGGACGATCTCGCCGAGACGCGCGCCGAAGCGGCTGCGCTGCTCGACCACATCGCCCAGCCGGGCGATGTCGGACAGGCCGTGCACATGGTAGTGGGTGGCGGAAACCTCGCTGACGCGGCCGCCCCGGCGGAGGACGGCGTCGTCGCCTTCGAAGCGGTGCCACAGCCGCTCCAGCAGCGCCAGACGCGTTTCGGGTGCTTGTTGTTGCGGCCGGTCGTCGGCGCGGATCGGGAGGGATGCGGGCGGCGACATGCGGCGGCGCTACTTGGAACCGAGCGTCTGGATGGCGTCCTCGGTCGTGGAGCCGGTCTGGCGCACAAGCGCGGCGACGTTCTCGAAGGCGCGCTGCACCTGGATGAGACGGGTCATCTCCAGCACCGGGTTGACGTTGGACTGCTCGACGAAACCCTGCGCCACGCCGACATCGATCCTGTCGACGATCGGTTCCGGCTCGCCCGGTGGCACGACGCCGGAATTGCCGAAGCGCACGAAGTTCTCGCCCGGCTGGAAGTTGAACAGGCCGATGGCGCCGGCAAGTTGCTCGCCCTGGCGCAGCGAGCCGTCCTTGCCGACGGTCGGCGGGCCGCCGCGCGGATCGAGCTGCAGCGGCGCGCCGCCGGCATCGAGCACCGGATAGCCTTCGGTCGACAGCAACTCGCCGTTCTGGCCCATCGAGAAACGGCCGTCGCGCGTCATCACCGTGCCGGCCGGCGTCTGCAGCGCGAACCAGGCGTCGCCCTGGATGGCGAAATCGAAGGGGTTGCCGGTTTCGCTCAACGCGCCGTTGACGCCCGACAGGTAGGTGTTGCCCGGCGAGGTGAAAGCCACCGCCTTCTGGCCGGTGCCGGTGACGACGTCCTCGAACTTCACGCCGGTGGCGCGAAAGCCGACGGTGGAGGCGTTGGCGACGTTGTCGGCAATGGTGTCCAGCCGCTTCTGCAGGGCGATCTGGGAGGAGAGCGAAACGTAGAGGCTGTCCTGCATGGTCAATACTTCATCTGCTGCATGGCCATCATCAGGTCGGTGGAGACGCCGATGGTGGTCGGCTGGGCGAACAGCACGCCCACCGACGTCGTCGCCGTCGATGACGGGTTCTGGATTTCGTACATGGTGGTGAAGCGGGTCATGAACTTGTCGAGCTTGCCGGCATCGGCGAAGTCGGCGATGTCGAACTTCTGCTCGAACAGCTTCACCTGCTTGTCGATATCGGCGCCGGCGAAGGAATCGGGCATGCCGAAGGCGATGCGCGCGACCTGCGACAGCGCCTTGTCGGCCAGCACCTGATACCAGTCGGTCAGGCCCGACGCCTTGCGCTGGAAATACAGCGCCAGCCGCACGCCTTCGTTGGTCTGGCCGGCATCCTCTTCCAGCGTCTGGCGCATGTACTTGTCGACGGTGTTTTGCCCGGCGGCGACATAGGTGGTGGCTTCCTCGCCGTATTGCTCGAAATTGAAGGCGGCGACGAAGGCGGCGTAGGCCTTGTTGTCGAGCTTGTTGGCGGGACTTTCGGGGTCGCGGATGCCGCCCTCGAGCAGCGCGCGGATGCGGGTCGGGTCCTCTTTCTGCGGGTCCAGCCCGAATGCCGATAGCGCATAGTTCAGCAGGCGCTTGTCGGCCATCAGGTCGTCGATCGACTTCAGCTTGGTGACGTTGGCGAGATAATAGTCCGTTTCCCCCTGCACATAGGCCGCTCCCGGCTTGACCAGGCCGAACCCGTCCATCGTCGTGTAGTGCGTCGGCGTGGCGTCGAGAACTTCGGGGCGGGAGGTCGTCTGCGTGCCGTAGGTATGAAAGTCGAAGGCCTTGGCCAAGGCGGCGTAGCCTTCGTATTTCGCGCCGAGAAGGAGGTTGGAGATGCTGTCGGGATCGCCGGCTCCGCTGGTCAGGAACCGCTTCACCGTCTCCGGGTCCTCAATGGAGGCATCCAGCCCATAGGCGGCCATGGCATAGGCAAGCAGCCGCGGATCGGACATCAGGTCCTTTGCCGACCGCACCTTGCCGATGTTCGCCCGGAAATACGCGGTTTCCGGATTGGCATTCTCCAGATGATAGCGCTCGGTCTGTTCGGTCGCCTCGGGGCGGGACGTCGTGGCGGCTCCGTACTGCGCGAAGTCGAAGGCCGCGACGAAGGCCGCATAGCGCTTGTCGCTCGACTGGTTGGCCGGGCTGTTCGGATCGCTGACGCCGCCGAGCAGCATGTCGCGGATCTTGGTCGGCGATTCCTTGCTGGCGTCGAGGCCGTAGGCGCCCATGGCGTAGGTCAGCAGCCGCTTGTCGAGCAGCAGGTCGTTCGGCGTCTTCACGTTGCCGATGTTGGCACGGAAATAGGCGTTCTCGGGGTCGGAACTCTGGAGATAATACGCTGGCGTCGTCTGCGTGACGGCGTCGCGGGCGGTGGTGGCCGCGCCGTACTGGGAGAAGTCGAACGCCGCGACGAAAGCGGCGTACCGCTTGTCCGAGAGCTGGTTGGCGGGGCTGGCCGGATCGCTGACTCCGCCCGCCAGCATGTCGCGGATGCGCGAGGGCGATTCCGTCTTGGCGTCGAGCCCGAAGGCGGTCATCGCGAAATTCAGCAGGCGCTTGTCGCCGAGCAGGTCGACGATGGATTTCACCTTGCCGATGTTGGCATTGTAATAGTCCACCTCGGCCTGCATGGCGGACGTGTTCTGGGTGAGCGGGGTGACGCCGGTGTTCGGGAGATAGGTTTTCGGCGCCTGCTGCACCGCCGCGCGCTGGGTCGTCTGGTCGCCATATTGTGCGAAATCGAAGGCGGCGACGAAATTCGCGTAGCGCTTGTCGGCGAGCTTGTTGGCCGGGCTGTTCGGATCGCTGACGCCGCCCTCGAGCATCTGGCGCACCGTCTCGGGCGGTTCCTTCGCGGGGTCGAGCCCGAAGGAGGCCATGGCGTAGGTCAGCAGGCGCTTGTCGGACATCAGGTCGTCGATCGATTTGACGTCGCCGATATGGGCGACGTAGTTCGCCGTTTCCGCGCGTGCCCGGTCGAGGTCGAGCTGGGTCGAATTGAGTTCGACTTGCAGGGAATAGTTCTGGACGACGCCCTGCTGGGCCGGATTGTAGGTGGTGGCGGTGCCGCCCAGCTTCTGGAAGTTGAACGCCTTGACGAATTCGGCGTAGCGCTTGTCGGTCAGCTTGTTGGCGAAGCTGTCGGGATCGCTGACGCCTTCCTTCAGCGCCTTGACCATGAACGCCTTGGCATAGGTCATGTCGCCGAGGCCGTAGGCCTTCATGGCGTAGTTGAAGAGGCGGTAATCGTTGACGAAGTCGTCGACCGACGTCACCTTGCCGATGTTGTCGAGATAGTATTTCGTCTCGCGGTCCACAGCCGGCTGCTTCTCGATCCGGTCGATCGATTTGGGAATGTCCTGGGCAATGAGCCGATAGCTCAGATACGTGCTCAGCATGATGCCTCCGGCAGCAGCGGTAGGTCATCATAGGCCGGGTTCCTTGCGCGAAACTGAATCGCGCCCGCACACGATTCAAGCCTCACGCAATTCAAGCTTCACACAAGGCACGCGGCCTATCCCTGTTGCGGTGTGAGATGCGGAAGGACCGGCCGTGGGCATTCTGATCGGATTTGTGGTGACGCTCGGCTGCGTGCTCGGCGGCTTCATGGCGATGGGCGGGCATATCCACGTGCTGGTCCAGCCATGGGAAGCCGTCATCATCATCGGCGCGGCTTTCGGCGCCTTCCTGATCGCCAACCCGATGAAGACGGTGAAGGACACCGGCAAGGCCGTCATCGAGGCCTTCAAGCAATCGGTGCCGAAGGAGCGGGAATATCTGGAGACGCTCGGCGTGCTGCATTCGCTGATGCGCGAACTGAAGTCGAAGTCGCGCAGCGAGGTCGAGGCCCATATCGACAATCCGGAAGAATCGGCGATCTTCCAGGCCTTCCCGACGGTGATGGCCAACCGCGACCTGATGTACTTCATCTGCGACTATTGCCGCATCATCATCATCGGCAACGCGCGCCCGCACGAGATCGAGGCGCTGATGGACGAGGAAATCCACACCATCAAGCACGACAAGATGAAGTCCTACCACGCGCTGGTGGCGATGGGCGACGGCTTCCCGGCCATCGGTATCGTGGCCGCGGTGCTCGGCGTGGTGAAGGCGATGGGGGCGCTGGACCAGTCGCCGGAAATCCTCGGCGGCCTGATCGGTGCTGCCCTCGTCGGCACCTTCCTCGGCATCTTCATGTCGTACTGCGTGGTCGGGCCGATCGCCGCCAAGGTCAAGTCGGTGCGCGACAAGCGCAATCGCCTCTACGTCATCGTCAAGCAGACGCTGCTCGCCTACATGAACGGCGCGCTGCCGCAGGTGGCCATCGAGTTCGGCCGCAAGACCATCTCGGCCTATGACCGGCCTTCCATCGACGCGGTCGAGCAGAGCACCATGAACGGCGGCGCCGAACGGAAGGCCGCCTGAGCGATGGGCAGGGCAGCGAGGCCAGACACGCCATGAGCGCCGCGGCAAGCCCGGCCGAGATGCGCGCCTTCATCGTCGAGCGCCTTGTCGGCGATACCGGCGAACCGGACCAGGTGGCCGCCGCCGCCCGCGCGCTCGCGGAGCGCGCCGTGCCGGCCATCGTCGCGGGCCTGGGCGAAAGCCTCGGCGTGCCGGTCTCGGTCGAGGTGGCCGACGTGGCGCTGATCAGGATGGCGCAGGCGCGGCCGGGCGTGGCAAATCACGCCATGACGATCGCCGCCTCCACGTCCTCGCCCGACGCGCTGGTGCTGGCCATCGACAATGATGCCGTGGCGGTGGTGGTGAGCCTCCTGTTCGGCGGCGACGCCGGCGAGCCGGCCGCGCCGATCGCGCGCGACCTGTCGCCGCTTGAGATCGAGGTGGCGACCTCGGTGTTCGAGCAGATCGCGCGCGCGGTCAACGGTTCGGGGCCGCGCGCCTTCGAGTTCAAGCTGCCGGTGCCGATGGCGATGACCGGGCAGGACATGGCCAGGCACCTGCTGCGCGACGGGCCGGCGGTGCGCGTCGTCTTTTCGCTCGCCACCGCAGCCTCGCGCGGCACGGTGGCGCTGACGATGCCGCAGCGCGTGCTGCTCAAGCATCGCGGCGATGCCGGCATGCCGAGCGGGGACGGCACCGGGCCGGACTGGCGCCAGCGCTTTTCCGAAGAGGTCATGCGCTCGGCGGTGAGCCTGGAAGCGACGATGCCGCTGGCACGGCTGACGCTCGGCGAGATCGCCGCACTCGAACCGGGACAGGTGATCGAACTGGACGAGACGGCGCAGACCAGTGCCCGGCTGACGGCCCGCAACAAGACGCTGTTCGTATGCGAGTTCGGCAAACTCGGGCAGAATTACACGGTCCGAATCAGGCATCCCTACGATGCCGGTCAGGACTTCATCGATGGGCTCATGCCGGGTTGAGCCCCGCGGGAGAAGACGGATGAACACCAGCAGCAACGCCGCCGAGCCGGAAGCCGACGCTTCGGACGACCAGCTCAACCGCGCCATCGAGGAACTGCGCGGCGTCCTTCAGGAGGAGCAGCAGCGTCCCGAGGCCGCTTCCCGCCCCGCCGCCGGCGGCAATCCCAATGTCATCATGAACATTCCCGTCGACGTGCAGATCGTGCTGGGCTCGACCGAGATGCCGGTGTCGGAACTGATGGCCCTGCAAAAGGGCTCCACGGTTGCGCTCGACCGGCGCATCGGCGAGCCGGTCGATGTGGTGGTGAACGGCCGCAAGATCGCACGCGGCGAGATCACCGTGCTGGAGAACGATCCGTCGCGCTTCGGCATCCGGCTGACGGAGATCATCGCCGGGGCCAAGGGAGCCTGAGGATGCCGTTCGCCGTCGACGGTGACAAAGCAGATCGCTGGGCAGATCGCGGGGCAAGGCCATGACCACCCAGGCGCTTACGCTGACCCGTCCGCAGAAGGCGGCTGCCATCCTGGTGGCGATGGGCAAGGTTTCGGCGGGCCGGTTGCTGAAGTTCTTCAAGCAGGAGGAGTTGAAAAGCCTGATCGAGGCCGCGCGTCTCTTGCGCACCATTCCGCAGGCAGACCTGGAACGCATCGTCGCCGAATTCGAGGCGGAATTCACCGAAGGCGCCGGCCTGCTCGATTCTGCCGACAAGATGGATTCGATCCTCAACGAATCGCTGTCGCCAGAGGAAGTCAGCGCCATCATGAACGGCAAGCGCGAGGAGGCTCCGTCCGAGGGGCCGCCGCCGATCTGGCCGGAACTGGAGAAGCTCGATCCCGCGCGGCTCGGCACCTTCCTCGCCGGCGAGCATGCGCAGACCTCGGCGATGGTGCTGTCGAAGCTGGCGCCGCAGGCATCCGCCGCCGTGCTGCTGACGCTTGAAAAGCCGCTGCGCTCGGAAATCATCAAGCGCATGGTGACGATGGCCACCG
>JBQCHN010000415.1:0-4954 GCA_051954615.1 Mesorhizobium sp. | reverse complement strand
CCGCGCGAAAGTGACGGTCAGGTCTGCCTTGAAGGCACGGCCCGGCACCTTGCCGCTGTCGCCCGACACGCCGGACGGCAGGTCGACGGCGACGACGGCGAGGCCGAGCGCCGCCACCTTGTCGACGGCGCGCGCATCCGCACCGGCGAGCGGTTTCGACAGGCCTGCGCCATAGAGCGCGTCGACGACCAGATCGCCCGGCTCCGCGTCGAAAGCGGCGAGGTCATGCACCGGCAGCGGGTATCCGGCCGCCGCAAGCGCGGCATCGCCGCCGGCGCGCGGCTTGCCCGACGCCCACAGCGAAACAGCGACGCCGCTTTCATGCAGCAGCCGTGCCACGACATAGCCGTCGCCGCCGTTGTTGCCCGGCCCGGCGAGCACATGCACGCGCGGCGCGCCGGGCCAGCGCGCCAGAACCAGCGACGCCACCGCCTGTCCGGCGTTGCGCATCAGGCCAATGCCGTCGAACGGGCCAGCCGCGACGGCCCGGCGATCGACCTCGGCCATTTCGACGGGCGTTAGCAGCTCAATGGTCATGAATGGAGCGTTCCGTTGGCGCTTCAGGATCAGCGAGTTTCTTTCTCGATGCAAATGGCCAGCTGGTTGGCAGCGCGCATCGTTCGGTATGATGGGGTGCAGATACCCGCGTGATCGAGAAGGAGGCTAACTGCACAAAAATTAAGCAGATCTACAGAGAGTTTTCGCGGATATGCAGCCGAAGATCGGAAACCTGCCCATAAACGCGCGGTTTTCGAACTGGCACGCTTCCTGCTTTCCAAATGCGCGAGCGGGCCGCAGCCCTCTCGAATTGCATTTGGAGGCCATGTTGCGATGAAGAAGATCGAAGCGATCATCAAACCGTTCAAGCTCGACGAGGTGAAGGAGGCGCTTCAGGAAGCCGGCCTGCAAGGCATCACGGTGACCGAGGCGAAAGGCTTCGGCCGCCAGAAGGGCCACACCGAGCTTTATCGCGGCGCCGAATACGTCGTCGACTTCCTGCCCAAGGTGAAGATCGAGGTCGTGCTCGGCGACGACGCCGTGGACGCCGCCATCGAGGCGATCCGCAAGGCTGCCCAGACCGGGCGTATTGGCGACGGCAAGATCTTCGTCTCCAACATCGAGGAAGTCGTTCGCATCCGCACCGGCGAGACCGGACCGGACGCGATCTGACGCGCAGCCATTCCCAACAGACAGTCAAAGCCACAGGAAAACAGCCTATGACGACCGCATCCGACATCATGAAGCAGATCAAGGACAACGACGTGAAGTTCGTCGACCTTCGCTTCACCGACCCCAAGGGCAAGTTGCAGCATCTGACGATGGACGTCGCCGAGGTCGAGGAGGACATGTTCGCCGACGGCGTCATGTTCGACGGTTCGTCCGTCGCCGGCTGGAAGGCCATCAACGAGTCCGACATGGTGCTGATGCCCGACCCCGAGACGGTGCACATGGACCCCTTCTTCGCGCAGTCGACCATGGTCATCCTGTGCGACATCCTCGATCCGATCTCCGGCGAAGCCTACAACCGCGACCCGCGCGGCACCGCCAAGAAGGCCGAGGCCTACCTGAAGGCCGAAGGCATCGGCGACACCATCTATGTCGGCCCGGAAGCCGAGTTCTTCGTCTTCGACGACGTCAAGTTCAAGGCCGACCCCTATAACACCGGCTTCAAGCTCGACGGCGCCGACCTGCCGTCGAACGACGACACCGACTACGAGACCGGCAACCTCGGCCACCGGCCGCGCATGAAGGGCGGCTATTTCCCGGTGCCGCCGATCGACAACTGCCAGGACATGCGCTCCGAGATGCTGACCGTGCTCACTGAAATGGGTGTCAGGGTGGAAAAGCATCACCATGAAGTCGCCGCCGGCCAGCACGAACTCGGCATCAAGTTCGATACGCTGGTGCGCAACGCCGACAAGATCCTGATGTACAAATACGTCGTGCACCAGGTCGCCAACGCCTACGGCAAGACGGCCACCTTCATGCCGAAGCCGGTCTTCGGCGACAACGGCTCGGGCATGCACGTCAACATGTCGATCTGGAAAGGCGGCAAGCCGACCTTCGCCGGCAACGAATATGCCGGCCTGTCGGAAAGCTGCCTGTTCTTCATCGGCGGCGTCATCAAGCACGCCAAGGCGATCAACGCCTTCACCAACCCGCTGACCAACTCCTACAAGCGGCTGGTGCCGGGCTACGAGGCCCCGGTCCTGCTCGCCTACTCGGCGCGCAACCGCTCGGCCTCCTGCCGCATCCCGTTCGGCAACTCGCCGAAGGCCAAGCGCCTGGAGGTCCGCTTCCCCGATCCGGGCGCGAACCCGTATCTCGCCTTCGCGGCACTTCTGATGGCCGGCATCGACGGCATCAAGAACAAGATCCATCCCGGCCAGCCGATGGACAAGGACCTCTACGACCTGCCGCCGAAGGAGCTGAAGCGCATTCCGACCGTGTGCGGCAGCCTGCGCGAAGCGCTGCAGAGCCTCGACAAGGACCGCGGCTTCCTCAAGGCCGGCGGCGTCTTCGACGACGACCAGATCGATTCCTACATCGAGCTGAAGATGGTCGAAGTGATGCGCTTCGAAATGACCCCGCATCCGGTCGAGTACGACATGTACTATTCGGTGTGAGATCGGCCGTTCAGGCAGATTGTCTCGACCACCAGAACCCCGGCGCCAGCGCCGGGGTTTTGCTTTGCGGGTCCTGTTCAGGAAACCTGGCGCGGCTCCGGTGCAAAGGTGCTCAGGGACAGCCACCTCTGGATCGCGTTGGCGATCGGGCGCTCGCCTTCCAGTTCCAGCCGCCCAGCCTCTAGTTCGCGCGGGATAGCCGCAAACCCCATCCAGATGGCCGTCATCGTCCGCAGCGAACTCCGCACGAGCAGGTTGACCTCGTAGCCCGGATCGGAACTGCACAGGTCGACCTCACCATTCTCGATGACCATCCACCAATTTCGCTGGGCATCCCGCAATTCGGGATACTGAAACTGTATCGTGCATTTTCGGGCCGGCAGCGGTTGGGGATCGAGTTTGCGGCGGATGTCCCACATCAACAACGAGGGATCGAGATTCTGGAGCGACAGTTGGGACTCTATCCATCTCTGCCCCCAGAAACCCATGCCGAGGATGATCGGACCCAGTTCCTCGCCGGCGGCCGACAAACGGTACTCCGTCGAACCCGAGCTGCCGGGCGCCGTGACGATGACGCCGGCTTTTTCCAGATCTTTCAGACGCTTGGACAAAAGCGACGGCGACATGCGCGGCACGCCGCGACGGAGATCGTTGAAGCGCGTGCTGCCGCACAGGAGTTCACGCACGACAAGGGCCGTCCAGCGCGTGCAGAGAATCTCCGCAGCCATGGAGACGGGACAGAACTGGCCGTAACTGCCTTGATCGCCCATCGTCGGATGCTCGGTCGTTGGCCTTTCCAATTATAGCCGCATGCGCTCTACCTGCCAAGAAACGCCTGCCTGCGCCATTTGCGGTACAGTCCGTGGACTGGAGCGGCCAGCGCCTGAACGGCATCCTTCGCCATCGATGTCGTGAAGGAGGTTTCAATGTCCACCCAGACAATCACAAGAGAAGTGGAAGATGCGCAGGCGACGCCAGTCGAAAAGGTGCGGTTGCTGGTTCCCGAAATCGCGGCGAGAGCGGAAGCCGCAGATGCGCACGACGAATTCGTCGCCGTCAACTACGCCGCTCTGAAACAGGCGGGTCTTGCCAGGGCCGGCGTGCCGGCCGCGCTCGGCGGCGGCGACGCCGACATCCGTCAACTCTCGGCGATGCTGCAGGAGATCGCGCGCCACTGCGGCTCCACCGCCCTCGCCTTCGCAATGCACACCCATCAGGTGGCGATCCCCGCGTGGCGCTGGCGCCATCAGAAGGTAACGGCCGTCGAGCCGTTGCTGAAGCGCGTCGCCAGCGACGGCATTATCCTGCTCTCCAGCGGCGGGTCGGACTGGGTCGGCGGAGCAGGCTGGGCCGCCAAGGTCGAAGGCGGCTATCGCATCACCGCCCGGAAGGTCTTCACATCCGGATCGCCGATCGGCGAGGTGCTGATGACCACCGCCCTCGTCAAACCCGATGGAGACAGCCCGCCGGAGACAATCATCCATTTCCCGGTTTCCATGAAGGCGGCGGAGGTGAAAGTGCTCGACAACTGGCGCACGCTGGGCATGCGCGGCACCGGCTCCAACGACGTCATCATCGAGGGCCTCTTCGTCCCTGACACCGCCGTCGCCTTGTCCCGCAAAGCCGGCGAATGGCACCCCCTGTTCCAAGTGATCGCGACGATCGCAATCCCGCTGATCTATTCGGTGTATCTGGGCGTGGCGGAATCCGCGCGCGACATCGCCCTGGACCTGGCCAGGCGCAAGCAGCCGAGCCCGGATACCGTCGCGCTCGCGGGGCGGATGGAAACCGCGCTGCGCGCCGCGCAACTGGCCCATCGCTGGATGCTCGATGTCATCGACAGGAACGCGCCGTCGGCCGACACCGTCAACGAGGTGATGATCGGGCGCAACCTCGTAGCCGAAAACGCGATCACCGCAGTGACGCTTGCCATGGAGATGACGGGTGGTGCGGGCTTTTATCGATCGAACGGACTGGAGCGTCGATTCCGGGACATCCAGGGCGCCCGATACCATCCCCTTCAACCCGGTCCACAATCCCGGTTTGCCGGCGCAACGGCGCTCGGACTGCCTACCGCCGGCATCTATTGATACGGGCGACGAAAAACCCGGCGGTTTCCCGCCGGGTTTTTGCTTTTGGAGAAGACTGGGCTCGAAGCCGCTCGCTACTCTTTCTCGTCCAAGTTCGTCCCCAGCGTGTCGCGCACGAAGATCGTGCCGATGATGAGCGACATGGCCGCGATCGCCACAGGGTACCAGAGGCCGTAGTAGATATCGCCCTTGTAGGCGCTGAGCGCGAACACGGTCGCCGGCAGCAGGCCGCCGAAC
>JBQCHN010000414.1:0-66854 GCA_051954615.1 Mesorhizobium sp. | reverse complement strand
CACGCCTCGTCGAGGCTGAGCAGGCCGCCGCGCACAGCGGCCACCACTTCGGCCTTGCGCCGTATGACCCACCTGCGCGTATTGGTGGGAGGCAGATCGGCAATCGTAAGAGGGCTGCCGTCAGGCCCGATAACATATTTGACTCGCGGTCTAACCAGATCGGTCATCGTACTCTCTACTGAAACTCGCGGACCTAATCACTGCCACGTTACCGCCGCAGCTTTAAAAATTGCCTAAGCCTTCCCTAATCGATAGGTAAGGTTCGTGAACGTCACGTTAGGAACCGTTTCCGCATTTGAGACAAATGCCCAGCGCCGCCGCTGCGGAGGTCATCCAGGCCAATCGGGAGCTTGCAAGCTGGCGCGCCTGGAAAGCTTGACCTATATTGTCCGCATTAGCCGGGCTCGCACCATTGCCCGGCACAAGCGGTATCGCTGAGCCGACTTCGGAATGCATGACCATGAACAGCCTTGACCTGCCCGGCCTCCCGAAGGACACGCGCGTCGTCGTCGCCATGTCGGGCGGCGTCGATTCCTCTGTGGTCGCCGGGCTCCTGAAACGGGAAGGCTACGATGTCGTCGGCGTGACGCTGCAGCTCTATGACCATGGCGCTGCCACCCATCGCGCCGGTTCCTGCTGCGCCGGTCAGGATATCGACGACGCCCGCCGCGTTTCCGAAACGCTGGGCATCCCCCACTACGTGCTCGACTACGAGGAGCGTTTCCGCAAGGCGGTCATCGATCCCTTCACCGAGAGCTACGTGGCCGGCGAGACGCCCATCCCCTGCGTGTCCTGCAACCAGACGGTCAAGTTCGCCGACCTTCTGGCCACAGCCCGGGAGCTCGGCGCCGACGCGCTGGCCACCGGCCATTATATCCGCAGCCGCGCCAACGGCGCACACCGCGCCCTTTACCGGCCGGTCGACGCCGACCGCGACCAGAGCTACTTCCTCTTCGCCACCACGCAGGCACAGATCGACTACCTGCGCTTCCCCCTGGGCGGCCTGCCGAAGCCCGCGGTTCGCGCCATTGCTGAAGAAATGGGGCTGGCCGTCGCCGCCAAGCACGACAGCCAGGACATCTGCTTCGTGCCGCAGGGCAAGTATTCCGACATCATCGCCAAGCTGAAGCCAGCGGCCGCCAATCCGGGCGAGATCGTTCACATCGACGGGCGCGTGCTCGGCCGCCATGAGGGCATCCTGCGCTATACGATCGGCCAGCGGCGCGGCATCGGCATCGCATCGGGCGAGCCGCTCTACGTCGTCCATCTCGATGCCGACCGCGCCCGCGTGATCGTCGGGCCGCGCGAGGCGCTGGAAACGCACAAGATCTACCTGCGCCAGATCAACTGGCTTGGCGACGGCGCGCTCTCCGAGATCGGCGAATCCGGCATGGAACTGTTCGCCAAGGTGCGCTCGACGCGTCCGCCGCGGCCGGCCACGCTTCATCATCGCGATGGCGTTACCTGGGTGGAACTGGCCGACGGCGAATCCGGCGTCGCGCCCGGCCAGGCCTGCGTGCTCTATTCCGACGACGGCAACGATGCCCGCGTCTTCGGCGGCGGCTTCATCGAGCGCTCGGAACGAGGCGCCGAGGCCGAAGCCATGCTGTCCAGGCTAACGGCCCGCCCGGCCCCCGAACCGGCTCAGTAGACCGCAGTCATAGCCCAGCGCAGGGCTGCCAAATCAGGCGCTCTTGCTCTTGTCGCGGAACCTGTCGTGGGTGACCGTGCCGGCCGTCAGGATGCGCAGGACGCGGATCGCCTCCTCGCCATCGGTCGCCGGCTCCTTGCGCGTGCGGATGCAATCCAGGAAATGCTCCAGTTCGCGCGTCAGCGGCATGCCCTGTTCCACCGGCACGTAGGTGGGCTCATTGGCGGTGAAGGCCCAGTGGCCGCTGTCCTGCCAGACCGCATGGCGGTAGACGGCAAGCTTGCGTTCCCACGGCTCGACGTCGTCGAACACCGCCATCGCCTTGGTGCCGACCACCGTCAGCCGCCGCTCGCGATAGGGGTTGAGCCGCGAGGTGAACAGATGGCCGCGCAGATTGTTCGGAAACACCATATGCAGGTGAGCGAAGTCGCTCAGGTGATCGAGCAGCGCCGCCCCCTCCCCACGCACTTCGATGGGCTCGGTGCCGGTGATGGCGAGGATCATCGACAGGTCGTGCGGCGCAAGGTCCCACAGCGCGTCGTTCTCGGTATGGAACTTGCCGAGCCCCAGCCGGTGCGAATGGATGTAGCGGACCTCGCCGAGTTCGCCGGTGTCGACCAGCGACTTCAGCTTCTCGAAGGCGGGATGGAAGCGCAGCACATGCCCGACCATGAAAATGCGGCCGGCCGCCTTGGCGGCGGCGACCGCGCGCTCGGCATCGGCCACCGTCAGCGCGACCGGCTTTTCGACCAGCACATCCTTGCCGGCTTCCACCGCGCGGGTCGCCATCTGGGCATGGAACTGCGGCGGCAGCGCCAGGACGATGGCATCGACGTCGTCGCGGGAAAACAGCGCCTCCGGCTCGATTGCCAGGCAATCCTGTTCGCTGGCAAAACCTTCGGCGCGCGCCTTGTTGAGATCGGACACCGCATGCAGCGCGCCAAGCCCCTTCAGCGTGCGGATGTGGTTGGAGCCCCAATATCCGCACCCAAGAACTGCCAAACGCGGTTTCATCAATCCGAGAACTCGAAAATTTCGTGGCTGAGACATAGCGGCGCACATGCGCGAACTCAACCCCGCCGGGCCAAGAAGCCGCAGCAAATCACGATGCACGACCGGATCGGCAAGGAGCGCCGCGCCTTCTGTCACCCTTGGCCGACGGAACCGACACGAAGACCAGGATGGAGGGCCGGGACGCACCGTTGCGCTCAAGACAAGCCGTGCGCCCGTAGCCTCGCGCTATCCCTGAAAGACGCCGGTCAATCGGCTTGACACATCCGGCGGCTCAACCTTATATCCGCGCGACCTCGCCGAGATGCCAGACAGATCATGGCTTCGGCCCGGGGCGGAGTAGCTCAGTTGGTTAGAGCAGAGGAATCATAATCCTTGTGTCGGGGGTTCAAATCCCTCCTCCGCTACCATCGCCATAGCCGACAAATCGGCACCAAGCAGCGTCGATAGATATCCCTTGATCTGTATCTCATAAGGACCGCCGCGTTCGCGTGGCGAAACTACGACTGTTGCAACGAGTTCACGGAACGGGCCTACAATGTCCGCATCCGGTGTTTCCCCATCGGCAAGGATTGCCGCCAAATTTTCGATGTTCTCTTTGAAGCGCGTCACAGCCTGCGGATGAAGCTCGATCACGTTCGTCTCTTCGCCAGCAAGTCGAAGCTCCTCTTCTAAGCTCGCCTTCTCTTCGCGCAATTTGTGCAGCAGCGGTTCGGCCTCCTCGTCGGAAATGAGATCGCGGCTCATTTTATCGATGAGTTTGCCACGCCGCGAGAGAACGTCGGCCAATGCCTTTTCGATACCCACCCTATTGCGCCTGGCTTCGCTCTCGATGCGGCGTCGCTCGTCGCGATAGGCTCGAACGTACTCGTCGATGATGCGGGTGTCCGAGAATTGATGGCGCAGCACGTCGACAACCTGTTGCTCAATCTTCTCGACGTAGTAGCGCGCGCCGTTGCTGCAACTGCCGGATTCTCGAA
Source organism: Mesorhizobium sp. (assembly GCA_051954615.1). Taxonomy (GTDB): domain Bacteria; phylum Pseudomonadota; class Alphaproteobacteria; order Rhizobiales; family Rhizobiaceae; genus Mesorhizobium. The sequence goes on along the minus strand of JBQCHN010000414.1, from coordinate 63,212 downwards.
AGGTGCTGCATTGAATGCGAGGACCAGAGCGGTCACGCCCGATGATGGTCATCCCGCCACCGCATGCTCCACATTTCAGCAAGCCGGAAAGGACTCGCTTAGCGCGCGGAGCCTTTCGGCCTGCTTCGCCTCCGCGAGAGGCTTTCCGGACAGCCACGCGATCGAACAGTTGCTGATCAACGATGCGGAGCCGAGGCGCATCATTTACAAGCCACTCGCTTTCGGGGTTTGCGCGTGACACCCGTTTGCCTGTCGTCGGATCCTTCACCATCCGCACGCGGTTCCAAACGATGCGACCCGAATAGATCGGGTTCTGCAAAATCCCATGGCCTCGCTCTTTGTTGCCGTTGATGGTCGAGGCATTCCAGTGGGTGCCGCGAGGCGGACGAACCCCTTCCTTATTTAAGCACGAGGCAATTGTGCGCGGAGCGGCACCAGCTGCATACATTTCGAAGACACGCCGTACCGTAGCGGCTTCGTCCTCGACAATCTCAAGCTCGCCGGCCTTGCCGGGAACTGGCCGATAGCCATAGGCCTTTCCGCCAGCATTGCGTCCGCTGGCAACGACACCACGCATACCCCGGCGGACCTTCTTGGCGCCCTCCTCCCGCTGCATCTGGCCGATGACGCCATACATGCCGATCTGAACGGTATCGAGACGCCCGCCGTTCACGCAGTTCATTTCGATGCCAAAGAATGACAGGCGCTTGTAGATACCGGAGAGGTCTTCCATATCGCGACTGATGCGATCGGGAGCCTCGGCGATCAGAACATCAAAGGCGTTGTCCTCCGCCAATCGCATTACGTTGGCAAGGCCCGTGCGACCGAAGATCGAAGCCCCTGATTTCGCCCGGTCGTGATGTTCACCAATGACGGAGAAACCGCCGCGAAATGCATATTCGCGACACAGAGCGATCTGGTCTTCGACCGACTTATCGTTCTGAAGGTCCGTCGAATATCTCGCGTAAATGATGGCCCGCTTCATTGAGGCCGTACATTATCATTGGCAGCCGCAAGCGTGCGAGCATCGATCCTCGCCTGGCGTCGAGCCATGGCGCGTATCAATTGAATGATCGAAGTCGAAACCGGCGGCCTGGCGCCAATGGTGACGCTATTTGCTTCTGCTGTTTGCATCGTCCCTCCCATTTGTCGGCGCGCATTTGACTACTTTTGCTCAGTCGCTGATGATTTTTGCTTCTCGCGTTTCTCCTGAAGATTTTTGACCATCTCCTGATATCCGGGAAGCGACTCCATAGTCCTTCTCAAGCTCGGCGCGACGGCGCGAATGCGAGCTTGTGCTGCCTTGGCCCCCGGTGACATGCGATAAGGCTTCTTTGCTTCTGACAATCTCTTATCCTCCCTATTCGGTTCAGTTTCATTCGATGGATTCGGCGCAGGTGCCGTCCAGCCCAACCCTATTCGGTACTTCGGTGGCGGGGGTCGTCAAGGGCACTGTGGCTAGCCGGACGGCGGCGCTGTCAAATTGCCCGCCCCGTTTGGCGCCGGGACGGGCTGGCGCGCGGTTCTGTAGCTGTTGAGCGTGCTTTAGATGGGCTCGCTGCAGTCCTCGCGAAGGAAGCGGCGCACATCCTCCAGATCGTCGGAATATGGAACCGGGGCGGCCCCCGAAACCGCGCCATTGGTTTGGGCGTCTGCAATCATGTATCCGCCATTCCGTTTGTAAAGCTGGTAGCCGTGCTTAGAAAGGCGACGGCGGACGGCAGATTCGGTGCTAGATAGAGTCATGGCTTGGGTCTCCTGGTGTGAGATTTCCGCCCAAGCCGCGAGGCCGTGTCGGTTGCGGTGCGCCGACAGGGCTGCATCCAAGTGATGCTGCACTACTAAGATTGCGTTTTCCCTTCCTGCAGTCAAGCCGCCTGATCAGCACAGAAAGAACTGCGTCCATTTCGTGACACAAATCCAGAACCTCGCCCGTCGCTGTGCGCATCATGCGCGCGTTCTCCCCGCGACGGGCGCGAAGCTCTTTGAGGGAGAGGCGGCGATTGTTGTTGGCAGCGGTCGGGGTCATGGCAACACCACCGTGTCGTCCTTGGGGTTCAGGCACCAGGCGCGGCGCTCCGAATAATCGGGATGATAATAATCCCGGTTCGGGTCGTCGGGGCTGATGCCGAATTCGCGCTCCAGCCACCGGATGATAGTCCCGATCTGCCGGGACACAGTGTCATCCACACGGCTGCGATGCCACTCATCCTCAATATGGGAGAATGCGGACGACGCTACCGATTCGATGAGGCCGAGCTTAAGGATGGCCGCCGCGGGGCCGGTGCACGCCTGCCATGACATGTCCATCTCCAGCGCCTCCCGGTGGGCGTCGAGAGGGTTGTACGATTGCCGGGGTGATGCGTTGAAGGCGCGGATGTTGGCGTTAATCTGCTCGACTATCTGGTCAGCGCGGCTGATGGGCTCGATTTTGGCGTGGGCGTTCATGGGGGCTTCTCCTCTAGCGAAATTCGATAGAGGTAGCGATAAACGACCATTAACGCTAACGCAAGCGAAAATCGCTACGGCTGGCGTATTTTGTTCGGCATGGTATAAGGCGCCATGATCTCACCAGCACAGTGCAGAGCCGCTAGGGCAATTCTCGACTGGTCGCAGCAAAAGCTCGCCGACGAGTCCAAGATCGGCAATGCGACGATCCGCAATTTCGAAGGCGAGAAATCAACTCCCCAGCATGCAACACTTGACGTATTGCGGCGATGCTTTGAGGCTGCCGGCATCGAATTCATCAACGGGACCGGCGTGAAGCTGCGATCATGAGCAATAACTGGACGATCACGAATGCGGCCCTTGAGAAGCTGCCGCTGTTCGCGACGGATCTGGAACTCGCCATCGCGATCGTCGGAAAACAAAATGCCTCCCGATGGAAGCGCGAGGTTTTGCCAGCGCTTGAGCACAGAGGCTTCCCGAAGTTCGACGCTCTTCACGGTGGGCGGCCCGTGATCAAGGTCGCCAAGTTCTACGAGTCATATATTGGCGCAACCGGGCCGGGCATTAATGGGGCACCGGACAGCAAAGACAATGTTGGAACGTGGGAAGAACGCCAGGCAGAAAAGAAGGCTAAGGCCAGGGCGAACTCCGATGCGTGGGCCGAGAAGAAGCGAAAGGCTCTGGAAGATTTCAGAGCCCAAAAAGCCGCCGAAGTAACAAGGTCTGGCGCCACCCGTATCCTCACCCGCAAGGAAGCTGCGGAGATGTGCAAGTTGACGCCGGCAGGCTTCGACGTATGGGTTCGGAAGGGAATTATTCCGCCTGCGACGCCGGGCACCAGGCGATGGGATCAGCGCGCCATCGATGCGGCGCTTGACAGGCTATCGGGTTTAGGAGGCGACAAAGAAAGAGGAGAGGAATCGTACACGAATTGGAAGCGCGACAGCGAGCGAGGAACGAAGCTAAGCCCCTCGCCGTCAAAGGTTGGCAAGGGCGGCTACCCAATTCCGACGGGACCAAATGATCCTCTAAAACAGGAATACGAAGAACTCGGCTTTGATCCCGTTACAATGGGCGAAAAAGAAATGATGGAATTGCTCAAGGCTGCAGATGAGCGGTGGAAAGCCTCCATCCCGGATACTAAACTCGGAAAAAGGGAGATCGGCGCCCTCCTCCAACTCGCGAAATTCGGCATGGGCGTGGCCGTTGGAACTCAGCAAATTAAGAGTTGCGGGATCGATACGGAAGCCCGACTAGAGGCCCGCGGATTCATCCGGATATTGGATCGCGACGGTATTGAAAAATATGAACTAACACAGACCGGTTTCGAAGCGGCCAAGCAGGTCAACCAAAATTAGATCCCAGCTAGCCCGCGTAGAAGCTACAGCAGATTGTGGAAAATGCCGAACCTTAGACCACACCCTTACTTTTTGTTTTCTTACCCCGGTTGCGCGTTCGTAATACGGCGATAGCATCGCACGAATGACCGAACCAACACATCTCGATACCATCTACACTACAGACGAGGCAGCCGCGCGGCTGCGGATTACTAGGCGAGTATTGATCAAAGTTGCAAGGTCGTGTGGGTCATGTTCGCGCGCCGGTCGGGAATACCTTTTCTCCGAAGCGGACCTATTGACGATTTGGAAGGCACTACGCGAACCGCCTACGGGGCAACGCCCTGTATCGGTGGCAACATCCCTACCGGAACCCCTGTTGGAGGAATGGAAATGGCTTATGGCCAAACCGCCAACGTCCGTGGATGCCCGGGTCATTGGCGTTCTTAGATACCTGGACAGGCAGAAGGATTCGAAGACGTACAAAGATGTTGAGCGAGCCGGTCCGCGAACCATCGAGTTGTTGCTTGAGAAGGGCTTCGTTCAACGTACGGGCGAGAACAGCGAAGGAATCGCAATGGTGAAAATCACGCCGGAAGGACGTGATCAATTAAAGATCGTCGAGCGATGGAAGCGCAAACAGGAAGCGCGCCGAATCCGCAGCTAGAGGACCCCATTGGTTTTCCTACCCCACGCACCGTTGGTACGCGGCACCCATCCCCTTGTTTTACAAAAATAAAGCACCATATTGCATTGTGCAATCTGGAGTTTTCGCGGCATGGTTCAAGTAAATAAGGAAATTCGAGAAGACAGGCACGAGCGTTCTAATAGAATTGCGCGTGAATACATTGAATCAGTTCGCGTTAAGCGCGAGGCGAAAACCTCTCGACTAAGGGCCATGCGCCTTGAGAGAGAACGCCAATCAGGCGAATAGACTTGCGCCCTTGCACTAATATTTTTGCAGTCTATATTCGATTTACACGCTTCGCCTGACGCCGGATGTACGCGCAGGAGGAGGCACCAGGCCGGCAAACTTTGCCGGCCTTTTCCTCGGCCCCGATCGAACTTCCGCCCGCTCCGCTCTCAGGCGTTGAGTGGGAGAATGGATGCGGTTGGGGCCGAGGCTCCCTCGGAACTCCGCCATCTTCATTGCGTTGAGCCGGGCAACGGAGACCAGATATGACCGATGTGACTGCCGTTCCCCATCTCGATCTCAATAAGTATCTCGGACGCTGGTACGAGATTTGCCGCCTACCGCTGAGGTGGGAAGACGAGACGGCAACCGACATCACGGCCAACTATTCGCTCAACGATGTTGGCAACGTCAGGGTCGACAACAGATGTTTCGACGAAGACGGCAAACCATCACAAGCAGTCGGCGAAGCGGTGCCGATCGATGACGCCAATTCGCGCCTCAAAGTGACGTTCTTACCCGAGTTCGTCCGTTGGGTACCGTTCACCAAGGGCGACTATTGGGTCCTCAAGATCGACGCGGCCTACCGGACAGCGTTGGTTGGGACGCCGGATCGCAAATACCTTTGGGTTCTTTCTCGCCAGCCGCAAATCTCCGAAGCGACGAAATCTGAATACCTCAGCGAAGCACAGCGGCAGGGCTTTGGGCGAGCTGATCACCCCGCGACATACCGGCCGCGAAGTGACTGACGAGCTGATCGCGAAGAGTTAGTCGCAAGCCTCGTCTGCCAGCGTCTCACCCGAGTCCCTTGCGAACGAAACGAGAACATGCTTGTCTATTCCGTCTGGGGCGACCTTCAACGGAGGCCGCGATGGCTAGACACAAACGAATGAAACAGATCACCGATATGGAGCGGTTCATCGAGGACGCGAATACGATGAACTCGATTTTCAACCGCTACCGCTTCGAATTGCAAACGACCAGCCCGCATTACAAAGCGGTTCGGAAGGCTGAAGACGCGCTATGGGAATTGGTGCGTGAGGTGACCGGCAAGGACATGCTGCCGTGGGCTAAGTGGTACGGCACATGGGATCCAAAGACATGACCGTTCTTCGGATGCCTCGTGCCGCCAACGACGACGCCGAATTTGATTATGAGAACGACTATTGCGAGACGGACGATTTCTACGCGCCCGTCATCGGGATGGCGGTCGAGATGGTTGCGGCGGGGAGATTCGGCGAAGATCGGCCTGAGGATCGTCTCGCCAGACGGCTGGCGAAGCGTGGCGCAACCGACATGTCAGATCGAGAAATGGACATTCTCGACGAGCGCCTGAGCCCCCTAGTCGAATTATACTGGCGCGACCGGGCTGCATTCGAGGTTGAATTTGCGCGGCGCCGCGAGCCGGGCTTTTATAATCCGCCGCCGATAGATGATGCGCAGGGCTAGTTGTTCTGACGTCGCAAACCTGTAGAATCTAGCCATGTGCGGCCGCTACACTCGATACCTGTCATGGTCCGAAATCCACCGGCTCTATCGTCTGACGGCACCGGCCGAGGGCGAAGGGCGTAACACGGAGGCGCGTTACAACATCGCGCCGACACAGACAGTCGACTTCATCACATGGAACGACGACGGCAACCACAAGCTCCGTGAGGGGCGCTGGTGGCTTGTGCCATGGTGGGCCAAGGAGATGCCGAAAGCGGCGATGTTTAATGCTCGGATCGAAGGCATTGCCACGTCCGGCGCCTTCAAGGACGCCTACAAAAGCAAACGCTGCCTGATCCCGGCCGACGGGTTCTATGAATGGACGATCAGTCCGGCCGATAAGGGCCGCGATCCCTGGCACATCTTTCAGCCCGGCCATGCTCCATTCAACTTCGCCGGTCTTTGGGCGCACAACGACGCGCTAGACGTCACCAGTTGCACCATTATCACCGAGCCAGCCGGTTCGGTCATGAAGGAGTTGCACGACCGGCAACCGGTCATCCTCGATCCGGCCTACTACGATGCTTGGCTTAATCCGGAGACGCCGACCAGCGACTTGCCGGAAGTGCTGTCCCACGATATTGACGATCAGCTGCAGTTCCACCGCGTTTGTCGCGACGTGAACGCCTCCGTTAAGGACAAGCAGCGCAACGACGCGCCACACTTCATCGAGCCGTTCCCGAACCCGCAATAACGGACGCCAATTCCTCCAGTGCTTTCACGTCGTCATCGTAGGATGCCGGATGGTTGGGATACCGATCTCGCTGCCGTCGGTAGAAGTCGAGCCACTTCGGCAGGTCGGAAATCGGGAACGTGCCCGACCAAGGTCCCTTCGACAGGGTGAAGGTGCCTACTTCCGAATCGTATGTCGCCGTCGTTCGCATGGGTGCGGTATAACTGCAGAATGGTCGACCGCATCGTCTTTCTGCTCGTGTTCGCGATCTGCTTCGGGATAGGCGGGGCGCACCGGTCTTGCTGGCTCCGTGGATGGCCTGATGGCGAAATTCGTTGTCGAGATCATAAGCGCCGGGAAAGTCGAGAAGGTCGAGACCGTCGACGCCTCGACGCCGATCCGCGCCGCAAGCATCGTGGTCGGGGCGCCCGTCACGTTCCGGCGCAAGCAAGACCGGTGGATCAAGGTCACGCCGGCAGGAGCACAGGCATCGTACCAGTTCGTGAAGGCATAAATGAAACCAGTGGCCAGTCTCAGGAGCATATTCGCGACGAATTTGCGCAGGATACGCAAGGAGCGGGGGATATCGCAGGAAGACCTGGCGAAGCAGGCCGGATTGAGTCGTGCCTACATGAGCACGTTGGAGCGCGGCCTCAAGTCGACCACCCTCGACACTGTCGAATGCCTCGCAAAAGCCCTGCGCATCGTGCCGGAAGATCTTGTCAGGTCGCCAAAGAGGCCAGACTGATCCTCTATTGCCTGTCGATCAAACGAAAAGCCCGCCCCGACGAACCGGAGCGGGCAAAACTGCAATGGCAAGTTACCAGGTTTGTCGGTCGTACCAGTCATCGACATCTTGGCGGACACGGTCCTTTTCGATGCCATAGCGCTCCTGAATCTTGCCTTCCAACTGATCGCGCTTGCCCGCGATCTGATCAAGGTCATCGTCGGTCAGCTTGCCCCACTGCTCCTTGATATTGCCTTTAAGTTGCTTCCAGTTTCCTTCGACGCGGTTCCAGTCCATGGTTTTCTCCATAAGGCGGGGATCGCCCGGTCTGAAAACGCACGATGATCGGGTTTGTTCAAAGCGAGCAACCGGAACTGGAATGACACCGGCTCGTTGTGGCTCCGTTCGTAAAGACACGATGGAGGAACCACGATGAAAAAGCTGCTTATGGGCGCGTTCGCGCTCACGATGATGACCGGTGCGGCGTTCGCGGCAGGCGGTAGGACCTCGGCCTTGGACAACAAGGAAATGATGGGCGCATTCTACACAGACGCCGACATGAAGACGATGAAGTCGGACGATGAATTCAAGGCCGCCTGGATGGCCCTGAAGCCGGAAGACCGTGACACGATAACCAAGGAATGCAGCAACGATACCGAAAAGCTGCACAACGACTTCTGCGAGATGACGAAGAAGCTCGGCGGCGCCAACTAACGCCGTCTAAAGCGAGACACCCCGGCAACCTTGCGGCGCCGGGGTGTAGTCAGGAGCGGCGCGAAGGCCGCTGTAAAATAATGTTGTCTATGCGCTCGGCAATACTGTCGATTCGCGTGCCCAAGCTTTCAATGGCCCGAAGCAGGGCTTGCGTCTGTTCCTGCATTCCGGCCTTGGTGACGTAGTTTTGCGCCACCTCAACCTTGTGGTCGGCAAGTTCGGCGCGCGCCATGGTAGCCAGTGCTGCGGCGGCATCCGCCTTAGCTGCCGCCTCGGCTCGTATCGCCGTCAATTTCGAGTCGACATACTTCCAGACGCCGAATGCGTAGCCCATGAGCATCAAGATAAAGCCGACTACGGCCATGATTTCGGCGCCGGTCACTTGCGCCCCCGTATGGCCGTAGCGACCAGCTGCGCACCGGCCACGCCGCCGCCTACATAGAAGATGTTTTGAAACACGATGTCTGCGTACTCTTTCAGTTGTGGCGGCAGGGCGGCGACGTCGGGAAGCGCGCCGCCAAACGCGGAGTCCATCATGCCCCAGCCGTACCAAATCGCTGTCGGCACGGCGGCCAGCATCCACGGGATCCAAAACGCTTTGTGCTGCATACCGGCGGTAACGACGCTTGCCGCGGTGGCGCGTTCCTGTACGGCGGCCTCAAGCTGCTTTACGACGGCATCGGCTACCAGCTTCTTTTCGTCGGTGTCCGCGGCGAGCCGGGCTTTGTAGGCGGCGGTAAGCTGGCCGACCAAGTCGCCGGTTATCCAGCGGATGAGCGGGGTCCACCACATTTACTTCAGGTCCGTGGCGCGATGCCTACGGGCGCACTCCAGCACGACGCCAAAGCCGATCAGGAACACCGGGAACCACTTCGCGCCGATCAACGCGGAGAACGCTTGCGGGTCGGTGGTGTCGAGCACCTGCAGAACGGCGCCACCGAAAGCGGACAGGCGCGCGAGGAAGATGGTTTCTGAGTCGTGGAACCAGGATTTGATTTTAGTCCAAGCGTTTCGCAACATAGCTATGCAGCCTTCTTGAAAATGCCGAGGATGGCGGCGACCAGCGCGGCCAGCCAGTTCGGGTTGTTGTCGTTTGCGGCGGGTGGAGGCTGTACGGGTGGCGATGCCGGCTGCGATACCGTGCCGTATCCTTCTGCTTTCAGGCTGGCGTCGTAATCCCGCGCGATCGCCGCAATCGACGCAGCCTTGTCCGTGCCGTTCACAATGCGGCGCGCGCCAGCGAAGTCGCTCGACTGCAGCGTGATGTAGTCGGCCAGTTTCTTGCCGGTGAACGTGCCGAGCCGCATACCGTCGACGAGCACACGCACCGCGTATTTCGGCTCCAGCAGGAGTTTCGGATTGGCCACAAAGTCGACGCCCAGCCGCTTCGACCAATCCTCGTAGTTCTTCCGCCAGGTCAACTGGACATACCCCATGCCGACAAACGGGTAGTAGGTCTTGCTGCGCAGGTAGGACTCGCCCCCGTACTCGCGCACCGGCTTCATGGTGTGAGCCGTTTCCCAATAGGCGGTGGCCAGCACATACGCCGCCTGATTGCGCAGCAATCCGGCGGTTTTGCAGGCGTCGATAATCAGACGCGTATCGCCAAGGTTTAGGTTCATAAGATGCCTCGTGATTGACAGCACCGTCGTGCCCGCTCACGATGGCGGCGGGTTCAAAGGAGGTGCGCGATGGACGGGAAAAAGGATCAGGCCGCCGACAAAGATTCAGAGTCCGATGATAGCTGGGCAAATTCCGGAAGGGACCGCTACGAGCAGCGTGACGAAGCAGGTGGCGGCAACCGCGGCCGCGATAGGCGCACCAAGCAATCCGACTAAAATAGCGCGCCTGAGCCAGCGGACCTTTTTGTCATTTGCGTCTTCGTTGGATTTCACGGCCCGGTGCATGGTGGTGATCTGCGCTGACCGGAACACTTTTCTTTCGTGCTCCCCACCTTCAAAGAAGGGCTTCCAGTCTCCCAGGCTATCAGGGATCCGCGCCGGCACGAGGTACCCACGCGTTGAAAGCGCAACTCCCGCCAAGGCGGCGCTGACGAAGAAACAAAGAGCCAGCATGCCACCAGCCAATCCAGCGCATTGAGTGGCGGCACCTGCTGACATCAAAAATGCCGCAAGCGCCGATCCGAGCGACAACGATAGCGTCATCACCCATTTGGCTTTTTCTTCGATATGTTGAAAGTTGGCGTCTGCTGCTGCCAGCCGTCGATCCAGAACGGCCGCAGCCATGTCGATATTTTCTGCCGGTGTACTATCCCAATTGATCGACATAGATGCCCTCTCCCAACGTACGTCTAACACTCAAGTTTTTTCCCATCTAGCGTCTGTCCACTCTCTCAGCACCCGCCGTACCGCGCCGCACCCACCGCGCCAGCTCGATCGCGCAATGGTTCGGCTCTATCGCCCAAGCCATCAGCCGACAGAACCAGCACTGCGCGCCGTGGCTGGCCGCTATGCGGGCGCAAAGCGTTTGGCCCGGCTGCCCTCCGGACAGCCGGTTGAGAAGCCGCGACAGGCGGCCGAGCGCGGACGCGACACGCCAGCGTGTTGTGTGCATGGCCATCCATTCGGTGAGATTCGACAGCCGCCGTCAGCGGTGGTTTGATGGCGGCGGGTTTAATGGGAGGGGTACATTTTGATATTAGCCCACTGCGACCACTGCGGGGCGACGTTCAGGTCGCAATTCTCCAACATGTTCGCAGGTGGAGCTAGCAATATAACCCTGTCGGGAAACCGTGAGAGCTGTCCACGTTGCGGGAAATTAGCAAGCACCGCAGACGGCGTTTTCAACGTCGCTGGGAACATGGTGGAAATACTGTCTGCCCCCGAGCTCACTCGGCAGATGTATCGCGACTTTCTCGGGGTCGCTCGTCGGGTTCAGGAGGGCAAAATTGAGGAAAGCGCTTTTGTCCAAGCCGCTGCTGCAATCGACCCCAGACTTGAGCGGGTTGCCAAGCTCGCGCTGAGGCACAAGGGATGGGCATTCATCGCGCTTCTTGTAATTTGGCTGAACAGTTGCGTTTCCCTCGACGTCAAGTTGGATACGAACAGACTTCTCGATCAGGTCTTTGGCCAACCGGGCATCGAATACGTCCTACCCAATCAGCCGGTGGATGAGCTGTACCGCGACTTGGACGGTAAAAACACCAACCCCGCCGAGGGCGGCGCCGAGCAAAAGCAGCGCAATTTCGACCCGCTCCTTGCCCCGCGTAAACAAGCGCTCCTGATGTCCGTCTCGGCACTGGCAATTGCAGCAAAGGCACACTGAAGCAGCAGTCGCCGCGCCGATGAGCACGTTGGGCATGGTGATGGTCCTTTCGGATTTTACGGATTGTCGAAACCGACCGTTGATCGGCATGGGTTACGCTCGCGCCATGTCTGGCAACGTCTACCAGTACCGCCGCGTCAAGCACGGGGCTCCGCGCAAGTTTAAGGTGCTCGCCGAAGATAACCGTCCGCGGCTGCGAACGCGCGGGCTCGGCTGGCTCGCTGTTATCGTTGCCGGTGCATTTGGAGTTGGCTATTTCGGCGACGACCTAGGCACATCAGCAATCGCGTCTTATGCCGTCAGCCAGGTTTCGCCGTCCTGCAAGATCAAGGGCAACATTTCGATCAATACCGGCAAGCGCATCTACCATGTGCCCGGCCAGAAATTCTATGATGAGACGACCATTCGGCCCGAGTACGGAGAGCGGTGGTTTTGCTCAGAAACCGATGCTCGCGCGGCGGGATGGCGCAAAGCGAGGCGCTAGCCCGCGATAGTCCTTTCAGTCGAATTGCTTACCCAGGGACGACAGGACTACCTTCCTGCCATCGTCGCATGGAACTTGGCACCCGGCCGCCAGCCTCCCGCTCCCGCGGCCGGGCTTTTCTCTAACCCAATTGGGTAATTGTCGAAGGCCTGGCGCGCCGCTACCGACGGAACGCTGGTGTTGGGATCAGCAGACTGGCCGCTTTATCAAAACGGGGGTGGCGTGGCGGCCAGTCATCCCCGCCAGAGACATTGCCTAGTAGGCCGGATGCGGCCTATGATTGCGGGGCTAGAACCTCAAGCCTCTGGCACCCTTCGCCCGGTCACGAGTTCTCCTCGGTGACCGGGCCTTTTCTTTGCAGGTGCCTAGGCGTATTGGACTGAACGTACCTCACCCGGTGACGTAAAGCCGCCTGCCACTTCGGTCGTTGCCCTGCGGAAGTCGCTGCCGTAGGTGATGCGGCCTTTGACGGTGCTGGAAGTGACAACGCCGAAGGCCGGCGCGTTGCCGGTATCGTCCAGAACGCAGCCGTCGATCGAATAGCGGCCGGGAGCATCCGATTGAAAACGGATGACGGCAGAACTAGCCTGGGTATCCCTCATTCCCGAGAACATATTGCTATCGAGCACAGCCGATCCGGCGCCCTGCGATATGGAAATCGCACAACCTGACCAGCCCGCAACGGTGTTTCCGGTACACACCAGACGCTGCACGTAGACGTTGATGTTGAGCGCGGGGACAAGATTGTTGGGGACCGCAACGCCGCCTGATTTTACCTGCCCGCCGTAGCCGCGAATGATGTTGTTTGTGACGGTCACACAGTCGTGCTGGCTGGCCGAGCCTCCCTGAACGGTGATGCCGTAGACCGCCACCAGTCCCGGAATTGCCGTCCCGTCTTCATTGGATGCCTGCACGAGGTTGCAGGTGATAATGTTGTTCCATCCGGCGTAGTTTGCCGCATCACCGGAACCGCAGCCGAGCAGGATGCCGGAAAGAGCGCCGAACACCCGATTGAACGCCACAACGTTGTTGTATCCACCGTGGAAGTCGATGCCCTCCCAAATCTTGGGCGCGATGATCGTGTTTCCGAGCACCTGCCAGTTGTTGCAGAAAGGATTCACCGCCAGTGGCGTACCGGCGTTCGGATCGTCGTTGTAGCCGAGGCTCCAATGGGTGAACGAGATGCCGTAGGCATCCCCGCCGATGCCGACCGCATCCTGGCCCTCGACGCGGTTGTGCATGGCAATGCCATCGTTGCAGGACAGCACCATGAAGCCAGCATAGGCGAAGTCGGAGAACTTGTTGCCGACGAAGCGGTGACCGTTGCACCACTTCGAAAGTAGCAGAATGTAGCCGCAGCCGGAAAACTCACACCCCTCGATGTCCATGCCGACGCCAGGCGCAATCCGCGATGCGCCGATCTGTGAAATCAGGCTGTGGTTCTGGTTGGCATCGGCCGTCGTTTCGGAGCCGCCTCCAGTGAATTTGACCTTTCTGGCCGTGAGGCGCGCCGCAGGATTGACCGTGATCTGAACGCCCGTCGTCGCCGCGCACAGCAACGAACCGTTGCGGAGCGTCACGTCCTTGGCGACGGAGAGTGTCGTATATTTATACGACTTCCGCCGAAGATCGATATCCGCTCCAGCGGGCGCATAGGCCAGCATGTCCGCGAGCGCGGTGGTGTCATCTGTCGAGCCGTCGCCCGCCGCCCCGAACATCTCCGGCTTGGGGTTGATTTCGGCAAGCTCATACCACTGGCCGTTGCCGTCCTGCACCTTGCCGGCGTGTGACGGTTCAGACGAAACCTTGCGGTAGATCGCACTGCCACCATCACCCGCCGATGCGTACCCCGCGAAAGTCACAAAATCCGGCGCGACCGCTGGGTTGAACAGTGCCAGCGCCGCTTTGCTCGCAAACGCCCATTGCGGGGCGGAGGCAATGGCAGCCGCCACCGCTTCCGCCGCCGTTTGAGCCGCTTCGGCTGCGGCTTGCGCTGCTTCGGCTGAGGCCTGCACGGCGGTCGCATCACCGTAGCTGAACAGCCGGTAGTTGCCGGCGCTGTCGATCTGCACCAGCGCGGACATCTTCGGCTTAACATAGCCAGACGGGATTGCCTCGCCAGTGTTCGTCACCAGAGGGCGCGGCGTCTCGCCGTTGATGGCGAGCGTCATGGCGCCGGTATTGGCGGCCGTGAAATTGACCGTGATCAGAGCCTCGTAGGCCGCCGTCGAGAACTGGACGTCGGATATTGCCTGCACTGCGTTCGCAGTCCCGGCACCGGCACTGAGCGCATGGACCAGCGTCCGCTGGAGATTCCCTGCGCGGCGCCAGCCTTCCGGAGACGCGCTCCAGTAGTATTCGCCGACATTGGCGACCGTCCCGCCGACAACGGGATCGGTATGTGATCCGGCATCCGGGCCATATACGATGGCAGGCTGGCCTGCACGCGTGCCTGTGATCGTCGCCAACCCGGCCCACGTCGATTGGTCAACGCGGCCGGCGGCAGCGCCATCGGTGGCGCGCTCGACCTCGGTGCCCCACTGCATGGCCTCGCCCATGTCAGCGCCACGCGCCACGCCGGCCGCCGTCGTGGGCGCAAAAACATTCACTGCCCGCTTGGTGAAAACGGTCATTGCAATCTCCGGATATTGAAAAACTTGTGCCTTACCCGTGGCCGCCGCCTGCGCCATCGACGACAATGAAGCCGGTCGCGTAGGTTCCGACCGTTCCGTCCGATGTCAGCGACGCAACACGCCAGTAGTAGGTGAGGCTCAGTGGGGATGGGTTCGGGAAAGCAACCGGCCCCAGCGTATATTCTACGCCAGGACGGGCTTCATCCGCCGATCCCTTGAGTACCCATGTCGGCTCCGCATCGGTGCGGGCTTCCACCGTAATACGAACCGCGTTTATTTCTGGGACGGCGACCTTGAAGACGCGACCGCCTGGATCACTTTCCACACTGACGGACGGCGCGCCGGTCGGCGTGTTGTCTATCGCCATCGGCGCAACGGAGAGAAGATCGCTGTAGTAGCTGCCTTCGTCGTCATCGTTGAAGAATCGGCATTTGAAGTCGGCTTGCGAGCCCCGCGAATCCGCCGCGTCATAAGCATATTGGTTCGTGCCAGTCCCGCTATACTCGGTCATCGAGGTGTAGGCGTTCGGCTCGCCGGCCGTGTAAGTGCGATAGACCGCCTCGGCGATGGTTCCGCCGGCCACGGCCGCGAACTTCACCCGCGTCTCATAGCTGCTGTCCGGATACCGGACGACGGCCGCAGCGGACGGTGCGGCCGGCTTGTCGAGTTCGGATTCGTATTGCATCTCCGGGATCGGATCGGGCGCCGCGGCTTCCATCGTCGCCGGGTTCCACGGGTCGAGCTTGGGCCAGACGACGAAGGGGATTTCCACAGTGCCTTCCTGGTCGTTGACCCGCGGGACGCCGATGGCACAGGTCTCGACGATATCGAGATCCGGCAACGGGATCGCCGCGATTGTCTTTCCCCACGCAGCCAGGCCGGCGAAATTGAAGGTCGCTACACCGGCATCTGCGCGCGCTAGGGCGAACAGCCGACGTGCGATGCGCTGCGCCTGGCTTGCCGATGGGCAGAACGGCAGATCGATATCCATGATCTGCTCGCCGACGCGGTCGATCTCATCCTGCACGCGCGCCCAGGCGATGCCGGTCAGGTCGATCTCGGCCATCTCATAGTTGCGCTCGGGCGAATAGTACGTCACCCGGCAGATGTTCGGCCGCTCGACGCTCTCGGGACCGGAGCGCCATTGCAGGTCGACGAGGTGCTTTTCCGTGAAAGTGATTTCCGGAGTGCGCACGTCGTCAACGAGGCGCACGACGAACGTGTTGTCATCGGCGGGAACGATCTCGGCGCCAATGGATTTGAGCACCTGCTCCATAACGTCGCCGCGCGCGGTTTCCGATGTCCACAGCCCCCAGCAGCGGGAACGTTTCTCGGTTCCGGTCAGTGTCGCGACGATGGCATCGGCCTTCGTCCCTTCCGTGGCGATGCCGGAATAGTCGAAATCGCCGACGGTCAGCGATGGATAACTGCGCAGGATGTGCGCGGCGCACAGCGGACCGTTGTCGCTATAGGCCCATGTCGCTTCGTTCGTTGGAGATTGCCCGGTTCGCGGATCGTAGACCGGTTCCGACCGCTGCACGCGCTCATAGTCCGGAACACCGGACTGATAGAGCTTCATGAACTTCTCTTCGGTCAAGCCGGGCGAGATGTAGCGGATCAGCGACTGCGCGATGCCGCGAACACGATGGTCGACAGTCCAGAGCGCCGGAAAGGCCGACATGAGATCGGCCCATGCCGTTTCCGTGCCGTCGCCGATCTTAGCCTTTACATAGGCCCACGATCCGCCTGGCTTTGCCCATGGCGGTGAGGATATCGCGCCGTCTGGCTCGACGGTGATTTCCCGCCCGCCGAAGAAGTGCTGCTCGACCGCCGTAACCTTGCCACGCGTGTGACAGATGAGGCGGTAGCGATCGCTGCCGCTGGCCGTGTTGCCAAAGGCTTTCAGTCCGCCGACGCGCACGCGCCCGACCGCTCTCACCTCCGAGCTTTCGCCCGTCTCGAACGTCGACTTGAAATCGCCGGGATCGATCTTCGGCGTAGATCCCATGAATGACCGAGCGACCGACAGGCCGATAGCTGCAGCACCGATCACGAAGTTGCCGATTGCGGCGGCCGAGACCGCCGGCAGGATGCCGCCGGCACCGACGCCCAAAAGCGAGGAAATGACGAAACTGCCGATCGACACCGGGTCGGCAAAGGCATTGCTCGCCAGGGCCGGCAGGCTCACGCCCGCCAGCAATATGCTGCGGATGAACTTCACGGCTATTCCTCGGGCGGGAGAGCCCAAACCTTGACGATGTTTTTGGTGCGCGGACGGATGACCGCCGTCCCGCTTTCGGCACGCCAAAGCGCGGTGCCGTCTGCGGCGAAGATCACGCCGACATTGCCGGTGCTGGTCTGCATGATGCCGACGTCCCCGAGAGCGGCGTCGTATATCGGTGCAGAGAAGATATCGACCTGCGCCAGTGCGCGCGTCCAAAGTACGTCGAGGCCGCCAGCCTCATCGATCAAGCGATGCGCTTCATCGAGCGTGGAATAGGCGCCCAGCATCGGCACTTCCCGGCCTGTGGCGCGCTCCACCCATGCGGCTGGCCAAGTCGTACAGTCGGATTCACCCCACACGACTGCCTGCCCCTCGACGGCCTCGATATGATTTCGCAACAGTTCGGCGCGGGTCATGATGTCCAGTTCTCCGAAACCTTCACCCCGACGAAATCCAATCCCTTGTCACCCGGATAGCGACGGCGCTGATCGGCACCGTTCCACTTGCCGCCGACAGGGAAGTTCTGGCTCGACCACAGGCTTTCCAGCGTGATCGACACGGTGCGGATGCCGATGCCCTGCCATTGCAGCGACGGTGACGTGATCTTGCCGGGGAAAAGGCGCTTCAGGCCGGCCGGCCAAATCCTCTGCGTCTCACCGTCGAAAGCGGCCCAGTAAAGATCACCGCGCCGTCCCTCGATGGCTTTCGCGCTGGTATGGACCGACTTGAAGAACTCCCTGTTCGCGCCTGACAGCGTGATGTTGACAGCCACGGCCTGACCGAAGCGCGGCTCCTCGACATTGTCGATCGAAACGGCCGTGCCGCCGATCGGATCGGTGACGCCGCGCCATTCATATCCGCCGGCTTGGACGCGACCGGTGCCGCTATGCAGACGCGCGAATCCAGATGGCAGGTCGAGCGCGAGGAACCATGCGCGCGAGATATGGGGACGGGCCAACCAATCAAGGTCGGCCTCGGTGAAGATCGCCATGCTTGTCTCTTAATCCGTCCAGTAGTCGCGCACGTCGTAGTCGAGCACCTCGACCATCGTCATGGTGGCGTTGCTAATAAACGATGCATCGCGAGCGGCGGTCGCCCCTTCCTCGCTCTCCAGACGCATCGCTAGCACCGGTTTCAGCGTTGCGAAATCGTCTATCGTCAGCGCCTTTCGCAGCGGCGGCCAGATGCGGTAGGTGCCCAGCTCGATGACCTCCGTCACCATGTAGAGACCGAAATGGAACGGCGAAAACCCGATCTGGTCGCCATAGCCAAGCCCATGGCCCCAGGCCGTATCGGCAAGGGTGACGGTGTCATTGTCGAGCGCTGCTGCCACCGACACAGATACGACAGGTGCATAATCGCGCCATGGCTGGCCGTTCGACCAGGGCATACCGTTCGACCAGGGCTGTTTCAGATCACCGCTGATGCCGCGCTGTTCTTTCGACAGGCCGTCCCAATCGCAGAAAGTCGCACGAGTGGCATTGGCGCCGCCATGCAGGGCCGTGATCCAGCCGCGATACCGGCGCGCCTGCTGCCCGCGCATGGGCGGGAAATTGAAACGGAACCGCCATAGGCCGAACGGCGAGCCGAACGTCTGCGTGAAGTTGCCGATGCTGTTCGTCGAGCCGCCGCCGACCACTTTCGGTCCGGACAGCGGCTCACGCAGGATTGTCTTCAGGCCTGAAGGCCAGTGCAGAAGTCGCGCCATCCAACATCCAACCTTGACACGCCCACCCAGCCACGAGCAGCATGCAGGCGGGCTTGGGAGGAAATTATGAAATCTATACTGGCGGCTCTTGCCGCAGCGGCCATGCTATCTGGCTGCGCATCCGTGGCGCGCGGGACGACCGAGAAGGTCGTCATCAACTCTGAACCGGCGGATGCCACGATCCGGACGTCCCTCGGACATTCCTGCCCCCAGTCGCCCTGTACTGTTGAGGTCAGCCGCAAATCCGAATTCACAGCCTACGCTGAAAAGGACGGTTATAAACCGGGCCAGGTGTATGTCGGGACGGGGTTTAGCGGTGGCGGTGCAGCCGGGCTCGCCGGCAATATTCTGGTTGGCGGCGTTATTGGTGTCGGCGTCGACGCTATGACCGGCGCAACATTGGATCACTCGCCGAATCCAGCTCACATTACCCTCGTGCCTGTCGGCGATCCGGGCGAGAGCACGAATATCCAGAAGCCACCGCCGGCAAAGAACGTAGTCAAGCCAGGTCCACACGTGAGCTGACCGAACTACGCCCTCGTCTTCCGCACCTGCGTCCTGTGCGTCGTGCTTGTCACCATGCCCGGCACCGCCTTGCGCAGATCGTCGACGGACTTCTGTACCCGCATCAATGCGGCTGCATCGGCGCCAGGCGCGTTGATCGGCGCATTGATGACGACGGACTGCCCACCGCCCATCCTGGCGCCCTTCGGGATGACGACTTCGCCGCGCTGGAGGATCGCAGGGATTTCTCCAGGCATCAGCGCCGGGCCGCCTGCTGACATGGTGCCGGTGTGGTAGCGCTTTGCACCCGACCAGGTTGAAGCCGGCATGGCCTTCATCTTCGCCGGACCGCCGACAACACCGCCGTCGTGGAAGAACGCGCCGAGAATCCCGCCAAGGAAGCTACCGGATCCGGTGAGGAAGCCGCCCGGCATCTGCCCGAGCTGGAGCACGAGCCTGCCGACGATATCCAAAAGTTCGCCGGCCTCCAGTTTGCCGTCGGCAAAGGCGTCGACAAGGCCTTTGAGCGCGCCGCCAACCGCATTGCCGAGATTCTGCGCCTCGCGCGCCGCTGCTTTCTGCGCCTTCTCGAATTCACGAGCTGCCTTGGCCGCCTCGCGCAGCCTGTCAGCCTCGGGGTTCTTCGTGAGACCGACGCTGGCCATCGAATAGCCGGTGCCCGACAGATAGCTGGAAGCTTCCTGCGCCCGACGCGTCGGATTTGCCGACAGACCGGCAATGGCCTTCGCCACGATCTCCGGACCACCGCCGCTGTTGATCGCAGCCACGATGGATTTCGGCAACTGACCGTAGTTGTATGCGATACTGGTCAGTGCCGCCTGCTGGGCCTCGCTGAGGCTCTGCCAGGTATCGATACCAATCGCCTTCTGGATGCCGTCCTGGAATTCGATGATGCGCCGTGAGAGATCGCGCTGCGCTTCTTCCAGCGTGACGATGGTGTCTTTCGTCACCTTTTCAATTTGGCCGTTCGAACGCGTGGTCGTATCGCTGCCGAAGCCGACACGATAGGCGTTGACGTCCCATTTCGCCTTGCTGATGAAGCCTTCGAAGCCGCGCAGCATCTGCGCCGCGGCGGACTGGCCGGCCGCCTGCAACTGGCCCTGATTGGCGTTGAACGTGTTCAACTCATCAGGATTGAGGAACTGGCCGCCGCCGGAGAATACCGGCGGAATCGTGCCGAGCGGCGTTCGGCTGATCTGATCCTGAAGCGTGACGAAATGCTTCAGGTAGTCGAGAAGCTGGCCGGCCGCCTGCGTCATCGCCGGGATGAGGTCGCCGCGCACCTTGTTCACGACGGTGTCGATCGCGTCGGCGCCACCCTTGCCCCAGCCGAGTGCCGCCGCCGTCAGCGCCTCGAACGTCTTGCGAACAGTCTCACCGGAGGTGGTTACGGCACGCAGCTTGCTGTCGGTCGATTCGACGGCTTCCTGAAGCGCGATCTGCTCCTGCGCGGAAAGTCGGAATTGCTTCGCAAGATCCTTGACGCTGGCGGGCGCGTTCGAATTCTCGATCTTCGACATGGCGACGGCAAAGCCGCTGAAATCGGGAACATCGCGCTCCAGAAGTGACAACGCCCGGTTCATATCGTCGATCGACTTGGTCGCACCGCCGAAGGCAGACGCCGGCACGGAAAGGATATCGCCCTTCAACTCGTCGGCCGCGCCTTTGATGGCTTCGCGCAGATTGCCGAACTCGTCGCGCAGCTTTTGCAACTCGACAGCCTTCAGCGTGTCGGAATACCGCTTTGCCCCCTTCTCCGCGATGCCGAACGCAACATCGAACGACCGGATCAGTTCTGCATGCGCCTTCAGAAGCTCGTTGGCATCTTTCGTGTCGCCGCGCAGCGACATGAAGTATTTCACCGCCGCACCAGTGAGGCCGATGACGGCGAACGACGCCAGAGAGACGGGATTGACCATCTGTGCGAAGGCGCCGCCTAGCGTCTTCACGGCTCCGACCAATCCGCCGCCGGCACCCTGAAGTGCCTGCGCGACCTGACTGCCCTGCTGCACCATGATGGTGAAGGGAGAAGCACCGGAAAGAAGTCCCTGCGAAATATCGTTGAGCTGGAACGACAGATTGGCCACCGCGGCGCGTTGCGCACCAAGAGACTTTTCGACCTGTTTGCCTGAGCGGTCGAAGCCGCGCGCGGCATTGTCGTTGGCCTGCTGGAAACTGCGCTCGATGTTGCCAGCGTCCTTTGCGGCACGTGCGGCAATGGCAGCCATCTGCTTTTCAAACTTGGCCTGACTCGCCTCGATGCGTACAAGGAGTGCGCCAGCGTCTTGTGTGGAAGCTGCCATAGAGGGGTCACCGATGGATAACACGCTGAAAGGTTTGATCGCCGCCACATGCATCGTGATCATCGCGGGCGTCGGATACTTTGTCTGGCGGGACTATTCAGGTCGTCCAAGCAAGACCGAAGTGCTGCTCCAGCAGCACAAAATGACGATGAAGGAATTCGACCAGGTGTTTGGAACGGGCGACTAAAAACCCTCGATACCCGCCGCCGCCAGATCACCAGCGCTCATCGCCGGCGCCTGTTCCTTGTCGGTCGAATGCGCTTTGCGGAAGCCTTCCTCGCAAGAGGCGAATTCCCAAAGCGTCATGCTGTCGACATCCCGCGGCGAGAAGCCCATCACGGCGCCGGCTCCGTAGTAGCT
Organism: Mesorhizobium sp.; assembly: GCA_051954615.1. Lineage (GTDB taxonomy): Bacteria > Pseudomonadota > Alphaproteobacteria > Rhizobiales > Rhizobiaceae > Mesorhizobium. Next base: position 41,390 of record JBQCHN010000414.1, on the reverse strand, counting down.
TGACCATCGGGTTCGTCCATTGGGTAGCGGGGCTCGGTTTTCACCGTCCCCGCTGGAGCTTCCCCCGGTTGGTCTTCTCCGTCCCACATGATGAATTCGCGCAGGATGTCGGCAGCAGGAATGGCCAGCGCATAGAGGCTCGCCTTGTCAGCGAGCACCGTATCGACGAGGCGCTGTGCGTCTTTCTCCGCCATGCCGGCGCCGACCAATCCGAGACGTATCGGCGCGATCACGTCGTCGATCTTCCATGTCGACGACATGAGCCGCATCATGACGACGGCGCAGCCGGCGTCGCTGCGCTGCTCGATCGCGCGCAGTTCGCCTATGCCCAGCCGGAACGCATGTTCTCCTCCCGGCCACACTTTTGTGAAGGCAGCGCGCATCAGGCGACCTTGTCGGTGCGGGTCGGCGTACCATCGAAGCGGATTTCGATCTCGCGCGTCACGGCACCCGCGGTCTTCTGCGCGGAGTCGTTCATGGTCACCAGATAGGCCGGGCCGCTTTCGTATTCGGTGTCGCCGACGTCAGCGTTGAGGTGCCCGACGCGGATGTTCTTGCGCTGCTTGAGATAGAGCCAGTTCATCATCATGCCGTGGCTCTGCGAAGCCCACACCGCCGTGCCGCTAACATTGACCGTCAGCGCCTGCGGATCGATCTGGACCTCGGAGGGAACGCTTTCGTCGTCGCAGTCGCCGGGCACTTCCGTCTCCTGCACGTTGAGGCTGCGATTGACCGTGCGGCCGTTGATGCCGCAGATTTTGGCGAAGGTGCCTGGGGCGTCGGTCTCAACCTCCACCACCATCTGGTGGAATTTCTCGGTATTGGGCTTGGCCATGTCATGTCTCCATGCGCTGATAGGCCGGTGACGAACCAGCCGGGGTTGGGCTCGCGCCCGGTTTCAGTTGAGGGTTACTTGGTGCGGCGCTTCGGCCGGATTGCTTCGGCTTCCGTCTTCGTCGGCGACGGGACTTCCTCCGCCCAGCCTTTTGAGACGCAATAGTCGACGAAGTCGCGCGGACGCTGCTGCGGAACCGGCGATGCCTTCGCGTTGAATGAGTAGCGGCTTCTCGGCCGCTGCCAGTTGCTCTCGACGCGGAAGATCGCCCAGGCCATGTCGCCGCTCATTCCGGTTCCTCGATCAGTGCCGTGACCTGAACAATTCCGTGCGAGGTGAGCCCGTCCGGATCGCCGATCACCTGCGCGAGGTCGACGCGCATCTCGACGAGACCATAATCGCCCATGTCGGCCTCGTAGTCGCGCAACAGGCGCCGCACCGCATCGGTGATGGTCTTTGCCTCGACCTTGCCGACCGCGCGGCTCCAGATATCGAGTTGGATGGTATGCTCACCGGCGAAGATGCAGTCGGAATCGTCAGGCACGAAATCGTAAGCGCCGAAGCCGATGTGCGGATAAATGGCGGTGACCTGACCAGCGGCATCGGCTGGGATACGATCGTAGACGCGTCCGCCAACCATAGCCGACACGCCGGTATCGGCGCGCAGCGCTTCATAGAGCAGCTTCTGCAACGCGGCGGATACGCTCATTGACCGCCCTCAGCTTTGATCGCCGCGCGGATGTTTCGCGTGACGCGGGAGCGGACGCGCTTCTTCATCACCCGCCAAGACACAAAGAAAAATGGTTGCGCTGGCATGTCATGCGTTCCGAATTCCTGAAGTCTCGCAACATCCGTGTCAAAATAGCCTGATCGGCTGCGATCTCTCGATCTGGAGCCTGACGATCGGGATTGCCTGCGGTGCGTTTCCGGAGTGCCGCCGGCATAGATGACGATCCGCATCGTGTTGTACTGGCGACTCTGGACGGTGCCGATGATCATCGATCCGGCTGGCGCATTACCCCATGTCCATCCGATACTGTCGCGCAGCGCTCCAGTGTCGACCGGCACCAGCCGTCGCATCATCGCGACGATTTCTTCCGCGCCCTGCTCCATCGCCGTGCGCGCCGCCTGTTTGACGCGCGCGGGAATGACCTTCGTCAGGTTCCGCGTCAGCTGGGCGACGCCGTCGACCATTACTGAATCCTGACCACGGCGACCTTGAGATCGGTGACGCCGTCATAGGTCAGAGCGACCTTGTTCGAATCGGCCGCGTTGCGGAACGCGACGTTGACCGGCGGGATGACGGCGACCGCGCCGGCAGCAACCGACAGCACGATGTTGGAGCGGGTCAGCTCGCCATAGGTCGCATCGTTGATCGACGTATAGGCGGCAGTCACGGTCACGTCGTGCGTTGAGGCGTCGCCATTCTGGATGATGATCGCGGCGCGGCTGTCCCACACGAACTTGTCGCCGCCGGCAGCCGCGCTGGCGAAGGTAACGGCGCCCCCGTCCTCATCGGACAGGTTCTGGATGGGCAGATCGGCCATGTTGGTTCTCCTGGTTTCAGGCGGCGACGCCGCGCTCGCAAAGAAAGGAAATGAACATGCGGTCGGTCTCGACCGACACGTCACGGATGTTGAATACGGTGCCGTCGCGCGCGTCCCTCACCCGCCATTCCGTGGTGGCCTGCCGCGTCTGCGACGAGGCGCGCACGATGATGACCTGAGAATGCCTGCCCTGAAGACGGCCAGCCATGACACTCTCGCCGCCGCGAAGGTGACGATAGGCGGCGCGGCACTGGAATTGCTCGACCCAATCGGAAACCGGGTTGCCGTAGCCGTCATCAACGTCGGCACGCTTGTCGAACGCGACACGATAGTAGAGGTCGCTGGCACGGATCTTGTCTGCCATCACGCCCCCCGACGATGATTGCAAAGCAGCGCGTCCATGACGGTCCAACCGGGACGCTCCGGGTTCTCGCGCGTATGGTAGGCAGCGTCGACGAACACCAGTATGGCGTGCTTGACCGCATCGGGCACATCGCCGCCAAAGACTGCAGTCAATGTGATGCGGGATCCAGGCTGGATCACAGGCCAGGATTGACCTGGCTTGAGTGCTATCGACGGCTCCAGATCATCCTTGTGCGCCTCATAGACGGCCGCATCGAGTGTCTGGGTATCGCCAGCGGCATCGACATACTGCACCGACGTCACAGACTTCAGCGGCCCATCAGGCAGCCTAGCGAAGTCTGCGAAGCTGTCGCACTGACAGGCGAGCGTCTGCTCTGCCCAGCGGGCGTTGCAATACTTCTCGACGTGCGAGCGCGCAGCCTTGATCAGGCGGATGAGCAGCACGTCGTCGTCTGTGCTGTCGATGAGGCATTGCGCCTTCACCTCATCCAGCGTCACCGGCTCGGCAGCCGGTGCAGTTACCGTCGACGGATACCACACGTTCAGCCGCGCTTTTCTGCAGCCGAAGGCTTCACGGCGCGCTCGGTCTTCGCCTCGACAACCGGCACGGCATAGCCGGCGTCGATCAGGCGCGTTGCTTCCGCACCGGAAAAGCGCTCGGTTTCCTCGTTCGCCGACAAAGCGAAATCGGCACCAGCCATGCTGGTGAGCATCTTCAGTTTCATGATCGTCTCCTTCGGTTTTGAGAGCGGACCACCGGAGCGGCCCGCCTTACAAAGCCGAGCTTACGAAGCGGCGGTGATGAGGTGTTTGACAGCAGCGGTGTCGCCAAGCTTGCCGTCGAGACGGATCAGCCCAAGCAGGCCGATGTCCGGCGCGAACCGCTCGCGGGCGACGAACATCACGATACCGCCGACCTTGCGGACAAAGTACTTCGAGAAGTCGCCGAAGAGCATGACCTTCTTGGCCGCGCCGAGCGAATCCATCGCCTGGTTGATGCTGTACGGACGGCCATTGAAGCTGCCGGGAACGCCCTTCTGAACGTCGCCCATCTGCCACAGGTAGTTGCCGTTTCCGTCCTTCAGCTTGCGGCAGGCGGCCAGGGTCGTGTCGTTGAACATGTACCGGGCCTTCGGCGAGGACCGGTATGCCGGATCAACCGAATGTTCGAGGTCAATGACCTCATCCCACGTAATGGCAGCGGTCGCAGCGGCCGTTTTGCCGAGCGTCGAGCCGGTAACGATGCCTTCCGGGTCGCCATTGCCGTCGCCTGTGGTCAGTTCGGTGTTGGCATGCCGGCCGAGGCGCTGGCCAAGCAAGCCGCCCAGCAGGGTTTCGAAGTTGAAGATGGAGTCCTGCGCCAGTTCCCAAGAGAACTTCACCCACTCGGTATCGTAGGCGTAGGCGCTGAGCGTCTTCTTCCCGAAGGTCGCATCCGAGCCGCCGTCATCCGTCACCGCGCCGGCTTCGGTGTGCTTGGCGACCGGAACGCCGGTGTCGTCGACCGTCGGGATGTCGATTGGATTGCCGCCCGTCGTGTTCATGACCGTGCAGATGTCCTCGTCGTACATCGGCCCCCAAGCCTTCATCGACTCGATGATCTGGTTGCTGAGTTCGGTCGGGACGGTATAGCCACCGGCTGCGGCCGTGGTAGTCTGCGCACGAGCTTCCTTTGGAGCAACACCGGCCTGCAACGCGGCACGTTCCTCGCCAGACAGCGCCGACAGATCTCCGGCCACAGCCACGTAGCGATGGAAGGCCGAACGATAGGTGATCTGTTCACCGTCATCCTGGCCGCGACCTTCACCACCGGAAATCGGGCGATTGCGGGCACGCTCTTCGGCGGCGCGCTCTTCCAGCCGCTTTTCGGCATCAGCCATACGCTGCTCGCGGGCAAGCTGGGCATCGATCCTGTCGAACTCGGCCATGATGGTGTCATGGCGCTTTTCCAGCTCGGCGGCGCGCGCCTCATCGGTATTCTTCTTGATTTCGTCGAGGGCTTCGCGGGCGTCGTGAACGAGCTTTTCCCGCTTCTCAATCAGTTCCTTGCTCATGGGGTCTCCTTTGTGAGCAACATCAAAAGGCCCGCTGAGTGCGGGCGATGGAGACGGGAAGCGGGAGCTACCTCGTCCTCCGGCTAATGCCGGGTGAATTCAGGAAATCTTGCGAAATTTGGCCTCGGCCTCAGCTTTGCGGCGGGCGAAAGCAGACGCGTTGTGTTGGCGTCTGGATTCTCTCCGAACGGCGTCGAGCGAGCGCAACGCAACGGACGTGCCGTCATACGCCGGCTCGGACACGATGCTGACCTCGCCGAGCTTGACCTCCAGAAGGGTGCGCTTGGGCGGATCTACCGTTTCATCCCATTCCTGCCGGACAGCTTCGAACCGGAATGACATGCCGGAGACGTCGCCTCGCTCGACCAGCGCTTTTACGTCGCGACCATCACTCGTGTCGGGAAGATCAATCTCAACGCGCAGGCCCTTGTCATCCTCCTCGCAACGGAGCGTTCCGCTGGAGAGGCGACCGAGAACACGGCCAGTGTCGTGGTCGAAATACGCTCGCACATCGGCAGTTTTTAACGTGTTCGCGAACGCCCCGCGCGCGACTACTTCTTTGAACCAGCCGCCGATATCGGCAATCTCGCCGAACACAGCCGCATAGCCGGTAACCGTCGTCTTACCGTTGACATCGGCCCGGTGCTCAACCGGCCGGACGAGAGAGCGCTTCTCAGCGCCCTCAGGCTTCTGGCTCATTAATATCTCCGTTTTCGGATTTTTCAGGCGGCGCCGGTTGCGTGGGCTGCTTGCCGAGTACCACCGTGGCGCCCTGCACCAGCAATTCATCGGCGTCGGGGTTTGAATGCTTGGGCCTGTTTTCCAGTCCACGTGCCTCGTTCGGCGTAATCTGCGCCGTCTGAATCGCGCGAGCGATGCCCTCAATCCGGCTCTTGAAGTCACCGCGCTGCAGACCGTCGAGGTTGTGCTCGATATACTTGCCGGTCTTTCCGCGTCCGAACAGCTTCAGGTTCGCTTCATCCTCAAACGCCTTTGCCCACTGACTCACCAAATGTTTGACGAGGTGAAGATCCTGCTGCTCGACATTGGCGAAAGTGCCGCGGCTCAGATCCTGCAAAAATGCAGGAGGAAGCTGCCACGCGCGCGCAATCTCCTGTATTTGGAACAGCCTCGCCTCGGTCATCTGACCCTTGTCCGGCTCGTAGCCGACCGGCTTCAGTTCGTGGCCAGGCGGGATTGGCACGATGTTCTTGCCGAGCGAATGAGCCTCGTCGATCGCGCGGCGGACGTCGCCCAAAGCTCGCTTTAGCCCATCACCGCCCTGTGGCAGCGGCCCGACGAGCGCCAACGGCGGAACGCCGCCGCCGGCAAAAAAGTTCGAGCCATAATCATTCATGGCAAGCGCAAGCTGGATCGCCTTTGCTGCCATCTGGATCGGGCCGCGGTGCGCGACCTGATCTTCCGTCAACATGAACGGCACGTCTATGACGTCGGCCGATGGGTATTTCTTGCCCTCGAACTGGTAAACGAGATCGAAGCCGTCACGCTTCACCGTCGTTTTGCGCGGGTCCATAGGCCAAAGGGCTTCGATCACCGAACCGTTGCGCTCAATCCAGGCCAGTCCGCGGCCACCGGTAAATACCTGTTGCCAGAACCACTGCCTCCACTTGAACGATCCCATTAGGTCGTTCGGCGCATCGTGGATGGTGGTTGCCGTCTTGCCTGTAAGGCGAACGGCGCCCTTGTCCGTGTCGCGATAAGCGTGCAGCGGCAACGTCGCCATGGTGCGCGAGAGGAAAGCCACCGCGGCCAGCACGGCCGGCACGGTCAAGGCGCTGGCAATGGTGACGCTCGGCAACTTGACCGAGTCCAGCCCGAAGAAGGCTGCAAACTCGGACGTGTTCGACACCGGAACCGTCGGGTTCTCGATGCTCGCACGCTGCTCGGCGCGGCGTATGTCAAAGCCAAATAGGTTCATTAAGCTGCCAATGAAAAGTTGGGGTCGTCCCAAGGAGACGTAGCGACAACCGCCTGGAACTCGTTGTGTGCGGCGCCGACGGCTTGTGCGATTGAAACCATTCCGTCGATACGACCGCGGCTGCGCTTCTTATCGAATGCGCGGTTGTTCATGGCATCACTCACGATGATCGCGTTCGACGCGCACATGGTGGTGACGGGACTGGCGTCGATGGCAATGCTGCCGTCAAGAATCGCGTCTTCCAGCTTCTCGATCGACTTCGGCATGCAAAGCGCGCGCTCGACGAATACGATGCGCGTGCCTTGTCCGTGACTAACCAGCTTAAGGCCCTCGCCCTCTGGCTCATCCGGACCCTCGAATTTCCACGTAGGGAAGTCGATACGATCACAAGCGTCGATGAAATCGCCGATTTTTGCCGGGTCGAAAGTCAGGAACTGGACGTCGTGCTTGGCAACGAGTGCCTTTACCTTTGCGCCGACGAATTCATAGTCGATGGTGGCTCCCGGCACGGCTTCCAGCGTTACGCTCGGGTCGTCTGCCCATTTGTCGTAAGGCGCGTTGTCGTCCCGGCTGCGGTCGTGAATCCCGGACTTTGTTGTGAAGTACCAGGTCTTGACGAAGAGCCGCCCGTCTTTCCGCCAGCAGGCCGACAGTGCCGTTAAATCATTCTTCTTACTGAGATCCAGCGACAACCAGCATGGGCTGCCCACCATCTCGTCTTCATCAACGACACCTTGGCAGCTTTCCCACGCCTCTTGCGTCGTCCAGAAACCATCAGTGCCAACCGGGATACCGAAGTACAGGCGCTTGGTAGACAAAGCCTCCGACAGCATTAGCCGGGCAGTGTTCACGCGCTTGCGGACGTTCTCTATCGGATATGTGACGCCGAGTGCGGGCAGTGCTTTCGGCCAACACGCCTCGTTGTCAAAGACCGTCTCGCGGTCCTTTTTGTCCACCCTCGCGATGTAGCCGAACAGCGTGTCGTCCTCGGCTTGGCCCGTGACGACCTTTTGGAATAGCTCGCTATATTCCGTGCCGACTATTTGATTCATGGCCGGCGTGTTGGTGCCGAGAAGCATCAACGGATCGCCGGACATCTTGTCGATAGCGGCTTTCCAAATCTGGAGGGCGTTGCCCGATTTGTATTCGTGCACCTCATCGGCAAGCACGCCATATGGACGCGGCCCTGAAATCGAGTCGCTGTTTGCCAGAGACTGAAACTTTGAACTTGTCGCGGGGTGTTCTATGCGCCAGGCGTTGTCGCCCGTGCCCCGGATAATGACCTCGCCGCGAGCCTCAAGGGTGTCGCCCTCTTCGCATTCCGGAATCGTCGTCCTGCACATGGCGACGCCGTCCTTGAAAAGGACGTTAGCCTGATCTTTGTCGCCAGCTATCGCGTAGACTTCCGACCGCTGCTTGCCGGCGAATCCCATCAGATAAAGGCCAATGGCCGCCATGAAGGGCGATTTCGCCTGGCCCTTGCCGGTTTCCATCCATCCCATGCGGAACCGGCGCAGCCCGTCCGAGCGATACCAACCGAACAGGGAGCCAGTCACAAACTCGTGCCACGGCAGAAGGTGAAACGGTTTCCCGGCGGCCACACCCTCGGTCACGGAAAGAACGGCAGGAAAGAACCCGCACGCGCGAGCGATACGTTCAGGCCGGTAGATCAGCCCCCTGCTGGATCCCTCGTCGAGGTCGCGCAGATGACGCTGGCACGCCGCCCGCACAAACTCACCCGCTACAATCTTGCCGTCGAGGACATCCAGTGCGTGCCGCGTGGCGACATCGTTAGCCGCCGGGCGCGCTGAGGTAAGCGTCGGCCGCTTTCTTTTTCTTGGGGCCACGCTGAACTGCCTTAGTTGCCTTCCCGCGGCTCACCGGGTCGATGCCAAGCTTGGCCTCAAGGACCACGACGCGCTCGTCAGCTTGGCGCATGATGGTCCAGAAAGGATTGTGCTGGCCGACCTTTGCCCGCTTGGCGGTAAGGATTGCACCATGCTCGGCAACGTGTCGGGCCGCCTTGCGGTACTGAATTCGAAACTCAACGAGGCGCGTCATTGTGTGGCCATTCGCCACCGCCAATGTGCCGGCGGCCGTCAGTTCCTCAACCAGTGTCGTCCACTGATCGCGTGCCGCAGCCTGATCATCAGCATCAGTGAAGAGGGCCGCCCAATCTGGTTCTGAAAGCGTGTCTATCACGATCGTCCCCTACGGGGACGGGCGACATCCCCCTACCTAAATTTTGCTCGCAGTGCGTATGCATGGGGGGCGCGGGTATAGCGCCGGATCGGTCCAGAGTTTGAGACCACCCCTCCCGGTCCATCTTGTGCAGCAAGGTCGATCTCGTCAGGGCTTGGTCGCCTTGTTGTGACCTTCCGCCTCGGGCGCACCGTCTTGGTGCTTCGCCTTGGCGTCCCCGAACACGGCTCGGGCCTCATCCACCTCGACCACCACGTTCATGCCCGTGATCCATCCGGCGAGGGCGAACAGTCTGGTGGCGACGTACATGCGGAACCAGAACAGGCGCGGCATGCGGATATTCATGGTGATGGCGCTCATCAGTTCCCTGCCGTCGATGGTGATCTCACCTGCGCTGCGTGCCATGTGTCACCTGTTCCATGGATGGTTGATGTCTATCGGTCTGCCTGCCTCATCGCACCCGATCGTGTAGCCCCTCGCTTCTTCGCGCTGAACGAGGGTGTCATGACAGGCCTTGCACGCCGTCTCGACGTTCCGGAGATCGAAGAACAGCGCCTCGTTACCCTTGTGCGCCCGCTTGTGGTTGGCGACCGCGGCGCGGGGATGGTGCCTGTTGCCTTCTATGACGATGCAGCCGCAACGCTGGCAGGTGTACAGGTCGCGGAGGAAGGCCTGCTTGCGGATGCCATGGGGGCCGCACCATCTGGGATCAGCGTAAAGCTTGCGGTACTGCTGGGCTTCGGATGAGCGGGGATGGCGGCGCCTATCCCCTACACCTGGATGGCGATGGACTGGTGGCTTGCGGGGCGAAGCTTTTAAATCTACCCCGAGGACGGGCTGCAACGTCATGGGGGCATTTGTGAGAACAGCACGATTGGAGGCCGTACTAGATACCGTGTGGGCAATCGTCGCCTCGAAGTACGTGAAGGAATACATTATAGGGTACACAGCCAGATCGGGCGCCAACCGGCTGATGGAATACAAGTTCCTGCACGGATACCAGCACTTGGTTGTGCTTGCTGACAAGATGACGCGCGCCGACGCACACAATCTTGAGGAATACCTTCAGACGGCGATTAAAAATGATCGGCGTCACGTCCTTTACCGAAAGTACAATGCTGATCGGCGTGACGGGCGGTATTTCCGAAGCGCAGGACAGGCGACCAGCGACCCTGCATCCAAAAGCCATTCTGTCTATTTGGCCTTTTGGGAAGCCTAGCAACTAACGGCCAGTCGGTTGTCCCGTTCGTGCCGGCGGTCAACCTGGCAGTATTTTCGGCTAGTCCCAGCCTTGATCCTTGCCACCGCGCGCCACGTTTGATTACCTTTGATTGTTTTCAAACACGGATGGGTTGGGCATGAGTGACGCTATAACGGCGCTGACAGATAAACTGCAGCACGATCTTAAGATGTGTGGCGACATCGCTTCATCACTCCGAAGCGGTGTTATGCAGACTTTCGAAGTCGATCGACATGGGCAAAAAACCGATACGTCCCAGGAGCGCATTCGCGACTATGAACAGATGGCAGAGAACCTAAAAGAAGTTCTCGCCAAAATTGAAGCGGCGGAATAGCGCCTCATGACGGGCATTGCGGAGAATGGGCATGGTGGATGTCGCAGGGGCTATTTCTGCGGTTACCGCAGCGATTGGGTTCGCTCGCGAGCTTAACAACGTAGATATTCAGGTCGACCAAGCTGCATTGAAGCTCAAAATCGCCGAACTTACAGGATCGCTGGCAGAGGCAAAACTTGGATTGGTGGAGATAGCCGACCAACTCCGGGATAAAGATGGCGAAATTGCACGCCTGAGGTCAGCTTTCGAATTCAAGGCATCACTTGTCGAGAAAGACGGCTTCAAGTTTGAGACGTTCGAGGATGGCACCCCAAAGGGGGAGCCGTTTTGTCCACGCTGCGAACAAAACCTCGGACGGTTTTACCGTATGAGCATGGTTGTTGGAGGCGGTCGGCAATGCCCCGAATGCAAAACCAATTACCTTCGTACCCCGGCGTACATGTGGGAACGTTAGCTCAGGAACGGACTGGACCGCTCGCTTCCTACCCAGCCTGGAACCGCTGCTTGTTGGTCGGCTGCTTGTATGTTTACATTTGATGGTTTTAGGGAGGGCGGAATGGACAAGCATCCTCGCGGAAATCTTCACGACCTGCAAAGCGCCATATCACGCATCGCTGCAGGAAAAGACACAAATCTTGAAGCGGTCAAAAAGGCGCTTGAGGCAATTCAGCGCGAGCTAATGGAACTTAGCCTGGCGGTAAAGCCGCCAAACTAAGCGGCGCAGTCGTAGGACTTCTTAGTCGCAGTATCAAAAAGCAGCGGGGAGCGGATGTCGCATTCAAGCGCACCACGCTCTACCCGCCGCAAAAACCGCAAGGCAGCCGGGGAACGAAGCGCCAAGCGGTGAGGCGTCGCATGGCCGGAAGTTCCAGCACATTCGCGATCGCCTCATTCTATAGGCGGAATGAGACCGCAAAAACGGACACCGATCAGGCAACTTTTTTCATTATTTCCCTCGCATTATCGTTTGCCGCCCTGATCGCACGCCTTCCAGCCTTGCGTGCATAGCTGCCGGTGAAACCGAGCGAATGCCCAACGTCTTCATGGGAACGGGCAGTCTTCGCGATGTCCAAAACCTTCCGGTCTTCGTCCTTTAGGGATGCCACCCAGGCGAACCAGGCCTTGCGGTTTTCCTCCGCGTCGATCGCATCCTGCCAATTCATCGCTCCGCCTCCGGCACAGGTCGACTTCTTCATGCCGATGAACAGGTCGCTCGGCCGATAGTTTCCACCGCTGGCAATGCCGGGCGCGCATTTGGTCATGGGCGGCATCTCGGGCGTATTGGCAATCGCAGCCGCGAGCATCGCAGCGGATTCGTCCCGGCTGTAAGATTTGCCCTTCTTGCGCACTGTGCCTTTGATGTACCGATGCTTCGCGCCCAGCATGGCCTCGAAGTAGGGTTTCGATCCCGCATGCGAGCCTTCGCCGCCGCGAGGCTGATTGGCGTCCTCCCGCATCCCCAGCATGGCGCCGACGCGCATCTTCGCGCGCACCGCGATGATTTTCCCGTCCAGACGTTTGTGCGTCTTTTCGGTCTGTTCGCCGTCACTGAATCGCCAGCGACCGAGGCGAGTGACAACTTTGTGCTTGGTGTCGACCTTTTCGCCGTCTACCTCACGGGACTCGATATGCACGCCGTATTCGACACGATCGCCGGGGACAGGCACGAGTTCGACCTCTCCGCCGCCGCCCTCCTTGGCGTGCCTGAATTCACGGAACTCGACACCTTTCAGCCCAGCCATGGTCAGATCCTCGGACGGCCGGATTTCGTGACGGCTTTCGGTCGAGTAGCTGGATTCCTCGGCGTCGTTCTCCGGATCGAAAACAAGCGTGCCGCTCGGCGTGAGCGACCAGTTCGTTTGCAGCCCCGCTGCGGGTGGGCCGTTTCGGTAGGCGAGCACAGGCGCCATGTCCTTGGCGTTGTCATTGGCTGCGCGCCTTTTGGGCGTGCGCTGGCGATCCATGTAGGCGGTCAAGCCTTCGAGGAAGGATGCGTACTTTTCGGCGTGGTTGTCAGGCTGCATCTGTCAGCGTTCCCTTGTTGTTGTCATTGGCGGCCACGAGTGTGCGGCCGTGATATTTGGCCAGCGCCGCCCTGCCCTTGGCGTTGGCCCGCAATGAGCCATGGCCGCTCGGCATTAATACCCAGCCGAGCATTTTTCGCTGGGACAAGCTTGTCTCTGTTCTTTCTGAAAGTCCTGGCGACGTGCTCGGTGGCAATCCATTCGCGAGGAACTCGGCCTGATTTTTCGTGATGCGCAGATCGGAGGCAGGCCATGGTAGTTTGGTGGTTGTGGTCATTGTTCGGTCTTCTATGGAGATGAGTGCTCGGAAAACTTTCGAGCCGCTACCCATGACGCTATCGGCGTGCCGAGTTGGCTCGCAAGAAGCCGAGCATCATCGGGATTCATCCATGTCGGTGGGATGAAAACGCCTTTGGTCTCGCGGCACAGAGAAACCATCCGGCGGATATCCGCTAAATAAGCGTCAAATCGCTTTAGTTTCGGATTAAGGATACTTGGCGAATACCAGAACTCCGAGACTTTCAGCACGTCAACTGGTGTCTCAGACACGTACCAGTCGTTGGGGTCGTCGCCAGCCTCCCTAGCTGTCGCATTCAGTTCCTGCCCCTCGTCCGTTGAATATCCTCTATGTTCCGCCCACGGTACGACTGGAATTTCCGAAACAGGAAATCCAAGCGCGAGCCGATTAAGCGACATTACGTTGACACTGTCGGGGGTCACTTCAATTTCCCTCCGCTCTCCGGTCACCTTATCAACGGTGTGCAACGTAGCCCCGCGCGTAAGTACTCCGGGTATTTCTATGCGCTTCGTAAACCATGCAACCGGCGGGAAATCTTTCATCAATCGTCTGGATAGAGCATCAGTTTTGATTTCCCCGATGCGCGGATGAAACACGCCTTCCGATTTACCCTCGACCTGAATCACGCCAGACATCCAGATCAAATTCGTGCGCAGGGTGCTTGTGTGATGATAGACAGTCGGCATCGCGCTCTCCCGTCGTCTTTTTGCCTCGCCCACGGAGCCCTCCATTTCGAAGAAATCTGTCGATCTTGCCAACTTGTGAACTTGTGCAAACTCTTCCGCACACACATACCGATGGGTAGAAATGCCTGAAAACAGAAGAGAAGAAGGAATCTCACAAGTTCACAAGTAGAAGAAAAATATATATCTATTATATATAATTCATTGATTTACCTTACCTTTTTCTGTACCGCCAACTTGTGGCCGCCTTCAAGGTTCGTCACAACTTCACAAGTTCGGCAGGATCACCCTTCACAAGTTGTGGCCGAACTTGTTAACCCGCCACAAGTTTAAAGCTGGCTCTTGCGCCAGGTTTCGAGCGGCCAGAAAGGTCGACGACCTTGCCGGTTTCGATAAGCCAAGCCAGTGCGTCGGAAACGTCATCCTGCTTGAAGGTGCTGACGACCTCTCGCTGCAGAAGGAACGACCACGGCAACGTCCGGTCTTTGGCAACCTCCAGCGCCCGCACAATCGCCTTGCGCAACGCCTCCACAGTCGACCCAGCCATGTGGCGGTCAACGCCTTCAGTAACGATGGCGATCGAGCGATGAACGATTGCCCATCCCCATGCGACGTCTTCCGCATTGATGGCGGGCGATGCTGGGTTGCGGCTCACGGCCCGGATAGTGGCAAGCCGAATTGTATTTTCCGCGGCACGACCGTTGACATGGTGTTCTCTGTCACTCCAAGCGGGATCATTCTGCCATCGGAAGATGTCTGCCCACAGCGTGTACGCTTCGCCTTCTTCGTGGCCGTCGAAGGGAATCGTCACCTTGTTGATACCGAGCGGGTTGCTCGCCGCGGGGAACGACTTAAGTGCGCGCTCCAGGTCCGCCTTCAGGCCCTTCGGCAACTTCGCATCGCGGTCGAGTCGGGGCGGCGAGATAATTTCCGGTCCCCTGCCCTCCATGAAAACGAAACGGCTAAGGAATCCGTCAGACAAGGAGTCGTCGGATAGTCCAGCGTATAGAGTAGACGGTGTTGTCATGCCCAGCACGGTCAACGCCGGCCCTTTCAGCGGGCTATCATCCTTCTTAGTCTCGTCGGACGCATATTGGCGACCATGGAAAAAGGAGTCAGCCTGGTCGTAGATCGAAAGCAGGAACTTACGGATCGAAGCGGAAGCAGCATTCGCTCTCCGATTGTTCACGTCCTGCAGCGTCACGCCGAATTCGTCCATCACAATGACAGTGGACGAGTTCCGTCGAAGCATGCGCTCGATTGCGGCGTAGCTGGTTGGATCACCATTCGTAACCGCACCGGGCTTTCCTGCAACGGTTGCCAGTTGAATGATCGACTTGGGAGCGTGCCCTTTCCCAGATGCTACGCCCATGACGGTGGTGAGGAACATATTGAGGCCGCTACGCGTGGGACCAAGTGCACGATCACCGAACATTCCGCCGATGAGCGCAATCGCCGAGCACAGGGACAGCTCAGGAACTGGGATGATCGCCGTTTCCGTTATCCAACGGCTGATGTCTGCCAGCAGGCCGCCGGCAGCTTCTGGCGTGAATGGCGTTGGATGCATGTCGGGCAATGAAGGTAACTTACGGGCGGGCTCGGCATCCGGTTGGTTGTCGTTGGCAGCTTTCGGCGTCGTCTTTTTCGAGACCAGCCCTGCTATCATCTCCTTTGTCGCTTCGCGCTGCTCGGCGTGCGGCTGTCCATACTTGCCCCACAGGCGGACGAAATCGGCCCGGGCATCTTTACCCTCGTAACGCGCGAACCAATCACCTGTCGCCGCTAGAAACAGCGCACAAGCCACGTCAGCGCTGTGCCCGTCAAAAGCGAACTTTTCGACTACACGGGCAGCATGGGCTGAGCGGTCCCCTACGTCGTCCGCGGCAAGCATCGCTGCTAGGTCCGTCGACACCTGCACGCCATCCACCGCAGGCAATTCGCCAAGCTCGACTTGCCGCTCTGCGGCAGGCGCCGACCACCACGGGGCCAGCGCCGTACGTAGCTCATCGACACTGGTCAGCGCACCGTCCCAAGGCTGCGCAACGGTCACCTCTACGGGATCCGGAGACCGGCCCCGGCTGAGCTTCTTTTGGTTCGGCCAATTCTGCGTTCCGGGTATGCGCCAGACATGAGTGACGTCGGCCGTTCCGTGGTCAGCATCCGTTGCCCGCTTCAGTGCCGCTGCGATTGGCTTTGCTTCTGCAGGCGGTAGCGGACGGTCGAAGATGATGAACGGCTGGTAATTTCCGGGGCTCGTTTCCAGCACATAGTTCGGCTCGACCGGCATTTCCCCGGCCCTGCCCGTGTCGGCGTCGAGGTCGACCACCAGACCGAGAACGGCGACGATGTCGGCTTCCTTGCCGCGCTTGCCGCGGCCGACGCTGCGACGCATCACCTGAAGGCCAGTATAAACGTTGACGTGCGGCGTCTGCAGATGGGCCTCGATGGCTTCTGCCATGTCGTCTACGTCGCTGATGCGATGATGAGTTACCGTTCCGCCTTTATCGGAAAGGGCATTGTAGGCCGAGACAGCGAGCACGCCGTCGATGCCGGCCGCCAATTGGTGCAGCATCTCGACATGGGCGCGGATGGGTGATCGATCAATTTGCGGAAGCGGAATTGCGGTCATTCTGGCGAATCTCTCCCAAGGCGGCTTCGATGAGCAACGCGGCGGTCTCGTGGGTGAAGGTGGCGGTTGCACAGCCAAACGCGGACGGCGCGAACACCCGGTATCCGCTCGTGGTCTGCTTCAGCGCCACATTGAACAGGCGCAAACCGTTTAATTGAACGTCGAACCTCGCGACGACGCCACCGGCGCCTCCTGGCGCCGGTCTGATATCTATGATTTCGGGTGTCATCAGGCAGCAGCCCGCTCGGTTGCGAGTTGCTGTTCCTCTTCGAAAGCTTCACCCCATTCCTTGAGGCTTTCGAACCTGGCCCCTTCGATATCAAAGACGCTGCCGTCGGGAGCAATAATGGCCACGTAGCCGTATTCCGGGTCCTGCGAGCCTTCGGTCAGTGCGAAGTTCCCGCCAGGACAGACCCGCCATCCAACGACAGGACGATAATAGCGAGTGCCGCCGCCCTCATCGAAAATTGCGGTGTATCCCGCGGCTGCAGGAATGACCTGGAAGAATGCGTCGTGTGGCTCGTCCTCAGGGTGGGTGCTGCCTGTATGCTCGCCGCCGTTCACGTCGAGAAATTTAAAGTGGTTGTTTCGGAGCCTCCGAAATTTCACGATGCTGTTCGTGTTGAGATAGTCGCCGTCATCGAGCCGAATAAGTGGCATGAATCTCTCCTTCCCGCGCCTGGCGGGCATGGCTGGTTGAAACTGGATGTTGGTCGGTTTGCCCCTAAGGGCACTTATTGTGGGTGCCGTCGTTGCGGCGTTTAGCGGAGCCGCCTTCTGGCGGTCGTTGGGCGCAGGGCCGAAAACTTTATATGGTGTCTAACTAGCCTGCAAACACTAGATATAGTGTTAACTGGTGGATTTTTCCAGTCGTACGGTTAGAAAAAGTCGCAGGACCGGAATAGTCAATGGGCCGGTCACGAACTATCGTTGTATTCGCGCAGCGCCCTGACAAGCGCCTCCTGCCATGTGCCGAGATCAATAATATCAACGGCTTGCGTTCGGCTACAGTGGCCAGAACGGACCTCCGCTACCAAATTTGTCAAATAAGATCAAGAAGTTATAGTCATTCCGCGACAACCAATCCGGAAGCCGGCCTCCAATTTTCAGGATCGCGCCACTTCGACACCACTTTTGTACTTACCCAGCTATGTCTACGACGGTCAACAAAGTTGGCCTTTTACCTGCGAAACGAGTGGTGACTTTGCGCCCTCTCCGCGGTCATTGAGACGAATTTATCCGTCAGCCAAAAGCGGACGTTTCGGCTGATGCCAGCGAGCGGCGACTATGCGCCATCAGCGGATATTGGGCGATTGCCGCGAAAACGGACTTCGCCGCGGAGAATGCCGCAGCCGACTCGTTCCGTTTCCAGCTGGTGGTTGGGTGGCCAATTGGAAGGTGCCGCAGCCAGGAAACAGTTATTGCTCAGTGAAATGCGCTCTTAGTTCGGTCATTCGCCGAGCCCTGATGGAGCAGTCAGGTCAATCGCACACGTCGCGAAGCTTGTAGGTGAGATCCACTCGTTCACAGAGCTAGAATCTGGCCGACCTGTGTTGCCAGGGCTTTGCCCAAGGCTTCGTGGCCGCGAGCGTCGATATGAGTGCCATCCATGCCGGGCTCCGTCACGCTGTTGGCGTCAAAATGGTGGCACCCGGTCCGCTCGGCAACCTGACTGAGATAGTCGGCATGCCCTTGGCAGCGTTGCCATGCATCGCCCCAGAAGGCTGGTTCTGCTCGGGTGGAGATCTTTGGGGGCGTGACTATCAGGATCTCCGGGCAACCGTCGGAAAGGGCATAAAACCCTTTCACCTGATGTATGAGAGTCAGCATGCCGCGCGCTGATGTAAACGCGGTGGCGTTGAAATGAATCTTGAAGTCGTTGCCGCCTAGCATGATGATCAGGAGATCAAGCGGCGAGTTTGCCTCGATGCAGACGAGCAGATGCCGCGAACCGTTCTTGTGTGCGCCCTCGATTGGATCGTCGAAGACCGTCGTTCGGCCGCTTAAGCCATCCTCGACGATCTCCAGCTCCTGTCCGATTTCCCGGGCCATGATTTCCCGCGCCATGACATGGGCCCATCGCTGTGCTTTCGCCAGGCGGATCGTCGGCGCCGCGACATTGGCAAACGGTAAGCACCCCCAGGTTATCGAATCTCCGTAACAAACGATTGTCTTCATTCGGATCCCAATATCTGGATTGTCAGCGCAACTCGTTTTATCATAGGTACGACTTATTTGGATAGCGATCAAAATCACCGAGCGATAACATCGATAGGCTAGCCTTCCATGACAATTTTCCGTAGGCCCGATCCCATCCCCAGGCGGGGGCCACCTCAGGCCGACGACCCGTTCGTGCCGAAACTGCGCGAGAGCGGCGATGATCTGAACCAGCGAGCTGCCCGGCGGATTTTTCTGGCGATCGCCACACGGCAATGGACATCCGCGGAAGTGCTGCCCACCGAGGAGCAACTCGGCCGGGAAATGGGCGTCAGTCGTACCGTCATTCGCGAGGCAATCAAGAATCTGTCAGGAAAATCGGTAGTCGAGACGCGCCGGCGCCGGGGCACGGCCGTCGTCGACGCCACTGAGTGGAACCTGCTCGATCGACAGATCATCGGCTGGATGAGCGAAAGCAATGCGTTCGGCTCGATCGGCTCCGATCTGCTCGACGCGCTTGCTCTTTCGCAGCCAGCGCTGGCCGCCAAGGCCGCTGCCACAACCAAGGGCGGGCGTTTCGTCGAACTCGCCGCTAAAATTGCCGAAGCGTCGGAAGATGATCGCGTCACCTATGCCCTGTCCTTCCATCTGGAGATCGGCCGCAGGGCTGGCAACCCTTTTCTGCGGTCACTGACGGCCGTCACGGTGGCGGCGCTCGAATCCCATCATCGCGATATCCTTAAGGCCTTTCTCAGGGCGCCTCGCAGGATCGAGGCTTACTCCCGCACTGCGGCCGCCATTCACGCAGCCGATCGGCGATTGGCCTTCAGCGCTGCGGCATCCCTTTTCGACGAGCAACTCGAAGACATCCGGCTGCCCTGAGGGGCTATCCCGGCAGCAATCGAACCGAGGCAGTCCGATTCCTTGTCAAAATAAACGCGACTGCGCTGCCCTCGCACTCGCCTAACCAGGCACCATTTACGTCGACAAATACATAATATGTATTATGTATTGACAATGCTCGTAAACGAGGCTTATTTGTCCATGCCTGCTGAGGAGGATCTGCAGCCCCGCCATCGAAAGCCCTTGCAGAGCCGCGTGGTGCAACTTGGAGGCCCGCCGCGCCCTGTCGCCAGGGCGGTCCTTCTATCGGCCGCCGGCGTGGGGGAGGAGGCCTAACGGCGGGAGACCGGCGATCTTATTGGAGGAGGAACCAAAGTGAAGTCATTCCATGTCCGCCTGCTGTCCAGCGCAGCGCGACGCTCCATGCTGGCGATCGCCATCGCCGGCATCGCCTTTGGTCAGGCGCACGCCGCCGACCCGATCAAGTCCATCCTGTTCGTCAACCCGCTGCCGCAGTATCCGTCTTGGCGCCTGATCGGCGATTGCATCGCCAAGGAGGCCAAGGCCCAGAACATTTCCGAGACCGAGTCCGGCCCGACGGGCGGAACACTGAACACGGCGGCAATGATCCAGCAAATTCAGCAGGGCATCGCCAACGATGTCGGTGCCATCATCACCTTTCCGGCGACCGACGGTTTCGTGCCTGTCCTGCAGCAGGCGCGCGACGCCGGCATTCTGGTCGGCACACTCTATGGCGCAAGCGGAACGAGCTCTGCCGCGCAGGTCAATGTCGGGGCCAATTTCGCCACCGTTGGCGAGATCATGGTCAAGGCGATCGCCACGCGCGACGGCCAGCAGAATGTCGGCCTGATGATCCAGGGGCCGACCGGCGCGGGAAAGGCATTTTCCGAGGCCTTCGAGGCGGAGGCGGCCAAGACGCAGAACGTGAAGATCATCGCCGTCGTCGCCACCGGCGACGATGCCAACAAAGCGCTCGACCAGGCTAACGCGCTACTGATCGCGCATCCGGAAATCAACGTGATCGCCTCTCACATGGGCACCGCCACGCAAGGAGCCGCTGCCGCTATCAAAGCGAAAGACCTTCAGGGCGAGGTCGTGATGGTTGCGAACGGAGCGGCCGGCGGCGGCGTCGAGGGCCTGCAGGACGGAACGGTCTACCAGGTGATGCTGCAGAACATTTGCGGCGCGGGTGCCCAGATCGTGGATGCGCTGGCCCAGATCAACAAGGGTGAGCCAACGCCCGCCAATCTCGACGTTGGCGTGCAGATGTTTGGCAAGGATCATATCCAGGAATTCATCGACAAGGGCTGGCAATGAGTGCGCAGATATCTGAGCACCCCGCGATGGCGGCTTCGGCCGGTGCGCCCGCCATGGGCCTGCGCGCGGTCGGCAAGGCTTTCGGCCACGTCAAGGCGCTGACGCGGGTTGATCTTTCCGCCTATGCTGGCGAGATTCATTTCGTGGTCGGTGACAACGGCGCCGGCAAATCCACGACGCTGAAGATATTGTCGGGCATCTACAGGCCCGACAGCGGCGATGTTCGAATCCATGGCAGCAACGTGCAGATGCGCGACGCCGCCGACGCCCATCATTTCGGCATCGCCGTCGTCCATCAGGATTTGGCGCTCGTCGAATGTCTCGACGTGGCAACCAACATGGCGCTCGGCGCTATTCCGCGCCGCGGCCGCTTCATGCTCGACCGCCGGCGGATGGAGCAGGAAGCGACGAAGGTCCTCTCCGACCTCAAGATCCGGGTTGGTTCGGTGCGAACGCAGATCGGGCTTCTGTCCGGCGGCGAGCGGCAGATCGTGGCCATAGCCCGGGCCGTTCGCATGAACCTGCCGATCATCCTGCTGGACGAGCCGACTGCAGCGCTGGGCGTGCGCGAGACAGCCCATGTTGGCGACATCCTCGACCAGTTGCGTGCCCAGAGCAAGACGATCATCTGCATCAGCCACGATCTGGAGTTCGTGTTCAAGTATGCCGACCGCATCACCGTCATGCGGCTTGGCAATTCGGTGGCGACCCTGGCGCGCGAAAACACGACGCGCGACGAGGTCGTCGGGATGATCACCGGCACGATCGATGCCGCAGCCGCGCGCGGACGCTGAGACGATGGCCATGACGACGCAACAGCAACAAAGCCCGAACGCCTCCTCGCGAGCGGCCGAACTCCTGCTGAGGCCGGAGACTACCCTCATATTGCTGATTGTGGTGATCGGCATCGCAACGGCGTTGAAGAACGACAATTTTCTCAACCCAGGAAACCTGACCGACATCGCCCGCGCTGCCGTCATCTATTTCGTGATGGCCTGCGGCGCATCGCTTCTGATGATCGGCGGCGGGCTGGATTTCTCGGTCGGAGCCGTATTCACGCTCGGCGGCCTCACAGCTGCGTGGCTGATGGCGTCCGCCGGCCTGCCCTGGCCGCTTGCCATCGCCGGTGGCCTGCTGATCGGTGCGCTCGCCGGCTATGTCAACAGCCAGGTAATCGAGCGGCTGCACGTGCCGCCGATCATCGCCACGCTCGGCACCTATTTCATCTACACCGGTCTGTGCGTCCAGGTCACCGGCGGGCAGGACATCGTGCCGCTCCCGCGCGAGTTCCAATGGCTGGGTCAGGGCGCCATCTTCGGCATTCCCTACGTGGTGGCCTATGCCGTCGTCATCGGCCTTGTCTTCTGGTTCGTGCTCGAGCGCACGCCCCTCGGCGTGGAGGTGCGGGCCGTCGGCGGAAATCGCAAGGCGGCCGCGGCCAATGGCCTGCGCGTCAAGCGCATAGAGACGGTACTCTACGTGCTGGGCGGGCTGACCGCAGCGCTGGCGGGCATCATCTATGCCGCGCGGGTCGGCAGCGGGCAGGTTTCCGCCGGCGGATCGGGCGTAACGCTGTCGGTCGTCACCGCGGCGCTGATCGGCGGCATCAGCCTGCTCGGCGGGCTGGGCGGCATTACCGGTGTAGCGCTCGGCGCGATCCTTCTGTCGGAGATCGACAACGCCCTCATCGTCGCGGCTGTTCCCCCGCAGTACAACACGATTGTCGTCGGCGTCATCCTGATCGCCGCCGTGGCGGTCGATCACGTACGGCGCGAGCGGCTCTATCGGGTGCGCAGATGACTATAGCGCACGACAAGGCGGACCCTGAGGTTCGCAAGCTCATCGCCATGCACGATTACCAGGGCCCTGGAGCCGCGCCAAGCCAGATGCGGGCCGCCTTTTCGGCTTTTATCCGTCGTGTCGAGCAACTGGGCGGTCCCAAGCCCGAGGTCACGCGGATAGAGGACGAGACCATACAAGGCTCGGAAGGACCGATTCCGATTCGCGTCTATGAATCCAGAGAAGTCATGCCCGCTGCGATGTTGTTCTTTCACGGTGGTGGCTGGGTACTAGGTGATCTGAACACTGCCGACCTCGGCGCACGGGTACTAGCCGCAAGTCTCGATCTCAGGGTCATCAGCGTGGATTACCGCCTGGCGCCAGAGCATCCCTTTCCCGCGGCGTTCAACGACTGCCTGGAAGCGCTGTCGTATACCCGGCAGCGATATCCCGGCCCGGTATTCGTCGCTGGGGAAAGCGCCGGTGCCAATCTGGCGGCCGCCGTCGCCCATGCGGCGCGCAACGACGGGATACCGCTTGCCGGCCAGATCCTGATCAATCCCGGTCTCGATCGCCGCGCCTCGACCGGGTCCCACCACACGTTCGGCAACGGCGACGGCTTGACGACCGAGGCGGTAAGGAGATTCTTTTCATGGTATGCCGGCGAGACGCCGGAACATGACAGTCGCGTCTCGCCTTCTTTGGCGAAAAAGCTGGAGGGGGTCGCGCCCTGCTTTATCGTGACAGCCGGTTGCGATCCCCTGCTGGACGAAGCCCTTTTCTATGCGCAAGGCCTTATCGCCGCCGGCGTATCCACCACCTATTTGACCATGCCCTCGATGATGCATGGTTGGTGGTGTCTTTTGACCTCCAGCACAGCCGCGCGGAAGTCTCTCGGTGAAATGACGGAAAGCCTGAAAGGTTTCACGGCAGAACGGATTCGAGCTTCCCTTTAAGAAGGGTGGCTCGATGGGGCCGAAGTCCAATTTGTGAAGGGCAGCGTCGAGGTGAAAGATGGGCCAGTGTTCCCCGAGCGTCACAAGGGTCGTTTCGAAGAGCCGGCTCCAGCTTACCATATCTCCGGACTCATTGCCGTTCAACTTGCGGGCGCGCGCCAAAGCACCCGCAAGGGAGCGCGTGCTTTCCTTCAGGCAGATCAGCCTGCTGTCCGGCGCGGCGCTTGTCGGCGCAATCGCCCTGGCGCCTGAGCAAGCCAATGCGGCCTGTACTCCGGCGGGACGATCACTGCCCAGCAATACAAGCGTAGCCTGCACCGGGACCGACACCGAGGGAAGCCGAGCAAGCACCGGCACAACGGATGTAACCATCGCCGTAGAAACCGGCGCCACGGTCACCCGCAATCAGGGCGACGCGCAACGGGTGCTGTCGGTCTATAGCAACAGCCGGATCACCAATGACGGATCCTTGTCGAGCAATGGCAACAGCGCGGCAGGAATGGCGGCACGGTCGGGCGGAAACACGCTGACCAACAATGGCGCCGTCACGACCTCGGGGCCATACGGCATCGGATTGTACATCGAAGACGGAGACGGCAACACAGCCGTCAACAACGGTACGGTCTCGACGACCGGCCAAGGTGGCTACGGCTTCGACATCGAGTCAGGCAATGGCAATTCGGCTATCAACAACGGCACGGTCTCGACGACTGGGGGGAGCGGCTACGGTTTCGGCATCGATGCAGGGACCGGAAATTTAGCCACCAACAACGGAACGATCCTGACCAGCGGTCAGGACGCCGACGGTTTCCACATACTCGGTACTGGCAACGAGGCGATCAATAACGGCGATATCCATCTTTACGGCATCGAATCCGACGGCATGGATGCGATCGGATCGGGGCACCGGCTTGTAAACACAGGAACCATCACAACCAACCCGCCGCCGGCCGCCAATCAGGACAGCGACGGTATGGCGGTGGACGGGAACAATAACACGCTGGTGAATTCGGGCACTGTCACCGTCAATGGGCTCGATTCAAACGCCCTCGACATAGAAGGCAGCGACAATGAAGCCACGAACTCGAAGACGTTGACGGCTCTCGGGCCCAATGGGGCGGCGATATACATCAACGGGACCGGCAATTCGGTCATGAACAGCGGCGTGGCGGAGGCGCAAGGCGCAACCGGCAATGCGGCGCTGATCGATGCGGCGGCTGGCGAGAGCAACACACTCGTCAACACCGCCACCGGCACCCTGAGGAGCCAGCAGGCCATCGCCGTTCTCGGCCTTGCCGGCAACGATACCGTGGACAACGCCGGGTCGATCATCAGCGGTTCCGGTCCGGCCGTCGATCTCGGGGCTGGTAACGACCGGCTGACGATGCGGAGCGGATCGCTTGAAGGAACTGGCGCCGTTGTGGTTGACCTCGGCGCAGGCGACGATACGATGGTCGTTCTGGGCGGCGTCGTCATGGGCGCGGTGGATCAGGGCGACGGCGCCGATTCATTCGTGATTTCCGGCGGCAGCGTAACCGGCAATGTCCAGCAAGGCAGTGGTAGAGACGATTTCCGGATGACCGGCGGTGTCATTCAATCGCTCAACCAGGGCGACAATCTCGACACCTTCTTCATGTCGGGCGGACGCATCATCGACGCCTTCGACGATGGCGACCATGCGGTCATGACCGGAGGACGCATCGGCAGGGTCAACCTGAAGCTCGACGACAATACTTTCGACATGTCCGGCGGCACGATCGACAAGAATCTCGTTGCCGGCTTCGGCAATGACACCATCATACTGTCCAACGGCACGATCGGCGGCAATATCAGCGTCAGCGGCGGCGCCGACAGAGTGACCGTCACCGGCGGCACGGTCGGCGGCGAAGTCCGCATGAGCGTGGGCGAAGACACGTTCACTTGGGATGGCGGCGGCATCATCTATGGCATGGTGGATCTCGGCGGTGACGACGACGTTGCGAGGCTCGCCAACCTGACGGACGCCAATATCGGGGCGGTGCCCCGGCTCACCGGCGGCCTCGGCACCGACGCCCTCACCTTCGATAACGTCAAGACGGGCAATGTCGCGCGTTTCGACAGATGGGAAACGGTCGATCTCACCAATGACAGCCGGCTCGTTTTCGATGGAACAATGACGCTGGGCGACGCCGGAACGGAGACGGGCACCCTCTCCATCGACGCCGCCAGCGTCGTCTTCGGCGGCGGCCAGAATGGCGCGGTCGCAGCCTTCGACAGCGCGCAGCTTGCCAATGTCGACAATGCCGGCCGCATCGACCTGCTCAACGGCGGCGGCGGTGCCGGCGATACCTTCACGGTCCACGGCAATTATGTCGGCCAAGGCGGCGAAGTGTTGCTGAATACCGTTCTCGGCAACGATTCCTCTATCTCCGACAAATTGGTGATCGACGGCGGCACGGCCAGCGGCACGACCGGCCTTGCCGTCTTCAACGCCGGCGGTGCGGGCGCTAGCACGGTACTGGACGGCATCATGGTGGTGCAGGCTACCGCCGGCGCCACCACCGACAGCGGCGCCTTCGCCCTCAACAACCGCGTCGCCGCCGGCGCATACGAATATTATCTCTTCAAGGGCGGCGTCTCGGCCAATACGGAAGAAAACTGGTATCTGCGCTCCACACTGGTGACGTCACCGGAATCGCCGTCTCCTGCGCCTGCGCCGGCGCCTGATCCGGGTTCACCCGGCACGGCGGAGGTACTGCCGGAAGAACCCGTGCTCGTGCTGCCGCCGCCGCCATCGGACTTACCTCCGGTTCCGTTGCCAACGGATGGCGACCCGGCCACCGACCCTGTCGATACCGCCCCGCCGGTCGATGTTGGCGCTCCGGAGCCTGAAGCCCCGCCACCGCCACCGCCCGCGGAGGATGCCGCGCCGCTGCCGCCGCCACCGACGCCGCCGACCGCGTCTGCGCGTGTATCGAGCCCGACGGCCGCGCCGCCCACGCCAGGGGCGACGCCGGTTATTGCGGACGCGATTCCACTCTATCGCATCGAGGTGCCGGCCTATTCCGTCGTGCTTCCCGTCGCGAGCACCATGGCCTTCTCGACGCTCGGCACCTTCCATGAGCGGCGCGGCGAGCAAATCCTGCTCGATGGCGCCGGCTATCTACCGGCAACATGGGGCCGTATCTTCGGTCAGGACATCGAAATGAA
The DNA here is from genome assembly GCA_051954615.1 of Mesorhizobium sp. Classification (GTDB taxonomy): domain Bacteria; phylum Pseudomonadota; class Alphaproteobacteria; order Rhizobiales; family Rhizobiaceae; genus Mesorhizobium. The sequence goes on along the minus strand of JBQCHN010000414.1, from coordinate 14,980 downwards.
ATGGAGCGGTACCGTCGATCCGAGCTTCGACGGCAACCTCTTCGGGTTCCAGGCGGGCCAGGACCTGTTTGGGCGCGCGAGCGAAAGCGGTCATGTCGACCGCTTCGGCCTGTTCGTTGCCTATGCCCACATGGACGGCGATATAACGGGACAGGCGCTCGGCTGGAACGATCTCGCTGTCGGCGATCTCGATTTCAGCGGCACCAGCTTCGGCGGTTACTGGACCCATATCGGGCCGGGAGGCTGGTATCTCGACGGGGTCCTCATGGGGACTTGGTTCGACGGCGACGTATCCTCCAACGCGGGCGAGAGGATCGACGTCGGCGGCACAGCCGTGACGGCTTCGCTGGAAGGCGGGTATCCCATTGTTTTGACCGACCAGTGGACGCTCGAACCGCAGGGCCAGATCATCTGGAACCATCTGTCGCTCGACAACCGGAAAGACAGCTTCTCGACCGTCTCCTTCGACAGCGAGGATGCGGTCAGGGGACGCCTCGGGTTCCGGCTGCAAGGCAAGTACGAAACCGGCAGCGGGACGCTGCAACCTTACCTCAAGGCCAATATCTGGCATGACTTTTCCGCCGATCAGACGGTTCGTTTCGACGGCGACCCGATCGTCACGGAAACCGACGGCACCTCGCTCGAAATCGGCGGCGGCATCGTTGCCAGTCTGACAAAAGATTTGAGCCTTTTCATAACCGCCGACTACACCACCAATCTCGGCGGTGAAAAGAAACGGATATGGGAAGGCAATCTCGGGCTCAACGTGAAATGGTGATCGGCCAATTTCAGCAGGTCATCGATTCTGCAAAGACTTTCATGAAATTGCGGCCCATCGAGGAGCGGCCGGCAAATGGGCGAAATCCGCGACGATCTCAAGAACCGAATGACGTAACAGCCAAGTGCCGTCCTCGTTCGCGAGCGGCGGCAAGAGGAGAATTGACGATGCGGTTGAAAATTGTTGCCAGCGCCTTTGCGTTTGTTTTTGGAATTTCAGCGCCATCGTTGGCAGAGGCGGCCAACGCCTATGCCACCGGCAACGTAAACATGCGCAGCGGTCCAGGCACCGGATATGCCCGGATCGCGACCATCCCGGCGGGAGCCGCCGTTACCATCCGTGGATGTCTCAGCGGCTACAGCTGGTGCGACGTGAGTTTCGCCGGCCGGCGTGGCTGGGCTTCCAGCGACTATCTGCAGGCGATCTATCAGAACCAACGTCGTCCGCTGATCGTTGTCGGCCCCCACATCAGGTTGCCGATCATAAGATATCAGCATCCCCGGCCGCCGCACTGGAAGCCGCATCAGCCGCGGCCGCCTCATCATCGGACTCGTCCGCCCCGCCCGCAGCCGCGCTGACGGAGTGGCACGATGAAACCGCACGGCCTTCTGGCGCAGGCCGCCGAACGGCTTCCATGGCCGATCATGAGATCGCCAAGAAACCGGGACGGTTGGTCGTCGCCTTGCGAACGATCAACGGCCTCACCATTGTTACAGAAAGAGGGGCGCATCATGCTATTTCGATCTGGTAAAAAGTCTCAAGATCTGCCCACCTGTCACGGTCCTCAACGGAGGCAGATTGTCACCGGCATCGGCGAGGTTGTGTCGCCCTGGTATGCCGGTATCGTTGTTGCCTTATCCCTCTGCGGCGCTCATTCCGCGCATAGCGCGGACGCAGTGCCGGAGGCGCCGGAAGCCGCCGCTCCGGCGGAATCGCCGAACTGGGCATTGCAGGTCACGCCCTATATGTGGGCGGCCGGCCTCAAGGGGCATATTTCGCCGTTCCGGCGCGGCCCGACGATCGGCATCGAAAAGTCGTTCTCCGACGTCATGGACGACCTGAACTTCGGCGGCTTCGTCAACATTTGGGGGCGCTACGACCGCTTCGTCTTCTCGGGCGACATCATGTATGTCGATACGACGGACGGTCATAATACCGGGCCGCTGCCGGCATTGGCCATTCCCGGCGTCGGCGTAATACCGCCGGGCGGCAGCATCGACGCCAAGGTCGACACGAAACAGTTCACGGCGACATTGATGGGCGGCTACCGGGTCATCGACACGCCGCAATTCACTCTCGACGCCCTTGGCGGCGCACGCTTCTGGCACGTTTCCAACGACGTGGAGCTGACCGGGAGCCTCGGCGGCATGAGCGGGTCCGTCAGCTACGGCGAAAGCTTCGGCTGGGTCGATCCGCTGGTCGGCCTGCGCGCCTTCCTGCCGCTGACGGAAAAGCTCTCGCTTCAGGGGCAATTCGACATCGGCGGCTTCGGCGCCGGTTCCGATCTCACCTGGTCGGCGCTCGCTACCGCCAATTACGTCTTCAGCGATCGCCTTTCCGCGTCCGTAGGCTACAAGGTGCTCGACGTCGATTACGATCACGGCGGGCACGTCTACGACACGCGCCTCAGCGGCCCTGTTCTCGGCATGACCTACCGCTTTTGATTAGCTTCTGCTTCTCTCAATCCTCTCAGGTGTTCGATATGTCCCGATTAACACGCCTTCTCACCGCTTTGACCGCCGCCACGGCGCTGCTGGCCGCCGACGCCCAGGCCTGCACGCGCGTCGTCTATCACGGACCGGAGGGACGAACCCTCACTGGCCGCAACATGGACTTCAAGGACCCGATGGTCAGCAATTTCTGGGTCTTTCCGCGCGGGATGAAGCGCAGCGGGGCCGCCGGTTCGCGCTCGCTGGAATGGACATCGAAATATGGCAGCCTGGCCGTTTCCGGCTATGACATCTCGACGGTCGACGGCATGAACGAAGCCGGCCTCAACGCCAGCCTGCTATGGCTGAACGCAACGGCCTTTCCGGAGGACGACGGGCAGACGCCTCGCATGTCGCTGTCGATCTGGGCGCAGTTCTACCTCGATCAGTTCGCAACGGTTTCGGAAGCGGTCGAATACACGCGCAGTCATCCCGTGCAGGTGGTGAGCGGCGAGGTGCCCGGCCGTCCCGGCAGCCTCGCGCCGCTGCATCTGACACTCTCCGATCCGACCGGCGACAGCGCCGTTCTGGAGTGGATCGATGGAAAGCTGAGCATCCATCACGACCGCTCATATCAGGTGGTGACGAACGACCCGCCCTATGACGACCAGCTCGCCAATCAGAGATACTGGAGCGCCGTCGATCCGCTCAAATTCCTTCCCGGCAGCGGCCGCTCGGAAGATCGTTTCGCGCGCGCCGGCTTCTATATCAACGCGGTGACCCAGAGCGACGATCCCCGGATTGCCGCCGCCGCCGTGTTCAGCGTTATCCGCAACGCTTCAGCGCCCTATGGCGTCAGCATTCCGGAGGCGCCGAACCTTTCCACGACCCGCTGGCGCGTGGTTGCGGATCAGAAGAGCATGGTTTTCTTTGGCGAATCGGCAACGTCACCCAACGTTTTCTGGGTGGATTTGAAGAAGCTCGACTTCTCCGAAGGCGCGCATGTCCGCAAGTTGGATCTCGGGGTGGATATGGCCCGCATCCTTGCCGGCGAGGCATCGAGCCAGTTCGTCCCAACAAAACCCTTCGACTTCATGGAGGCCGAATGAAGGCTGTTTTTCGCCGACCGATTGGAAAGCGGCCAAGCAGCTTCCCATCTGATTGGAGACGTACCCATCGTGTTGGCAGAAACCAAGAACGAACTGAAAATCTGACGCTGCAGAGTCATCTGACCGCTTTGTGCGCTGAAGTTGGAGAACCGGCCGCTCGGCTGCCGCAGCACTTCAACTGCAATGCGTCGCAGGCCGGAGATTGACGAATTCACTACGGCTATCAAAAGCAGACATTAAAGGCGCGGATTCCGCGGCACACTTCTCCGGAAGAAACATCGCGGCGATCAGGTCATCAGTAAGCGGATCGCCGGCGACCTCTCATCTTTCGTGCGAGCTGCCGTCAAGGAATTGCTGCAGCTGCGGCACTACGAAATCGAGGAACACGCGCACGCGCTGCGGCATCCTTGCTCCCCCGAGGAAGACGGCGTGTATCTGCTCCTCGTCCGATGCGATCACGTCGGCCATTACCTCCACCAGGTGGCCGGAGGTAAGATCGGCCCGCACGTGATAGTCGCCCATGCGCGCGAGCCCTACGCCCGCGAGCGCCATGCGGCGTACCGTCTCGCCGTTGTTGGCCAGCAGCGAGCCCTTTACCGCGCGGTCGACGATGCGTCCGCTTTCCTTGATCGGCCACACCGGAGCGGCACGTCGGAAGTTGAAGCCCAGGCAATTGTGCCGCGCGAGATCGTCGACGGTGATCGGGATGCCGTGCCGTTCGAGATAGGCGGGCGAAGCCACGATCTTGCGCCGCGCCACGCCGATCCGGCGCGCAACCATGCCGGAATCGGTCAGGGGGCCTACCCGGAACGCGATGTCAGTGCGGTCGAGATAAAGGTCGACGATCTCGTCCGACAGCGAAAGGTCGACCGTGACGTTGGGATAGGTGCGCCAGAAATCCGGCAGGATCGGCTCCAACCCCAGCACGCCCAGCGCGACAGAAATGTTGACCCGCACCGTGCCGCCGGTTGTAGCGGCCCCCTGAGCCAGTTCCCGTTCGACCTCGTCTAGATCCTGCAGCAGGACCTGGCTGCGTTCGTAATAGATCTGTCCTTCCGCTGTCAGCGACAGCCGTCTTGTGGATCGTTCGATGAGGCGAACGCCGAGCCGGGTCTCGATGCGCGAAACGAGCTTGCTGACCGTCGATGGCGTCATACGCAGCAAGCGTGCCGCCTCCGAAAAGCTGCCCGCCTCCACCACCCGCAGGAACACCTGCATCTCGCCTGCACGATTGTCCATCACCGCATTGTCTTTGATTTCGTTTCACAGATGAAGTGGAAACCGGACGGATTATCAAGTTCCGGGCGATGACCTATCTCATGCCCACGAATGAAGTATGTCCCCCGAAAGTGAAATGCGGTTTTTGGAGGCGTACGCGAATTGGACGCTTCCAGAAGGAGATTTCGATGCAAACCGTTACCGCGCATGGCGCGACCATCCCTGCCCTCGGTTTTGGTGTGTTCCGCATGTCAGATGAAGAGGTGGAGCGTGTCATCCCGGCCGCGCTCGAGGCGGGCTTTATCCATTTCGACACCGCGCAGATCTACGGCAACGAAGCCGCGCTCGGCCGCGCACTTGCCCGTGCCGGCGCCCGCCGCGACGATCTGTTCCTGACCACAAAAGTCTGGGTCGACAAGTACAGCCCCGACAGCTTCGCGGCCTCGGTCGACGAGAGCCTCGACAAGCTGAAAGTGGACCAGGTCGATCTGCTTCTCCTGCACTGGCCGGCGGACAAGGTGCCGGTAGCAGCACAGATCGAGATGCTCAACGCCGTTCAGGTCGCTGGCAAGACCAAATTTGTAGGCGTCTCCAACCAGAACATCGCGCAGATGCGGGAGTCAGTGGCGCGCTCCAGCACACCCATCGTAACCAACCAGGTCGAGCTGCATCCCTATCTGCCCCAGCATGGGCTCGCCGCCGCGGCGAAGGCAGCGGGTGTTGCTCTCACCGCTTATTACGGTATGGCCGACGGCGCGGTGCCGATGGACCCGGTGCTGCAAGAGATCGGCGCCAAATACGGCAAGAGCGCCGCGCAGGTCGGTCTGCGTTGGCTGGTGCAGCAGGGCCACATCACCCTGTCCAAGACAGCCAAGCCCGAGCGGGTCAAGGAGAACATCGCGATCTTCGATTTCGTCCTGGACGAGGCCGACATGGCCGCCATAGCCAAGCTGGCTAGGTCAGATGGCCGAATCGTCAGCCCCGCCGGCCTCGCGCCGGAGTGGGACGCCTGAGGCCTGCCTGAAGTCAGGCAGCGGTCTGGCCCGGATCACGCACAATGCAATCGTGTTAGCCGCATTATTCACATCGCCAGGCGATCCCGCCTCGCTACGGAATACCTTGAGGAGCCCTCATTATGGACGTACAGACGCCAGAGGCCGCACCGGCCGGAATATCCTCTCATGCTCGCTGGGCGCTTCTCGCTCTTGCGATCGGGGCATTCGGCATCGGCACAACCGAATTCTCGCCGATGGGGCTTCTCCCCGTCATCGCCCAGGGTGTCGATGTGTCGATCCCGACGGCAGGGCTTCTCATCAGCGCCTATGCGATCGGCGTTATGGCCGGGGCGCCGATCATGACACTCGCCTTCAGCCGCTTCGGCAAGCGCACGGCGCTGATGCTGCTAATGGGCATCTTCACCATCGGCAATCTCATGTCGGCGATGGCGCCGGGCTACTTCACGCTGCTGGTCGCCCGGCTGGTCACCAGTCTCAACCATGGTGCCTTCTTTGGCCTCGGCGCGGTGGTGGCGGCGAGCGTGGTGCCGAAGGATAAGCAGGCAAGTGCGGTCGCCGCCATGTTCATGGGGCTGACCATCGCCAATATCGGCGGCGTGCCGGCGGCTACCTGGGTCGGCCAGCAGATCGGCTGGCGGATGGCTTTCGCCGGGACGGCGCTGATCGGCATCGCCGCGATCGCGGCGCTGTGGGTTGCCCTGCCGAAGGGAGAGCGCGGCGCCATGCCCGATGTGAAGCGCGAACTTCTCGTGCTTGCCCGGCCCGCCGTGCTGCTTGCCATGGCTACCACTGTCATGGGTGCCGGCGCCATGTTCACGCTCTACACCTATGTCGCCCCGACGCTGGCGACGCTGACGGGCGCCTCCGCCGGCTTCGTAACACTGGGGCTGGTGCTGATAGGCACGGGCTTCACCTTCGGCAACCTTCTGGGCGGGCGGCTGGCCGACTGGTCTCTTGACGGTGCCACCAAGATATTCCTCGCGGCGCTGGCCGCGATCATGCTCGTCCTGCCGCTGGCATTCGCCAGCCATGCGGGGGCGGCCATCGGCCTGCTCTTCTGGGGTGCGGCGGCATTCGCAATCGTTCCGCCCGTACAGATGCGGGTGATGCAGGCGGCCTCGGAAGCGCCGGGGCTGGCTTCCTCCATCAATGTCGGGGCCTTCAACCTCGGCAATGCGCTGGGCGCCGCGATCGGTGCGGCGGTTATCAGCATGGGTCTCGGCTATGCGGCCGTCCCCATCGCCGGTGGCCTACTGGCGGCCGCAGGTTTTGGCATGGTGCTCATCGGTGGCCGCGAAAATGCACCGCAGCTCGAAACATGTGGAGCCTGAAGCAATGCTTCAGCGCGTCGCGCAAACGCTCTGATAGGCAGGGCCATCATAGCAAGCTTTGGCAGCATCGTAGGAGAGAAATTCCACAACTATGACACGGTGAGTATCCCGAGCTTATCTGGCAACGGCGGAATTTCCAGAGGGTTGACGCGTGCTTGATATTTTTCGGCAGTGGGCTTCTACAACGTGACGTATGCGCCTTGCGCAATCTCGATCGGAATTTCGATCCCAGGATCAGCCAGTATACTGATCATGGTTGCAGATGACGCGATTCTGGAAAACCCGGGGGTGCCGTTAGATGGATGCTTATTGCACGATGGCAGTCGCCGTGAATGTGTAACCGACGCCGTAAACCGCCTTGATTGGGGCCGGCAGTTTTGAATGAAGCTCGATTTTGCGACGCAGGCGGCTGACGACGGCATCAAGGTGCCGACTATCGAAGCTGGACTTGGGGCGTGTGAGCAACTCCATCAATCCCTCGCGTTGGCATACCTCGCCGCAGCATTTGCACAACACGTTCATGAAGGCGAATTCCGTCGCGGTCAGCCTGAGCGCATGCTGATTGGGAGCGGTCAGCATCCAGTTCGTGCTGTCGAGTATCCACTGATCGTCGTGGTCGGCCGCTGTGTGAGGTAGGTTCCCGGTTCGCCGCAGCAGACTGCGGATCGCGGCCTCGACCTCGCGCAATGTGCTGTCCTTGACGAGATAGATGTCGGCACCGCTCTCGAAGCCGCGGATGCGGTCGTCGCTGTCGCCCAGCGCCGTGAGCATGATGATGCCGCAGGAATGGGCCTGGCGGATTTCGCCGGCCAGATCGAAGCCGTTTCCGTCCGGCAGGCCGACGTCGAGGATGACGACCGAGGGCGCATTGCCGCCGGCAAGCGCCTGCCGCATGTCCCGCGCCGTCGCGACGCCTTTGGTCGTAAAGCCCTTCAACTCCAGGAAATCGGCCAGGTCCTTGCGCAGCCGGGGTTCGTCCTCGACGATCAGGACATGCGTCAAACTGCGACCTCCTTTTGCGGCTGGATGGACCCGGCGGTGGTTTTCGGCAAGGGCACGCGCGCGATGGCCGCCGTTCCCCGTCCGCCGTTCGAAACGAGTTGCAGCGTGCCGCCGTGATAGGCGAGCAGCCTGCGTGCCGAGTAGAGCCCGAGGCCCGTGCCCGCAATCGCCTTGGCGTTGGATGCGCGGAAGAAGCGGCGTCCGATCCTGTGGCCCTCGCCGTCCGGAATGCCTATGCCGCGGTCGCGGACGTCGATGACGAGGAATCCACGGGCCTTTCGGACCCCGACGCGGACCGGCTGGTCGTCCGGCGAATATTTGAGTGCGTTGTCGATCAGGTTGATGGCGACCGTCGCCAGCATGTCGGGATCGACGTGGAGGGGAGCAGCTTCGTCTTCCACGGCGAAGTTGAGACGATGGCTGTGGGCAGTCATGTCGAAATGCAGCTGGACGTCCGCAATCAGCGCGCCGAGCCGCGTCGCTTCCGGTTGAAAGCCACTTTCGCGATCGATCGTCATGAAACGGTTGATGAGGGAAAACAGGCGGTTGAGCGCCTCGCTAATGCCGGAGAGCCGCTCGCGCGTCGCTTCCGGCGATCTGTCGCCGACAAGGCCGATCATTTCGACCGCATTGCGGATCACCGCCAGCGGCGTACGGAATTCATGGCTGACGACGCGCATGAAGTCCGCCTGCTCGTCGCGCAATGCCCGTTCGGCTTCGAGGCTTTCGTTCAACTGGCTTTCCAGCCGGCGCCGTTCCTCGACTTCCCGCACCAGCGCCTCGTTCTTCTCCCGCAGGTCGGCTGACAGCCGCGAGCTGACCATGAACAACATGCAGGCGAAGAAGGCGATCAGGAACAGCGTGCCTTGCAGCAGATACCAGGCGTTCCTGTCGGCGAGCACCGGGGCGCTCTGGAAGTCGGCCGGCAACCGGAACTCGATGAGGCTCTGGGCGAGGCTGGCGATCATGTATTCGGCAAGGACGGCGACCGTGATCCAGCGCAGCAATGCCGGCTGCGTCCGGTCGCGGGCGAGGCCGAGACACATCACCGACATCATGACCACGGTGAAGAAGGTCGAGGTGTGGATGCGGATGGCGAGGTTGCCGGGGTCGAAGACGACGGCGGCGCTCCATGTGACGACCTGGAAGATCAGCAGCGAAACGCCGATCCAGGTATAGCGCGGCTGCCCCAGGAAGCGGGCAAGGCCTTCGGCGAGCAGGACCAGGCCGAGCTTGATGACGGTGTTGTGCAGCATGATGGCGAAGGCAGCCGGCTCCGCGCCGCGCACGATCATCAGGAAGAGACCGACGGCTATGGCGGCGAAACCTGCCGCCAGGAATTTGAGTTCGTACAGATGGCTCCACGCCCGCCAGGCAAAAATCCAGGCGAGCGCCTGTAGGCTCGCCGTCGCCAGCGCGACAACCAGTACGGTTCTGAGATCAAGCATCCCCGCGCTTTCACACCGGGCCCCCAGCCACGACCCCAAGCAGATTCGAAACTGAATTTTGCAGGTGTTAGCCGGGCACGCAAGCATCGCCCATCCTTGCAAGAATTGGTCAGAATTGAGTGGAATTGATCTGTGGAACGACTGCGCGTCCCGACATTAAGCTCGTGCGGACTTGATGCGGTGGTTCTTCCGCATGGCGGCGCGCGCCGCCATGCGTGCAAAGGGCTGGAGGGAAGCCGATCGGCGAAGCCACGAGGAGGCATCGCCGGCGAGCCTTGTATCGCTTGCCGCCGCATTGCCGCGGGCCATCCGATGGCCGGCACAGACATGCGGGGGCCTCATGCCGGTCGTCTCGAGACACAAACTCCACTCGCAGGCGCGCATGCTGGCGCTTCTGTGCTCCACGGCGCTGGCTGGAACTGTGGCAATTTCCTTTATTGTGCCTGGATTGGGCGTCGGGACGGGCGCTGCGTCGGCAGGCGAGTTCGCCGCCAATGACGACGCCAGCCTGCGGCAGGCAATTCAAGACGCGAATTCGGATATCGATCCCACGTCGACAATCACGCTGACGGGTAACATTACGCTCGATCCTGCTACACTCCCGACGATCGGGCGCTCGATAACCATCGATGCCGACGGCTTTATGCTCAAGGCCCAGGATGGCGATATCCCAGGCGGAAACGGGCGTACTTTGACCTTCCCCGTCGATTCGGGAGGGGCGGTGCGGATCAAGGTCGTCGGAAGCGGGAACATTAGCGGCGGCGATGGCGCCAACGGCGCCGATGGTGCCGCCGGGGCCGATGGCGGCGACGGAGGCTGGGGCGGGGACGGACTGCATATCGACAGTCTTCAATCACTCGAGATTGTCGACGGTTTCGTGAAGGGCGGTATTGCCGGATGGGGCGGTGCCGCAGGCGCTGGCGGCAACGGAGGGAATGGCGGCATTGGCGGAAACGGCATCTGGCTGGGTTCCGGCGACCTGGTCAATGACGGCACGATCTACGGCCAGATCGGGAGCATTGGCACCGGAGGCGTCATCGGCGGCAACGGCGGAAATGGCGGCAATGGCGTCGTTCTCGGCTCCGGCACGCTGACCAATAACAACATCATCAGTGCCGGTACCGCCGCCGGCGCCGGCGCCGGCACCGATAGTGGCGGCAACGGCGGCCTGGGTGGCATCGGTGTCGTTCTCGGGTCCGGCATCCTGATCAACAACGGCATGATCGAGGGCAACACCGGTGGCACCGGCGGTACCGGCATCAGCGGCGATGGCGGCGTCGGTGGCGCGGGCGGTGCCGGCGTTACTATCGACGATGGTCAGTTGACCAACCGCGGGACGATAACCGGGGGCTTGGGCGGCAATGGCGGCGATAGCCGCAGCACCAGCGGCGGCATCGCTGGTGCCGGCGGCATTGGCGGCATGGGCGTCTTTTTCGGTGCGGAAAGCCATGGCGTAGTCGGTGCCGATGTGACCGGCGGCGTGGGCGGAAATGGCGGCAATGGTCTTGGTGCCGATAGCAGCGACGCCTTCGGCGGTGCGGGTGGCGCAGGCATCGTGTTTCAGGGCGGCGGTTCGATCACCGTTAATGCTGCCGTGGCCGGCGGTGACGGAGGCAGGGGTGGGGGTGCGGATGTCGCCCTCGGCGGCGCGGGCGGGGTCGGCATCGAAGGCGCCGGCCTGACAATTACGATGGGTGCAACCGGCAGCGTTTCGGGTGGTATAGGCGCGGGCGCGGCCAGCAACGGCTTTGCCGTGAATCTCACGAGCGGTTCGAATGTTATAAGCTTGTCCAGCGTAACATCTCAGATGACGGGCGGCATCAATGTTGCCGCTGGAGATCTCGAATTCGTCACGAGCGGGGATGCGACGATCTCCAACGTCATTTCGGGCGCCGGCCGCCTGCTGTTCGACAGCGCCGGCAGAACGCTGACCTTGTCGGGCATCAACACTTACACCGGGGGCACGCAACTTCTTGGCGGCAGGCTTTCCGTTTCGTCCGACGCCAATCTCGGCGCGGCTTCCGGTGCGCTGACGTTCGACGGTGGTATGTTGCGGGTGACAGACAACACATTCAGGTCGACCGCGCGTGACATCGTCTGGGGCAGGGCCGGCGGCGGCTTCGACATCGACAGTCTCTCCAACGTCTTCACGGTTTCACAAAGCCTCACAGGCAATGGCGCGCTGACCAAGAGTGGCGCCGGAACGCTGAGGCTCTCCGGCGCCAACAGCTATGGCGGCGGCACCACGATTTCCGGGGGCGCGCTCACGGCCATGACCACAGGCGCGCTCGGCACCGGGCCGGTAGTGGTTGCAGGCACTTCCGGCAGCGGGGCGGAACTGCGGTTCAATGGAACGGCCAATGCCGGTTCGCTGGCGATAGCGGTCGGCGTCGCTCCCGGCGCGGAAGACACGCTGTCTTTCCATGACGATGCATCCGCCGGATCGGCCATCATCGACAATGGCGGGCGTATCTACCTGTATGATCGCGCCTCGGCCGGGAACGCTACGATCAGGTCCGGTGGCGCTCTTTCGTTCAACGAGGAATCGACCGCCGGCACGTCGAAAATCGCGATTGCGAGGACCGGCCGACTCGAGTTCCACGGCAATGCGACGGCCGGCACCGCCACCATAACGAACAGCGGCAGCACGAGCTTTCGCGGCGGCAACTCCGCCGATGACGCGACGATCGTCAACAATGCCAGCGGACAGCTGAATATCTACGAACTGACAAGCAGCGGCATCGGCATCGGCTCGCTGTCGGGAGACGGCGAGGTCTTCCTCGGTTCGAAGACGCTGACGCTCGGCGGACTCGGCAAGGACGACACGATCGGCGGCGTCATCCAGGGGCCAGGCGGCAGCCTCGTCAAGACCGGCGCCGGAGCGCTGACGCTGAACGGTGTCAACGCCTTTACCGGCCTGACGAGCGTCGACGGCGGCAAGCTCGTGGTCGGCGACGCCGACCACGCGACGGCGAGCCTCGCCGGCGGCGTCCTGGTCAACGATGGTGGCACGCTCGGCGGCATCGGCACGGTCGGATCGACGACGATCGCGTCCGGCGGCACGATCGCGCCGGGCAATTCGATCGGTACGCTGACCATCAGGGGCGACATCGCTTTCGACGCCGGCTCGACCTATCTGGCAGAGATCAATCCGGCGCTCGATGGCGATCTGATCGACGCCTCAGGCAAGGCGACAATCGGCGGCGGCACCATCCATGCGCTCAAGGCGGCCGGCGTGTATACGCCAGGCAGCCGTTGGACCATTGTCGGCGCTGGCGGCGGAGTGACGGGAACCTTCGATGCGCTCGACCAGAACATGCCCTTCGTCGACCTTGCGCTCGCCTATGACGCCAACCACGTCTACATCGACGCCGCGCGCAACGGGGTGGCCTTTTGCGACGTGGCGATGACCTTCAACCAGTGCTCGACCGGCGACGGCCTGGAAAGCACCGGCGGCGGCAATCCCGTCTATGACGCGGTCGCAGCCCTTCCTGATGCCGGGAGTGCCCGTATAGCGCTCGACGCACTGTCGGGCGAAATCTACGCCTCCGCCAAGTCGGCCTTGATCGAGGACAGCCATTTCGTCCGCGATGCGGTGAACGACCGCATCCGCTCGGCCTTCGGCGACACGTCCGCGTCTGCCCTACCGGTCATGGCTTATGGCGAGGACGGTCCGCGGCTCGCCGCCCCCGACAGCGCCGGGCCGGTCGCCTGGGGCCACGCCTTCGGTTCATGGGGTTCCTTCGATGGTGACGGCAATGCGGCGGCCATGGACACCGCCACCGGCGGCTTCCTCGCCGGCATCGATGGCGAGGTCGCTTCGGGCATCCGCTTCGGCTTGCTTGCCGGCTACAGCCGTTCCACCTTTGACGCCGACGCCCGAGCTTCTTCCGGCTCGAGCGACAATTACCATCTCGGCCTCTATGCGGGCGGTAGGTGGGACGCGCTGCGCCTGAGCGGCGGCCTTGCCTATACCTGGCACGACATCGAGACGGGCCGCTCCGTCGCCTTTCCCGGTTTCCGCGACAGGCTGACGGGCGACTACAGCGCCGGTACTTTCCAGGCGTTCGGCGAGGCCGGCTACAGAATCGGCCTGGGCGCCGTGTCCATCGAGCCCTTCGCCAATCTGGCCCATGTCAACCTCACAACCGACGACTTTACGGAGAAGGGCGGTGCAGCGGCGCTGGATGTCCGTGGCGAGACCGCCGAGGCGACCTTCACCACGCTCGGGCTGCATCTCTCCTCGGCCTTCGATCTCGGCGGCATGAAGGCGACGGCACGCGGCACGCTCGGCTGGCGCCATGCGTTCGGCGACGTGACGCCGATCTCAGCCCATGCCTTTGCCACTGGCGACGCTTTCAACGTCGCCGGCGTGCCGATCGCGAAGGATGCCGCGCTCATCGAGGCCGGGCTCGACCTCAACCTCACCGAAGCCGCTACTCTCGGCTTCGCCTATCAGGGCCAGTTCGGGAGCGACGTTACGCACAACGGCTTCAAGGCTGACCTCAGCGTGAGGTTCTAACGTGAGTGGGATTCGTGGTCCTTTCTTCATTGCGAAGGCCACGTTCAATGTACGGTAGGTGCGGTTCAGATCCCGCTCGGCTCCGCAAAATCGAGAATACGCTGTATCTCGGTGCATGTAGAATATGCCCTTAAGCCAGTTTGTGCGATCGTAGTCTTGCCGGCCCGGCGCGGCCCACGATCAGAACTCCCGGAATATCCGAAAGGGCTTCGTCCCCGTCGTCCCATGAATCGTCTGAACATCTCAACTCCGGATTCCGGCCGTTTGGGACTTTGTCGGTTTCGGCTATTTGGAGGCAATGGTCCGCCAATTGGAATACAAGGGCGATGACCCAACTGCCTCTTTCGCTGACACATCAGAATTCGCGACTGGTAGTTAAATTTATATGACAACCAGAGATGATCGATGTTCTCAACCGAGGCAAATTTTGAGTCGAGATTCAAAACTTCACAATGGTATTGAAATCTAGATTTCCCTTTCTTATCAAGCAGATGCGACAAATTTGAACGGTATCACGAGGTGTGTTTGAATTGACCTGAACGCTCCTCCGCTACCATCAAGTCATCCCAGCGAAAATTAAAAGAGTTGACCTGGTTTAGGCCGCTGGATCGACCGGGAGCGGTTGCGATGTGCGCTTTCCTGGACATCCCGGCCCGACGTGTTCGGGCCGAGATGGGCCAGCTATTCCGCGGGTTGGAATCCGGCCACCCTGCTGCCGGTCATCCCTGACAGGCTTGCCTGACCGAGACCGACGGTCAGGGCGGCAGCGGCACCGGCCACCACCGAAACCCAGAAGCCGTTCTGCGGCCCGTAGTTGTCCACGACCCAGCCGGACGCGAACGCGCCGAACGCCATGCCGATGCCGATACCGGTCATCACCCAGGTCACGCCTTCCGTCAGCATGGAT